>NZ_JAUBRC010000022.1:0-121077 GCF_036701635.1 Microcoleus sp. N9_B4 | reverse complement strand
GGCAGGTTTTTTTTCATAATTGCTATATTCTACTTTCCAGTATCACACTTGTCAATACCCACCACCTGAATCCTTACTTGGTTACAAGCTAAAAACTTTTTAAGAAAGTATTGGTATTTATGTAGGTCTTTTAAGATTGTCAAATTTTTGGAGAGAGTTTTTTACTAACGAACATAAATTTGATTTCCCCAAAATACGTCAATATACTTACACAGAGAAAATCATTTAGGATTGCTGTAGATATAGAAAATCATTTAGGATTGCTATATGACTATCTCGCGCAAACGACTTGAAGAATTAGAAAATATTCCAGAATCTGCGATCGATACCTCTGATATTCCTGAATTAGATGCGAATTTTTGGGCAAAAGCAAAACTCGTAACACCACTGACAAAACAAGCTATTTCTTTAAGAGTTGATAGCGATGTATTAGATTGGTTTAAAAGCCAAGGAAAAGGCTATCAATCTCTAATGAACGCTGTGCTGCGCTCTCATGTTGAAGATCACGTAAAAAGTAGTGAATAAATAAATTTGCGAGCGCCCTTTTATTCCCAAAGTACGATCGCCCTTTTCTTCCACTGCATGGCAACTTAGTTTTGAAAAATGTTGCCAGTAACTTTAATCTTATCACCTACGCTTCAAGCTCAGCACGCTGAGAAAAAAGCTCGACAAAACCATCTGCAAACCAACAGTTAGGCAAGTTAGTGAGGGAATAACCAAACGCAGAGTTTTAGAAGGCTCGAGAGAACCGAAAGCCGTTTCGCTCCAGATAGTTAATGACAAGAACGAGCCAACTATTCCGATTAAAATCAGCGTGACTCCGACAATCAATCCTGTCTCTAACGTGACATAGCGAAATATTTTGTTGAGTTTGGGGTCTTCGGGCAGGAATTTCTCGCTGATGGCGAAAATTTTGGTGAAAAAAGCGAAAGTGACTGCTTGAAAACCGATGATAATTGCGATCGCACCATAAAGCAGCGTGTGTACATCAAAGCTGATACTCCCAATCTTTTGAGTACCGGGCAACAGCCAAATGCTAACAATTAGACCCCAAATCATCAGCGCAGTACCCGGATACAAAAACAGCCACCGAGGGCTGTAAAGCAGCAAAAATCGGAGGTGCCGCCAGCCATCTCGCCAAGTTCGCAAGTGCGGAGGCCGGCTGCGGCCGTCGGGAGAAAGTACGGTTGGGATTTCAGTTATCCGCAGCTTGTATACAGAGGCCTTGACCACCATTTCGCTAGCAAATTCCATCCCCGTTGTTTGCAAGTCGAGTTTCAAAATTGAGTCTCTCCTAAAACCCCTGAGTCCGCAGTGAAAATCGCCTACGGGACTGGCAAAAAATAGCCTCCCAACCCATGTCAGCACCGGATTTCCTAAATATTTGTGCAGCGGCGGCATTGCACCCGGTTTGATGCCCCCTTGAAAGCGGTTTCCCATCACTAAGTCGAAACCTTCTCGCAATTTGTGGACAAAAGCGCCGAGGTTGGAAAAATTGTAGCTGTCGTCAGCATCGCCCATGATAATATAAACTCCGCGCGCTGCGATGATGCCTCCCATCAGGGCGCTGCCGTAGCCTTTGGCTGCTACGGGCACGACTCTCGCTCCCATTCTGGTAGCGATATCTTGAGAACCGTCAGTGCTGCCGTTGTCTGCTATGATGACCTCGCCTGCAATATCAAGTTCGCGCAGGGACTTCTGTGCCTTCTCGATGCAGATTTCTAAAGTTTCTGCTTCGTTCAGACAAGGCATGAGTATCGATAGTTCTAGAGTGTATTCTCCGCTTTGGTTGGTCTGCTCTGCCATATATTTGTTCCACACTCGATCGCGATCGACCATACTTGATTTTCCCGTATCTCTGCTTAAAATATTAGTGCTGAATAAAACCTAACAAAACTTCATTAAAGTTTTTCAGGTTTTTAGTAACGGCAATTTTTGATTGTACTATAGGTTAGTAAACTTATGAATAGAAGCGTTTTTCTGTTATTACTTGCTGCAATATTGTGCGGCGTCGCAGGTCAATTTAGTCTAAAGGCAGGAGCTAAAATATTAGGGCCCATTGGCGCTGCTAATTTAATAGAAAAAATTATAGCGATGGCTACTCAGCCGTTGATAGTAAGTGGTCTTTCTTTGTATGCAATTTCTTCGATCGGCTTTATTGTAGTTTTGTCGCGGGCAAACCTTAGCATAGTCTCGCCTTTACTGTCAATTAGTTACCTGTTTACTGTTTTAGGTGGCAAACTGATATTTCACGAGCCTTTGCCACCGCTGCGGTTAGTAGGCGTGGCGCTAATTATGACGGGAGTAATTTTTGTACTCAGAGGTCAAGCTGGGGGAGTGGCTGGGGGCAACTAGCGATCGCTTTTAAGATTGACGCTTGAGTGCTGAATTGATAACTTAGGTCAAAGGGTGTATAGCAATCCTAAATGAGTAGTAAAATTTTGACCCCACCCCAACCCTCCCCTTACCAAGGGGAGGGAGTAAGAAATTCACAAATGATACGAGGATTGCTATATTTGAGCATTCTGTTATGAAATGATGCTGCTTTATGTCTAATATTTTTGAGCCTGGAAATCCTAATCAATTATTGAGCGATCGCACCGCAGTTCTTGCTACCATGCACGAAAAAGAACAGGTGATGGCTCCCGTTTTAAAACGAGAATTGGGCGTAAATATCCTAGTACCTTCGGCACTTGACACTGACGCATTCGGAACCTTCACTAGAGAAGTTAAACGCTTAGGAACACAAATAGAAGCGGCTCGCCAGAAAGCACAAAAAGCCCTAGAAATTGCGGGCGAAACTCTTGCCTTTGCCAGCGAAGGTACTTTCGGCCCTCACCCAATGATGCCGTATCTGCCAGCTAACAGAGAAATCGTAATTTTATTAGATCGAGCCAACAATCTAGAACTAATCGGTGACTCTTTCTCCGTTGAAACTAACTACAGTCACCAGTTAGTTTCCAGTATACAAGAAGCAGATGATTTTGCTAAAAAAGCTGGATTTCCCGAACACGCACTGGTGGTTGTAGTTGGCGAAGCTGCACTCGGTAACGGCGCAATTGTCAAGGGCATTAGGACAGAAAAAGAATTTTTTGAAGCTGTGACAGCAGGCTTAAAAAAATCGTCAACCGGTCGAGTTCACATCGAAACAGATATGCGGGCGATGTACAATCCAACTCGGATGAAAAACATCGAAAATGCAACTCTCGATTTAGTTAAAAAATTTAAGCAATTCTGCCCGGAGTGCGGTTGGCCGGGCTTCGATATTGCTGAGACGAAAATCGGATTGCCCTGCGGACTTTGCTATTTTCCGACTCAGCTAGCGCGATCGGCAATCTATAAATGCAAAAAGTGCGGTTATACTAAAGAAAAACTATTTCCCGACGGTCGAGAGACTGCCGATCCTTCCCTTTGTCAATATTGCAACCCTTAAAAAAATAATTGCACAAAAATAGTAAAACTTGCCACAATATTATTGATAGTTCCCTAATTAAATTCACTAATGATAGCAGTAGAAACAGAACGCAACTGGAAACCCGTTATTAAAGAATTTGAGGCTGTAGTCGGCAAAAATGGCGTGGTACAGCGCCGCGAAGAATTGATTGTGTACGAGTGTGACGGACTCGCCAGCTACCGCCAGCGCCCTGCCCTGGTGGTATTGCCTCGAACTACGGAGGAAGTGGCGCAAGTGGTGAAAATATGCGATCGCAACTCAATTCCCTGGGTAGCTAGAGGCGCAGGAACCGGCCTTTCCGGGGGCGCTTTGCCTGTAGAAAACTGCGTGCTGATTGTTACTGCCCTGATGCGAAAAATCCTGAAAGTAGACTTAGAAAATCAGCAAGTAGTCGTGCAACCGGGAGTAATTAATAACTGGGTAACGCAAGCAGTTAGCGGCGCTGGTTTCTACTACGCGCCCGATCCTTCCAGTCAAATTGTGTGTTCGATTGGCGGCAACGTTGCTGAAAATTCTGGCGGCGTTCACTGCCTCAAATACGGAGTCACAACAAATCACGTTTTAGGATTAAAATTGGTACTTCCCGACGGTTCTATTGTCGATGTCGGTGGTGAAATTCCCGAAATGCCCGGTTACGATTTAACTGGTGTATTTGTCGGTTCCGAAGGCACTTTAGGAATCGCCACAGAAGTTACTTTGCGAATTCTCAAAGCGCCGGAATCGATTTGCGTTCTCCTAGCGGATTTTTCCAGTATAGAAGCAGCGGGCGAATCGGTTTCCGATATTATCAGCGCTGGCATTATTCCTGGCGGCATGGAAATTATGGATAACATCAGCATCAATGCTGTGGAAGATGTGGTGGCAACTGGATGTTATCCCCGCGATGCGGCGGCAATTCTCCTCGTAGAAATCGACGGTTTAGAAGTGGAAGTTGCCACAAACAAACAGCGGATTGCTGATATTTGCAAGCATAACGGAGCACGAAATATCACCACGGCAACCGACCCAGAAACGCGCCTAAAAATTTGGAAAGGGCGGAAAGCTGCTTTTGCGGCGGCGGGTCATCTCAGCCCTGATTATTACGTGCAAGACGGCGTAATTCCGCGAACGCAAATGGCTTATGTTTTGAAAGAAATTGAGGGTTTGAGCGAGAAATACGGTTATCGGATTGCTAATGTTTTTCATGCGGGAGACGGGAATTTGCACCCGCTGATTCTGTACGATAACTCGGTAAAAGGTGCGCTGGAAAAGGTGGAAGAATTGGGCGGCGAAATTCTCAGGCTTTGCGTGAAAGTTGGGGGAAGTCTTTCGGGGGAACACGGCATCGGTGCTGATAAGAAGTGTTTTATGCCGGATATGTTTTCGGAGGTAGATTTGGAGACGATGCAGTGGGTGCGTCAGGTATTTAATCCGAAAGGTTTGGCTAATCCTGGGAAGATGTTTCCGACGCCGAAGACTTGCGGGGAAGCGGCGAGGGCGAAGGTTGAAACTGTTAAGAAGTTGGAGGGTGCAGAGGTTTTTTAATTCGCTATTTATGCGGGTAAAGTGAGCCGAAAAGTACCCTATAATTCTCTTTACAATGGGGAGGCAGAGCCTCTAAGTATGCGTTCCCATCCAGAGTCTGGGAACGAGAAAAAACGATTTTTCTCGTTTTGTAGGAGTGCGAGTCCCCCTCGCTTGTTTGCCTATATATCAAGTTGGTAAGATGCTGATTGCACATTCCGCGCTAATGTACGATCGGCATTTTGATAGTAAATTCCGTGCCCTTGCCCAATTCGGAAGTACAATGTAGTTCGCCGTTGTGTCTTTCTACAATAATTTGATAGCTAATTGACAAACCCATTCCCGTCCCTTTGCCAATGGGTTTGGTAGTAAAAAAGGAATCAAATATGCGCTGCTTGACTTCCTCAGTTATTCCCGGGCCATTGTCGGCAATTTTTATTTCTACAAAATTGCCGACAACTTCCGTACAAATCCTAATTTGGCTGAGATTTTCTGGCATTTCTTGACAAGTTCGCCTACTGTTTGCATCATCTAAAGCATCCATCGCATTGCTGAGAATATTCATAAAAACTTGATTGATTGGCCCCGCAAAACACTCAACAGGGGGCAACTCTCCGTATTGTTTGACAATTTGAATTGGCGGCTTTTCTCCGTTCCCTTTCAAACGGTGATTGAGAATTAACAGCGTGCTGTCAATACCTTCGTGGAGGTTAACGGGTTTCATCTGTGAATCGTCGTGCCGCGAAAAGTTCCGCAGCGACTGAACAATCTGGCAAATCCGCTCGACACCAAGGCTCATTGAAGACAGTATTTTAGGTAAATCTTCAGCTAAAAAATCGAGATCATTTTCTTCTCTTTTCTGTTGAATTTCCGCGACTGGATTAGGATAGTGCTGTTGGTAAAGTTCGAGGTGGTGAAACAAGTCTTGAGTATAATTTGTGAGATGAGTGAGATTGCCGTAAATGAAGCTGACTGGGTTGTTAATTTCGTGAGCGACTCCGGCAAGTAGCAATCCCAAACTAGACATTTTTTCGCTTTGAACTAATTGGGAATTAGTGGCTTTGAGTTGGTTAAGTGTGGCTGCTAGTTGAGCGGCTTGTTCTCTGCTTTGTGCTTCGGAATTATGCAAGGCTTCTTCGGCTTGTTTGCGCTCAGTGATGTCTCTCTGTACGCCAATAAAATGAGTTAATTTGCCCATTCGATCGCGCACGGGAGATAGGGAGAAACAATTCCAGAAAACGGTTCCGTCTTTGCGGTAATTCTTTAATATTACCTTGCATTCGCTTTCTGTTTGCAAGGCTTGGCGAATTATTTCTACTGCCGCCGGATCGGTATCGCTTCCGTGCAAAAATCGGCCGTTTTTTCCGATAATTTCCTGCCGCCGATAACCTGTCATGCTTTCAAATGCGGGATTGCAATAAATAATTGGATGTTCGGGGTCAGTGGCGTCAGAAATCGTAACTCCGGTGCTAGTAGCTGCCATAGCTCGATCGTACAACCAAAGCATTTCTTCTGCGCGCTTGCGATCGGTAATGTCCCGCAGCGTAGCTAAATAAGCCATTTCTCCATCCCATTCCGTTTCCACCACCCGCATTTCTACTACAGCATTTGCTTTTTGCTTGCGAATAGCTTCAACTTCTGTTTGCACGACGCGAGTTCCTGGTGCTTCTGTTTTTCCAACTTGGGGAATAATATCCGTCGCCATCTCAAGGTCGCAAGCTGAAACTTCTACTACTAAATTGCCAAAAAATGCTTGACCTAGAAGTTCCTCTGCCGTGCAGTTAAACAGCGCTTCTGCTGACTGGTTGGCAAAACAAATAAGTCCTCGCTTGTTAACGATTGCGATGCCGTCAGCATTTTTTTCGATCACATTCCGAAACCGAGATTCGCTAGCTTTCAAATCCTGCTGTAGCTGTTCCATTGCTCGCTCCATCTGCTGCAATTCGCACAGACTAAGACTATAAGCTTCTGAAATGTTGGCCGATGTCGAGTTCTCGGTTGACTTTTGGGGCATCTCTGGATAGTTTGTTCTATCAGTCATGTTTTTAGCCATTTTTTTCTGGGTACTGCTAATATTACTGAGCTTATTTTCTGAATCGGCTTCTTGAAAAAACATATTTAAACCTTACCAATTTATTTTTTAGATTAATATTTTGCGATCGCCCAAATTTTTCGCAAATTTAGGGAGACCGCAATTTACACCCGATGTTAGCACATGAATTTTATAATTCATCATAAAAGATCGTTAAAATTCAAGAGCGATCGCCCTATAATTATCTATTAAGTTTTATTAAGTAATTTCAACAACACTGATACTTACGTAGCGACACGAATTGTGCAGTATTGATATGGCTTCAATCCCCCTCGCACTCACAAAATAACCAGTTCCACGCGCAAGTTCTACATATTTATAAGCCACGGGTCAGTATAAAATATTATATAAGTTTGACAAAAAATATGGTCAAAAATAAGCAAACTCATCTTTAGGTCATTAAAAATAATCATAATTAGCCATTACCAAATCATCTCCCTGCGGGCAGATGTGATATAAAATATAACCTATCTATTTTTGCGATCGCAACTTCAAACCAATGGCACGTCTAGCACTTCTGAGCACATCCAATAAAACCGGACTAATCGACTTAGCGCGCAGTCTAGTAGAAGAATTTGAATTTGACATAATTAGTAGTGGCGGGACAGCAACTGCCCTCAAAGAAGCAGGCATCCCAGTCACCAAAGTTGCGGAATATACTGGTTCTCCCGAAATTTTGGGAGGGCGAGTCAAAACACTTCACCCACGAATCCACGGTGGCATTTTAGCGCGCCGCGATGTACCGGAAGACCTCGCAGATTTAACCGCAAATCAAATTCGGGCGATCGATTTAGTTGTAGTCAATTTGTATCCATTTGAAGAGACAATTTCTAAACCAGGAGTTACTCTAGCAGACGCAATTGAGCAGATAGATATCGGCGGGCCAGCCATGTTGAGAGCTTCCGCCAAAAACCACGCTCATTTGACAGTTTTGTGCGACCCAGAACAGTACAATACTTATTTAAAAGAACTGCGGGAAAATGGCGGCGAAGCATCCTTAGAGTTTCGGCAAAAATGTGCGCTAGAAACCTTCAAACATACAGCAAACTACGATCGCGCGATCGCAACTTATCTCAGCAGCAGCCAATCCGCTGAAAAATCTGCGCTACCAGACGAGTTTGATTTATCAGGAAAAGAGTTGCAAACTCTGCGCTACGGCGAAAATCCCCATCAAGCCGCCACCTGGTATCAAAGCGGAAGTACACCCACAGGCTGGACGACTAGCACCATCCTGCAAGGCAAAGAATTAAGCTACAATAATTTAGTAGATTTAGAAGCAGCAAGGCGGCTAATCGTAGAATTCCCCGACACACCCGCGGCCGCTATTCTGAAGCATACAAATCCTTGCGGCACAGCCTTGGGAACAACTATTTCTGAAGCTTATCAAAAAGCCTTCGATACCGATTCAGTCTCAGCTTTCGGCGGCATTGTCGCCCTCAATCGCCCGATTGATGCTGCTACCGCAACGGCGTTAACTAAAACATTTTTAGAATGTATCGTCGCGCCGGGGTGCGAACCAGAAGCCGAAGAAATTATCAAGAAAAAGGCGAAAGTTCGAGTATTAATTTTACCAGATTTGACTCAAGGGCCTCCACAAACTGTTAAAATAATTGCAGGCGGTTTGCTGGTGCAAGAATCAGATAATGTAGTAGAAGAAACTAGCAAATGGCGGATTGTTACTGAGAAACAGCCGACGGCGGCAGAGTTGGAAGAATTGCTGTTTGCTTGGAAAGTAGCGAAACACGTCAAATCAAATGCGATCGTTGTGACGCGCGATCGCACTACAATCGGTGTCGGCGCCGGACAAATGAATCGCGTCGGCTCAGTTAAACTAGCATTGGAACAAGCAGGAGACAAGAGTAAAGGAGCGATTTTGGCTAGTGATGGTTTCTTCCCCTTCGACGATTCAGTCAAAACTGCGGCTGAGGCGGGCATAATTGCGATCGTCCAACCGGGCGGAAGTATGCGCGATCGAGATTCCATTGAAGCCGCCAACCAACTCGGAATCACAATGGTTTTCACTGATATCCGCCACTTCTTGCATTAGTTTTTGTTAGGAATTATGCCTAGCAATTCTCGATTGTGTACCATATTGTAGGGATACAATAGTGTTCGCGGGTGTCAACTTAAGTCGAAAAGCTTTCATAAATCTCGTTTCTCCCCGAGTCTAGATCCCCCTAAATCCCCCTTAAGAAGGGGGACTTTGAGAAGAATCCAGTCCCGTCTTAAGACGGGAGACTTTGACACTCTTGTCTCCCCCTTAACAAGGGGAACTTTTACACTCTTGTCCCCCCCTTTTTAAGGGGGGTTAGGGGGGATCTGGAAGGCTATGACACCAATCAACACTGTTATGTCGTACCAAATTTCCAGTTGCGTCCTTCAAAAATTATGACTAGCACAATTCAACCGCAAATTAAACCCCAAGACGTAAAAGTCAAAATCCTGCTCACCGGCGGACATCAATGCACCGTCACCCTCAAATCTGATACACCTTTATTGCACAGCCTGATCAAAACATTAGTCGATCGCACTCAACAAACACCAGGTTTTTCCACCTTATTTCAAATCCCTATAGACGGAGGTCGTTCCGCCCTTTCTTTTCCCGGCGAAAACCTAGTCGGATTAGTCACCGAACCCCCAATTTACTTGCAGGAAATGCAACCGCAGCAGCCTGCAACTCCTGTAGAAATTCCCGCAGAAATTCCCGCCACAGAAATTCCCGCCCCAGCGCCGCCTGTAAATGACGACTTAATATCTCGCTACGCCCAAATTGACAACTTTTTGACACCTGCTGAAAAAAACAAACTCATTAAATATGTCTTAGCAAAAGAATCAGAATTTGTGACTACCAGCACCTCAACCAATGCCGAAGATTACCGCCGTTCGATGGTACTCCATTCGTTCCCCGAATTTTCCGATTTGATGGTTAATCGCATCAAAGCAATTCTCCCCGACGTGCTGCAAAAATTAAATATTCCCTCATTTCCGCTTGGTGAGATAGAAGCTCAGTTAACCATGCACAATGACAACAACTTTTATAAACTTCACAACGACAGCGGCTCGCCAGATACCGCAAGCAGATTTTTTACTTACGTTTACTATTTCTATCGAGAACCCAAGGCTTTTTCAGGCGGCGAATTGCAGATTTATGACAGCAAAATCGAGAACAATTTTTATGTAGCTGCCGAGACATTCAGAACTGTTGAACCGCGCAATAATAGCATCGTATTTTTTCTGAGTCGCTATATGCACGAAGTTCTGCGAGTTAGCTGTCCCTCGAAAGCTTTTGGTGATAGCCGGTTTACTATTAACGGCTGGGTACGCAAAGCAAATTGAGGTTAATATCGATTCCGGTTGCACCGGAATGCTTGTTGACTGTTGACTGTTGACTGTTGACTGTTGGTCGAAAAACTGAATGGTTGAGTGTTAACTGTTGCCTCGATTTTATTATTGCGATGCAACCGGAAACGATATCACCTAATTTTGTCATTCTGAGTGAAGCGAAGAATCTCAAATTATTGCCACACCGTTACAATGCGTAAGTTTCGATATGTGAGCTTCTTCGCTTCCCAAAGCCTCCCCTCAGAATGACAGAATTACCTTACTTAAAACTATTTTATTCTTACTCCAATGCTCCAGCACTTTTGAGCAATTTCACCACATTAGAATAACCCTTAAACTCAGCTAGCATTAAAGCTGTATAATTTCCCGGATTTTTGTGGTTTAGTTCTGCACGAGCATCAATTAAAATCTTTACTGCATCAGGATAACCCCGATGTGCTGCCCACATTAAAGCTGTTGCGCCCGAATCATCCAGCAAGTTGACATCCGCACCTTTTTCGACTAATAATTGGACGATCGCAATATAACCGCGATCGCACGCCTTCATTAAAGCCGTTTTCCCCAAATCCGCCGGGATATTCGGATCAGCACCGCCGTCAAGCAAAGCCTTCACCGTCTCGGTATGTCCGTGAAACGTAGCCAGCGTCAAAGCCGTCTCCCCAAAGTTTTTCGCATTCAGAAACTCAGCCCGATTTGAGTTTACTTTTTGCAGCAAAGCCGATACGATCGCACTATGGCCGTGAACAGCCGCCACCAGTAAAGGTGTATCGCCCAACCGATTTCTCGAACCGACACTAGCACCTCGGTTTAAGAGCAATTCCACTACATCTTCGCAGCCTTCAACCACCGCAAAATTCAAAGCAGTTTCATCATCTTTATCCTTAGCGTTGATATCGGCGCCAGCATCGAGTAAGATATGGGCGATCGCCGCATTTCCCCCAGCAGCAGCGGCCATCAAAGCCGTGCCCCCATCTCCATTTTTCACATTCGCATTAGCACCCACACCAAGCAAAGTTTGCACCACATCAGTATTGCCGGCATCCGCAGCCAAAGTTAAAGCAGTTTCGCCCTCTTTGTCGGGAATTTCGACATCAGCACCAGCAGCCAACAGCGCCTCGACAACAGCCAAATTTCCCGCCGTCGCAGCCAGCATCAAAGCAGTTTTGCTTTCTAGATTTTTAACATTAGCATCCGCCCCACAATTGAGCAAAATTCGCACAATTTCTGCGCTTCCTTGACGGACAGCTAAAAACAGCATAGAATTGTCAGCAACAGCACCCGCATCCACCAAAGCTTTTACAACAGCTTGATGGCCCGATAAAGCAGCTATTTTCAGAGCAGAATCTCCATCTTTATCTCGCACATTTACATCAGCATTAGCATCAAGTAACATCCGCACAACATTGATATCGCCCTTCAGAGAAGCCGCCATCAAAGCCGTACTTCCATCATCATTTTTAGCATTAACATCAGCACCCGCAGCCAGCAACAGCCGCACAGAGTCAGCCTGTTTGTGAGCCGCCGCCAGCATCAAAGCCGTTAGCCCAAAACGCCTGCTCACATGGTTGACATTAGCGTCATTGTTTAGTAGAGCACGCACGATTTCTGTATAGCCCTTTTGGGCAGCAAACATCAAAGCCGTCGTCCCCTCAGAGTCTTTGGCGTTAGCGTTAACACCCTTAGCGAGTAAAGCTTGGAGGTGAATAATGTTGCCAGTCTTGGCGGCTTGAATCAATACAGCGTCTTGTTTAGTGGCAGGCATAATAGTCTCTCATACCGTATATTTTTACCATCACATGAGACGGCCTGACTGGTATGCTAAGTTTTATGAAGTACGTTTGCTAATCCTCAGAACACTATGAATCTCGAAATTCCTCAGTCAGTGAAAGTTTGGAGCCAATTCTTCCACCCAGTTTTAATGTGGGTACTGCTGGCCATCTCATTTTATGCTTTGTATCTCGGCCTGCAAATCCGACGTACCAGAAGCGCCGAAGGCGAAGTCAAAAAAGAGTTAATTAAGGGCAAATTCAACATCAAGCATCACCAGATGGGTTCTTTGCTGCTAGCCTTGATGGTAACGGGTGCAGTGGGCGGAATGGCCGTCACCTACATCAACAACGGCAAACTATTTGTCGGGCCACACTTGCTAGCAGGGTTGGGAATGACGGCAATAATTGCGATCGCAGCCTCGCTGACTCCTTTGATGCAAAAAGGCAGTGATTGGGCGAGAAACACTCACATCTTTCTGAATATTGTGCTTTTGGGGCTGTTTGGCTGGCAAGCGGTATCAGGAGTGGAAATCCTGCAAAGAATTATCAGCAAAATGTGAGGATTTGGGTAAGATTGCTAATTGCTAATTGCCGTGAGGCGATTAGTGATTAGCAATTAAGTTGCCATATTTATTAGATGTTTGACTAGCCCAGCGTTGAGTTATAGGTAAAAAACATGAACCATGATGATTTAGTCAAGATACTAGAGAGTATTGTTCCTATATATGCCTTAAATAAAAGTTCGACATTGACAGCCGAAGAATTAGCGAATGAGCTGATTAATGCTGTTGACCAATCTGAAGAACTCTCTAACTTATCAAAAGAAGAGAAACAGCGTTTTTGCCAAAAAATGAATGATTTGTTGATGCCTAATTTTTTAGAATTTCCATCAAAAGGAAAAAATGTTTTAGAAAGCCAGGTAGAACTCGAAGCAGAGTTTAAGAAGTTCGCCGAAGAATGGCGCGTCGAGACAGGGATGCTATCATTAGTTACACAGAAATCAATGCACCCGGCTTATCAGAGAATAATCGGCATGGGACAGCCAGTTATCCCGTTGATTTTGCGTGACCTCGAACAAAAGCCAGACCATTGGTTTTGGGCGTTGAGGGCAATTACTGGTGACAATCCGGTAAAACCCGAACAGCGCGGCCGAAGGTCGCAAATGGCCCAAGCCTGGATACAATGGGGAAAAGAACACGGTTATGAGTGGTAGGCTAGAGTACCGAAAAATATTGAGATTTCCTAACTTAGAGCTTACTGAATATCAAGTAACAATTGAAGAAACAATAGACTAAAGTTAAATTGAGCGAAAAATTTATAAGCTTAATTAGGAAGTTTTTTGAAATCGAAAGGAGGAAATCTATGCTAGAAAACCTGATCAAATACTTTGTCTACGCAACAAAAGGCTATATTACAAAAACGCAGTTAATCAAGTTTGTGTACTTAGCTGATCTTTATGCGGTCAAATGGACAGACAAGCAGCTTACTGATTTAGATTGGTGTTATTATTACTTTGGCCCTTGGAATGAAGGCATAGAGGCTGTTTTAAATCAAATGAATGGCAAGGAAATTGTTCAAGAATCTCAGGGAGAGAGTATATTCATCAGACTTGGTGAGGGAGCTGGTAATGTGGATGATTTAAAGTTACCTTTAGGTCTGAAGCTCATACTTGACAACATCAGGAGAGAATGGGCAGGTTCAGGAGAGGATAAACTGAATCAGTTACTAGAATATGTCTATAGCACTGCTCCCATGCTTGAGGTTAAATATAGCCACGAACCAGAGGAACAGGTGAGACTTAATCTGTACAAAGAAAGAGAAAAGTTAATGAGTGAATTGGGGTGAGCGAGTGGCTGGACAAAAACCGCGTCAAGGTTGGATTTATTTTATCAATCCCTATAGAGTATCTCTCCGTTGCAAACTCGGTCATCATCATATTTATGAGATAAATGAACCAGGGGAGATTGAGTGCAAGACAATTTCTTGCACTCAGGTGATTAATTCGAGTCGGGTTTTTCGGGGAGAGCATCCTTATATCGTTTGGACAAGTGACCAATTTCAAGATGAATCTAAATACATCCAAACTTTGACGCTGATTCCGTTGACTTCACAAGAAACCTATAAAGGTTTGCCAACTGTATATCCGATTAATTCTACAAGCACCAATGGTCTTTCTAATAATTCCTTCGCTCTAGTGCATCAGATATGTACTGTTGATGCTAACTGTTTTAAAGATTCGCAAGGGGATTGGCTTACGCGAGTTGGACAACTGGATAAAGCAGATAAGAAAGCGATAGAGGAACGTTTAAAGTATTTTTTAAATCTTGGGGATAATCCGGGTGAAGATTGGTTTATTAAAAATGCGTCTATAGAACTTTTGCAGAAAGTGTTTAATTCTCTAGCGGATGAAACCACAAAAAGTATGGCTATAGAAAAACTGATCGACGATTTGCGATCGTAGTCAATGAGTAGTAATTGATGGTAGAGGTCAAGAAGGTTTTTGCAGTGGACTTGAGCACTCTCGCTATATCCTGTTAACCTTCTCGATCGCCCAAACGGCATTTTAGCCACATCTAACAAAAATTAAAAAAGGCGGCACCCAGATTTGAACTGGGGGTGGAGGTTTTGCAGACCTCTGCCTTACCACTTGGCTATGCCGCCGTCACGTCTGAAATTTGACGTTTTCTTATAGTACACCAAATCTCGATTATTTCAACATATTTGTCAAAAATCTCGTGCAGCCAAGCTACCCCGTAGGGAATCGCCCTTTTTTCTCTATCCCCAAAACCCATCCGAGGCTATTCTAGAACTACATCGATCGCCCGCAACACCAGCCATGACACCAGTTTCTACCCTACTCGTCGCCCAAATCACCGACACTCACTTGTTTGCAGAGATCGATCGAGAATGGAAAGGCCTCTCAACAGCCCGCACCCTCCAAGCAGTTCTCGATCGCCTGCAACAGATACAGCCGCCGCCCGACTTACTCCTACTCACAGGCGACTTGTCCCAAGACGAAACACCAGAATCCTACCAGCGCCTCGTCTCCCTCATCGCCCCCCTAGGAATTCCCGCCTACTGGATACCTGGGAACCACGACAACATCCCAGTCATGGCAGAAATCTTAAATCAGTCGCCTCTTTCCCCAGAAAAATCATGGATGCTAGGAAACTGGCAATTTCTATTACTTTCGAGTGTGGAAGCCGGATGCGACGGCGGGCGGCTTTCCCCAGAAAGCTTGCATTGGCTGGACTCTCAACTGCAACAAACGGGCGATCGACCTGTTATCATTGCCTTGCACCATCATCCTTTGCCGATCGACTCTGAAATAATGGATGGAATGATGCTGCACAATGCCGATGAATTTTTGGCAATTGTCGATCGATATTCTCAAATCAAAATAGTCCTCTGCGGCCACATTCACCAAGAATTTCAACAACAGCGGGGCTCAGTTACCTACTTGGGGACACCCAGCACCTGCATCCAACTTTTACCCAAAAGCCATCCGATTATAGTTGACGAAATCCCGCCGGGATTTAGATTGCTTGAATTGGCGATCGACGGTACTTGGAACACCAGAGTTGAGCGAGTTGCTGCAAAATCGCCACTAACTTAATATTTTTTAGTCTGCCTAAAATAATTACTATCAAATTTACATTCTGTTGTCAATACATCAACAGATAGATTGTTTTTAGCAGCCCCATCTTTTATGATATTTATTAACCATAGATTGCAGACATACGTAAACTAGCGAGCTACGAACATAAATGTCGATCGCAATTTAACAAAACAGGAAAAACTCAATATATGTCTGAACTAAATGGCGTCATGATGCAGTATTTCCACTGGTACAGCCCCGACGACGGCAGCCTGTGGAATCAGCTAGCGAAATCTGCAAAAGATTTAGCCAAAATAGGCGTTACATCCCTTTGGTTGCCACCCGCCTATAAAGGAACTGGCGGCGGTATGGATGTAGGTTACGGCGTCTACGACTTATTCGATTTAGGCGAGTTCGACCAAAAAGGGTCGGTACGCACTAAATACGGCACAAAAGATGAGTATTTGGCCGCGATTAAAGCTGCACAAGATGCTGGAATTCGGATTTATGCTGATGTTGTCTTCAACCACAAATTAGGTGCAGATGCCGAAGAAGAAGCCGAAGCAACACCCTTCCATCCCGACAACCGGAATGACACCGTAGGCGAATATCAAAAAATCAAAGCTTGGACGCATTTTACCTTCCCCGGCCGCGACAAAAAATATTCCAGCATGGAGTGGCATTGGTGGCATTTTGACGCCATTGATTACAACGTTTACAACACAGAAACCCATGCCGTTTACCTGCTAAAAGGCAAAGAATTTGATCAAGGAGTAGACTTAGAAAAAGGTAATTTTGACTACCTGATGGGTTGCGATTTAGATATGGACAACCCAGAAGTCAGCGGGGAGTTAAAATACTGGGGTGAGTGGTATGTAGATACAACAAACGTTGACGGCTTTCGCTTCGATGCCGTCAAACACGTTAAAGCAGAATTTTTCCAAGAATGGTTGGAACACGTTCGTAACTATGTCAAACGCGACTTATTTGCAGTCGGCGAATATTGGTCTTACGAAGTGGAAGCTTTGCACTACTTCATCCAAGCAACGGACGGTAAAGTCTCCTTATTTGACGCGCCCCTCCACTACAACTTCTACGCTGCTAGCAAAGCCGGCAATAGCTACGACTTACGAACAATTTTTGATAACACCCTCGTCCAACAGCAACCAGCCCTCGCCGTTACCTTGGTTGACAACCATGATTCTCAACCATTACAATCCCTAGAATCTGTTGTCGAGGCTTGGTTTAAACCTCTTGCCTACGCTTTAATTCTGCTGCGGCGCGAAGGATATCCGTGCATTTTTTACCCGGATTATTACGGCGCTAACTATAAGGATACAGCAAACGATGGCAACGAATACGAGATTTGGTTAGACAAACATCAGTTTATTCTCGATAAATTCTTGTTAGCGCGCCAAACCTATTCCTACGGGAATCAGTACGATTACTTCGACCACGCCAACACTATTGGCTGGACGCGACTTGGAGATGAAGAACATCCGGGCGGCATGGCTGTGGTACTCAGTAACGGAGGCGATGGCACTAAGTTTATGGAAGTCGGACAACCGAATCGAACTTATATTGACATCACCGAACACATCCAAGAACCAATCACAACTAATGATGATGGTTGGGCTGATTTTCGGTGTAACGCCGGTTCTGTTTCGGTCTGGGTGCCACAGCCGTAAGAACTGCGTTAAAACTGACGTACTCCTCTGCCTAAAGTAGGGTGTGCACTGCACACCTTACCGCTATAATTAGTAAATTAAACCACTTTTTACTTTCATGATTTTGATGACGGAAAGTTGTTTGTAGTGAGGACTAAAGTCCTCTCTCTAGTATTATTTTTATACTATGCGATCGCCAAAAAAAATATTTATCTAAAAAAATATGAAACTTTCAGAAAAAGTTGCAGTTATTACCGGCGGTGGGTCGGGAATTGGTCATGCAGCAGCAATTTTAATGGCCAAGGAAGGCGCCAAAGTTGCTATTATCGATCACATTTTGGAAACGGGGCAAGAAACCGTCCGCCAGTTGGTCAATGAAGGAGGCTGCGGGCTGGCTATTGCCGCAGATGTTGGAGATTCTCAGCAAATGCAAAAAGCGTTTCAAACAATTTTTGACAAATATCAAAGAATTGATATTTTGTTTGCAAATGCTGGTATTAACGGTGTATGGTCGCCGATAGAGGAGATAGAACCCGATGAGTGGGATCGGACAATTAACACCAACCTCAGAGGAACATTTTTGACTGTTAAGTATGCTATTCCTCATCTGAAAAAACAAGGAGGTTCAATTGTAATTACATCATCAATTAATGGCACCAGAAGTTTCAGGAAAGTTGGTGCAACGGCCTACGCTTGTTCAAAAGCTGCCCAAGTAGCCTTTGCAAAAATGCTGGCGCTAGAACTCGCAGCCTGCCAAATTAGAGTCAATGTAATCTGTCCGGGCGGTGTGCTGACTGCCATTGAGGAAAGCACCGTTAAGCGCCATCTCGATCGCATTCCAGTCGCGCCTGAGTCGATTCAAGATATGATTCCTTTGACTGATAATACCGCAGGTTCTAGCGAAGAAGTCGCCCAATTAGTGTTATTTCTGGTATCACATTCCTCCAGCTTCATCACAGGTACTGAAGTCTGGATTGATGGTGGCGGTTCTTTGATTTAACATCTCAATAGTTTATTTTTATCACTCGGCGGTTGAAACCGCTACTACACAAACGAAGTCCGCCTGCGCGGACTAAGAAATAAGAATTTCTAATGACTAACTCTCCATTGTTTAACAGCAGTTTGCAATGTCTGGGGCAGCCACTTATCGTACTGAGGATAAACAGGCAAACGCTGCACAAGTTGCCATCCCGCTGCTGCTAAAATTTCTGTTAAAGTTAGGTGTTGCAGGTGAGGATAATCGGGATTAACTTCATCCCGCGGCCCGATTCCTCCTAAATCTCTAGCACCTGCTTCTAAACAAGCAAGTAATATGTCGGGCTGTGCAACTAAATTCGGCGGAATTTGCAGCCTGATTTCAGATGGTAAAATGCTGCGGGCGATCGCAATTACTTCGGGCATTTTTGTAGCATCAAAAACTTCACCGTCCCAACTTTGCTGATTTCCCGGACTGTGTGGCTGGAGGATAACTTCTTGAATGTGATTGCAGGGCGAATGAATGCGGGCGATCGCCTCTAATGTCTCAATCCAATCTGCCTCACTTTCCCCAATTCCCAGCAGCAAACCAGTTGTAAACGGAATCTTTAATTCCCCAGCCCATTCTAACTGTTGCAGCCGCAACGCCGGCACTTTACTCGGTGCGTGCCGATGAACAGTTTGTAACAAATGTGGGGCAAGCTGTTCTAGCATCAGCCCCATCGATACATTCACCTCTTTTAACAGTGCCATCTCCTCAAAGCTGAGCGGCCCCACATTAGTATGCGGCAAAAATCCCAGAGCAAGTGCCAGTTCGCACAAATCGTAAATCCGCTGCAACCAAGCTTTTCGCCGTTGACTGTGAGGATGTACCTCGCCGCTGAGGATGAGAATTTCAATTACACCTTGAGTTTGCAGCAAGTTGAGCTGTTTCTCGGCTTCTGCGAGTGTCAGCCAAGGACTTTGCAGCGGTTCGGCCCGAAAATTGCAATAGGTGCAGCGGTTAAAACACTCGTAAGTGGGAACCAGAGTATAAGCAGGGCTGTAGGTGACGGTGCGGGACATTCCTTGGGATTTTTATCGATCGGACTTGTGCAACAACATATATATGTCAATGGGAGTTTTGCGGTTGGCGATCGCAACCCTTCATCTATCTTAACACTGACACAAGTCCCGAATCTCGTTGTCCAGGTAGATTATGAGTATTCTTCATTGGTGGGCGATCGTCCCCAAATTCCCCCTTCTGCTTTTAAACTCCTTGTACAGCAAGCCTCCTGGCTTTTAATAAGCATTGCTTATGATAAACATAAGAAAAAATGTGCTTAAAAGTCCTTTACAAACCGAAATAAAAGCTTTATGTTTATTTACATGGCGGAACACAAAGCCGTCACGAACATTGACAACCAAATACAGCAATCATAAACAAATGACAACAACCTTACAGCAGCGCGAAAGCGCCAACGTCTGGGAACGCTTTTGTGAGTGGGTAACATCAACCGACAACCGCATTTATGTAGGTTGGTTCGGAGTCTTGATGATTCCCACCTTGCTCAGCGCCACCATCTGCTACATCATCGCCTTCATCGCTGCCCCTCCAGTGGACATCGACGGCATCCGCGAACCAGTAGCAGGTTCCTTAATGTACGGTAACAACATCATCACAGGTGCTGTTGTTCCTTCATCCAACGCCATCGGCTTGCACTTCTACCCAATCTGGGAAGCAGCTTCCCTCGATGAGTGGTTGTACAACGGCGGCCCTTACCAATTGGTAATTTTCCACTTCCTGATCGGTGTATTTTGCTACATGGGTCGTGAATGGGAATTGTCCTACCGCTTAGGTATGCGTCCTTGGATCTGCGTCGCTTACTCTGCACCAGTTGCAGCAGCCACCGCAGTATTCTTGATCTACCCAATTGGTCAAGGTTCGTTCTCTGACGGTATGCCCTTGGGTATCTCCGGCACATTCAACTTCATGATTGTGTTCCAAGCCGAGCACAACATCCTGATGCACCCCTTCCACATGTTGGGAGTTGCTGGTGTCTTCGGTGGTTCTTTGTTCTCCGCAATGCACGGTTCTCTCGTTACTTCCTCTTTGGTTCGTGAAACAACCGAAACCGAATCGCAAAACTACGGTTACAAATTCGGTCAAGAAGAAGAAACCTACAACATCGTTGCAGCCCACGGCTACTTCGGTCGTTTGATTTTCCAATACGCTTCTTTCAACAACAGCCGTTCTTTGCACTTCTTGTTAGGTGCATGGCCAGTTGTCGGTATCTGGTTTACCGCTTTGGGTATCTCCACGATGGCTTTCAACTTGAACGGTTTCAACTTCAACCAATCGATTATCGACTCTCAAGGTCGTGTCATCAATACTTGGGCTGATGTGATCAACCGCGCTAACTTGGGTATGGAAGTGATGCACGAGCGCAATGCTCACAACTTCCCTCTCGACTTGGCTGCAAGTGAAGTCACTCCTGTAGCTTTGGTTGCTCCTTCTATCAATGGCTAAGTTTTAGTCTGAGATTACAAAAAGCGCTCCTAGTAATAGGGGCGCTTTTTGTTTGGGGAAAAATATTTAGAGACTTTATTAGGATATCTCGTCCGGTAAAATAACCGTGATAACTGACATCTTGCACTATTATTAATAAGTGTTTCACGGGCGGGCAGGATGCCGACCTCACAAGAAGAGATATACTGTTTGTGGAACAGGCAAGATGCCTATTATTGAGAATTGTGCAAGATGTCAGTTAGAAATTTTGTAGTCAATAATTCAGTCCCACAGAGTTTTATTATGAGGAATGAATTCCTCACTATAAATCAATTTTATTCGGGTTGTTCTAGCGGAAATAATATGATTAATAACTAATAACTAATAACTAATAACTAATAATTAATAATTAATAATTAATAACTAATAACTAATAACTAATAACTAATGACTATTGAGTTTGAGTATTCCGATGCAGCCGGAAACAAGATTAGCGGTAAGGATTCAATGCACAAATGGCTTTCGGTGGTGGGGATTGGCGAAGACGGACTTTCGGGATTGAGTGCGATCGCCCGACAACTACTCGATCGATCTCAAGTCGTTGTCGGCGGTGCCCGTCACCTCGCAATGCTACCAACCGACGACACCCGCGAACAATTGCTTTGGGCTTCGCCGCTACAAGCAACAGTCGATCAAATCATCCGCCGCCGGGGACAGTCTGTCTGCGTGCTAGCCAGCGGCGATCCGATGTGTCACGGAATTGGGGTAACACTGTCGCGCCAAATTCCCATTTCCGAAATGACTGTAATTCCCGCTGCATCGGCTTTTAGTCTTGCTTGCGCCCGTCTGGGCTGGGCTTTGGCGGATGTTGAGACTTTCAGTTTGACAAATCGCCCGATCGCATCGATCGCGCTTGCTTTGTCCCCCGGCGCACGCTTGCTGGTTTTAAGCGCAGATCGACACACGCCGGGAAAGGTGGCTGAATTGTTGACACAGCGGGGGTTTGGCAGCAGTTTGATGACTGTGTTCGAGCGGATGGGAGGGGATGCGGAACGGCGGATCGAGGGGGTAGCAGCAGCCTGGAATGCAGCGGATTTGGCGGATTTGAACACGATCGCGATCGCAGTTGCAGCCGATCGACAAACTCTTATCCTCCCCCGAACTGCGGGTTTGCCGGATGCTGCTTATCGCCACGACGGACAACTTACCAAGCGGGAGGTTAGAACCGTTACTCTGTCAACGTTAGCACCGATTCCGGGTGAGTTGCTTTGGGATGTGGGGGCGGGCTGCGGCTCGATCGCGATCGAATGGATGCGGAGTCATCCTCGGTGCAGGGCGATCGCGATCGAACGCCATCCGACTCGATTGCAATACATCGCTGAAAATGCCTCGACTTTCGGCGTTCCCGAACTCGGAATCGTTGCGGGAGAAGCGCCGGAAGCCCTGACAAATTTGCCTCAACCGAATGCTATTTTCATCGGCGGCGGTGTCACTGGAGAAGGTTTGCTAGAAACTTGTTGGAATGCTTTAGGTGAAGGCGGCAGATTAGTTGTGAATGCGGTGACAGTTGAGAGCGAAATTAAAGTTTTGCAATGGCACGATCGTTATGGCGGGGAACTAATTAGAATTGGGATTCAGCGAGTGGGGGCGATCGGTTCTTTTCAGGGTTGGAAACCGCTTGCACCGGTGACTCAGTGGGCGGTAGTTAAAAGCTAAAATGCGATCGATCTTTTTCCGAAAAAGCTATGGTCAATAAGGATATTATTGTGACCCTTTTGGCGCAATTGATGGTTGACTATCAAAACACTCTCATCAGAGCGCCAAGAGATAGCCCAGAGCTATATTGGCTCGGAGGAAGAGTTTCGCTGCTGGAAGAGCTTGAATTAGTAACAGTGAGCATTCGCGGTTATGCTAGTCAGATTGAGGCTGG
This sequence comes from Microcoleus sp. N9_B4, assembly GCF_036701635.1. Lineage (NCBI taxonomy): Bacteria > Bacillati > Cyanobacteriota > Cyanophyceae > Oscillatoriales > Microcoleaceae > Microcoleus > Microcoleus sp. N9_B4. Next base: position 98,259 of record NZ_JAUBRC010000022.1, on the reverse strand, counting down.
CCCAGGGGTTGAGAAGCGCGAAGAAGCGATCGCAGATTTACATCAGCTTAGGGTGTTCGATCTTTCTGCGATCGCTCAGTTTTATGATGAGACGCGATCGGGCTATCTTCAAATGCGGTCTTATATCCGAATGCTAGATTATTTGCGATTGCTGGTTTTGGAATATTTGCAGATGGAATAGAGCAGGAATTTGGGAAATAAGATGAACGATAAAGAACTAGCAACCGCATTAAAAATTCCCGTAGAACTGCCATTTATTCAGGCTATATGCTGGCAACTTACTAATGTCAAAAATCTGATTTTCCAGGAAATGCTATGCCACTACGCATCAGGCTGGCATTATTGGGGGGTTTTGGGAAAACCCAACGGGAGCATCTCAATGAAAGCAGGCAGGCTAGAAATCTAAGTTTTGAGGCAGGAGGCAGGAGGCAGGAGATAGGAGGAAAGAGGAAGAAGGAAGAAGCCAGAAGAAGTGTTTTTACAAATATGAGATGCTCCCAACCCAACTCTGAGGAACGGGCTTTTATTCAACAAATCAGCCAACACTATCAATCTTGGCTGGTAGCGGAAATCGGCAGCATTAGCCAGCCCCATAAAACTGAAAAATGGGTAAATTTTCAACCAATGTTTAAACGCGAAATTCATCAACAAATATTAACTGTACTCAGCCAGTTGAATGTCGAGTTTTTATAGGAATGTCGCGCTTGTTTTGGCGGCGGAACCCTGGGTAAGCGAGCAATTTCTGGTTCATTGGACAACACCCTCAAAGTCTGGGATTTAACAACTCGAAAGGAACAATTTACTCTAGAAGGTCACAGCAATTGAGTAAATGCAGTCGCCGTCACTGGTGATGGCAAGCAGGCAATTTCCGGTTCACTTGATAACACCATCAAAGTCTGGGATTTAACCACTGGAAGGGGACAGTTTACTTTCACAGGTCATGGTGACTGGATAAATGCAGTTGCTGTTAGTGCTGATGGCAAGCGGGCGATTTCTGGTTCAAGAGATAATACCCTCAAATTCTGGGATTTGTCAAGTGGAAATGTCATTGCTAGTTTCACGGGTGAAAGTTCGATCGCCTGTTGCGCTATTGCACCCGATGGAGTAACAATTGTGGCAGGCGACGAATCCGGCACAGTATATTTCCTACGGCTAGAAGGGATGGAGGCACTAGCATGAATTCCTCACCTCTCTCAACTCCCATCTCTACCGATTCTTATCCAAAAGAATTTCAGCAACTCCTGCGAGAAAAAACCGAGAATTTTGCAGGGCGCGAATTTGTTTTTTCTGCCATTTCCAACTTTTGTTACCTGCCATTAACGAGAATTCGCACCCCGATGCTAATCTGGGAGAGTCCTCACTTGTCTCTGAACTTCCTCCCGGTTTAGCAGCCTATTATCAAAATCACTGGCTGCGGATGAGAGGTGATGGTTTATCGGCGATCGAGTTGTCTGTGCTGAATGTTTTGGTAAAATCCACAACAGGTTTGTCTGTAAGTGCGATCGCCAATATACTTGATCTGGATGAATACGATGTTGAAAAAGTGTTATACAATTGGATCGAGTTCTTAAATAAGCAGGAAATAGGAGGAGAAACTTGGTATAATTTGTATCATGATAGTTTCCGCGAATGGTTAGGCAAACACTCTATTTTAGAATAATGAGTTTACCTAGATTTGCATTTCTTCTCTTCAGTTCGCGGAGGCGGACTTTGTTTCTGTAGACGCGATTTAAATCGCCGAGTTATATCAAAAAAAATACAACAATGAAACGAGCAGTATTTCTTGACAGAGATGGCGTTCTCAATATCGAAGCCGGCTACATCCACAAAGTAGAAGATTTGCATTTAATCCCCGGAGTAGCCGAAGCTGTACGCCGTTTAAATGACAAACAAATATTTTGCTGTTTAGTTTCCAATCAATCGGGTCCGGCGAGGGGTTATTATCCGGTTAGCCACGTAGAAGCTTTGCACAAACGCCTCTGTCAGCTATTAGAAAATGAAGCCGGAGCCAAGTTAGATGCTCTTTATTACTGTCCTTATTTAAGCGCAGCAGAAGGCGGAACAAACCCAGAATTTACGCGGTATACAACGTGGCGAAAACCGAATACAGGGATGTTGGTAGCGGCTGCTTGGGAACAGGATTTAGATTTGCGAAATAGTTTTATGGTCGGGGATAAAGCGACTGATGTTGATATGGCTCACAATGCCGGCTGTACGGGTATTTTGGTGCAGACGGGTTACGGAGAAAGCGTGTTGAGTGGGGAGTATCAGCACCATGCTAAACCGGATTTTATTGCAGCAAATTTAGCGGTGGCGGTGGAGTGGATTTTGCAACACTTTGATTAGTGTTTGTAGTGGTATTTAAGTTGTTTCTCGTTGAGTCTTACAGAAAAGTGCTACGTAAGGAAGCGCGACTGTGAAGGTTGTACCGATGCCCATTTTGCTTTCGCAGGCGATCGCGCCTCCTTGCAATTCCACAGCTTTTTTAACAATTGTTAATCCCAAACCATTACCTTTAACCTTCCCAGTATTCTTGCAGCGGTAAAACATTTCAAATATTTTCCCTACTTCAGTTTCTGGGATGCCGATACCTTCGTCTCGGATACGTATAATTAGTAAGGGGGAGTTAATATTTGTAAATTGGTAATTGGGAAACAAACACTGAGGAGACAAGCAGAAAATAGGTTCTTTGTCTCCTTCGCCTACTTGACGGTATTCCAATTCCAAGGCGACTTGCCCGCCGTTGGGAGAATATTTGATGGCGTTGACGATTAAGTTAGAAATAATGCCGTGCAGCAATTGTTGATCTAATATTGCACTGGTAACATCTGACGGGATTAATGTTAGTTTGTGCTTGGCTTCATTTCCTAACTGCATTTGAGCGAGCAAGTCTTGACAAAATTCGACTAAATTTATCGGTAATGGATTGCATTTGAGTTGGCCTGCTTCTGCTCTGCCCATGAACAGCATATCGTCGATTAGCTGGTTCATCTTTTGGGTAGCTGAGTGCACCAGCCGCAGGGTTCTAACTTGGGATTCGTCACTGCTGCGAGTTCGATCGAGATCCAGAAGTTCCGCAGAAATTAAAATCGCGTTGAGCGGGTTCCGTAATTCGTGAGCGGCCATTGAAATATACTGGTTTTGGCGGTGCGATTTTTCTTCCACCGACTCTCTGACTGCTTCCGCAGCTTTGAGAGATTCTCGCATCTTGGTTTCGATTTCGTGTCTGTGCATGGCAATCTCGATCGCCACCCGCAAATCATTTTGTTGAAATGGTTTGATAATATAACCGAATGGGTCTGTAAGTTTCGCTCTTTGCAGCGTTTGAGCGTCGGCATAAGCTGTTAAAAAGATTGTTGGCACATTCCTATTAATTCGGATTTTCTCGGCCGCTGTTACCCCGTCCATGTCACCTTTAAGCACTATGTCCATCAACACTAAATCGGGCGGGTTTTCTAGAGCTTTTTGAATTGCTTCTTCTCCTGAAGAAACTGTAGCTGTTACTGCATATCCCAGTTTTTTTAATCTGCCTGCTATGTCTTGGGCTACAATAACTTCATCTTCTACAACCAAAATTTTTACAGGGTTCATTTGTCCTTAAAGGCGCTGCCGATAATTTAACTCTTTGAAAATTAAAGTGTAGCAGGTTCCACACTGACTGTCAATGGCAATACTCGCCTCTAATTGGTAAGCCAACATTCTCACTAATCGCAATCCTAATGTTTCAGTATTTTCCACGTCAAAATCCGCCGGAAATCCGCGACCGTTATCTTGAATAGTTAAATGAAATTGGTGGTCATTTATTTCATAAAAATTAATAGCTATTTCACCAGCTAAACTTGAGACAAAGGCATATTTTAAAGAGTTAGAAACCAGTTCGTTAATAATTAAGCCACACGGAATTGCTGTTTCTATGTTTAAAGAAATGGGGTCAAGTTTGAGACTAAATTGGATTGAAGTGTTGCCACCACCAAAAGATTGATACAAATTAGCAACCAAGTTTTCGACGTAGGGGGGAACGTCGATGCGATCGAGATGTTCGGATTGATACAGTTGCTCGTGAATCAGAGCCATTGAATGGATGCGGGTCTGGCTTTCTTCAAATAAAGCTAGCGTGGGTTCGTCTTCAATGTATTGAGCTTGAAGTTGCAGCAGGCTGGAAATTACCTGCATATTATTTTTGACTCGGTGGTGAATTTCTTTGAGCAGTACTTCTTTTTCGCGGAGTGCTGCTTGGATGCGGGCATCGGTAAATTTGCGATCGCTGACATCTTCGCCAATACCCGCGATGCGGTAAATTGTGCCCGATTCGTCGTAAATGGGAAAAGCTCGATCGCACACCCAGCGCATTGTGCCGTCTGGCCGAAAAATCCGATATTCGGTACTGGTGGACTCGCCCTGCAACACTCGCCCCATTGCCTCTTGCAACAAATGTTTATCTTCTGGATGCACCCACTCCATCATTTTTAAGGGCTCGGCATATAATTCTTCCTTGCTGCGCCCCCAGATGTTTTCGTAAGCTGGACTCAGATACAATAAATCAGTGAATTCAGCAGACATTAGCCAGAAGGAATCTTGGATATTTTCTGCTAGTTGACGGAAGCGTTCTTCACTTTCACGGATGGTTTTTTCTGCCTGTTTGCTTTCACTTATATCTTCTGCAATACCAACGAGGCGGTAAACTTGACCAGCTTGATTTCTAATCGGAAAAGCCCGAGCGCGAATCCAGCGTATTTTGCCGTCCGGCCTGACAATTCGATATTCGATATCCTCTTCAGACTCAATTTGTTTAGTGAAGGTAGCAATAACGCGGTCGCGATCTTCTGGATGGAAGGACTCTGTAAAAAAGCGCCCGTAAGCATACAAATCAGCACAGCTTCTGCCCCAAACTTTTGCATAACCCGGACTGATATAAATAATTTCCTGGGGTTGAACGTTTAACATCCAAAATACGCTTTCAATGTTTTCTGCTAGCTGTCGGAACCTTTCTTCGCTCTCTTTCAGTGCTGCTTCGGTTTCTTTGCGATCGCTAATATCTTCTGTCACTACTACATTGTAAGTTGCCCCGCTCAGCGGTTCTTGGATGAGCGATACTGTAATATTTACCCAAACTACAGTGCCGTCTTTGTGCAGCAAGCGTTTTTCCATTTTAAAACTGTCAATTTCCCCGGCAAATAATTTCTTGTTTTGTTCTAAATCTGCATCTATATCTTCTGGGTAAGTAACGTCCATCCAAGTTCGCGACAGCAGTTCGCTCGCAGTATATCCCACTATCTCGCAGAATTTTTGATTGACTCGCAAATAGCGGCCTGTTTCGTCAGGGTGAGTAATGCCGACTGCCGCTTGTTCGACGGTTGCCCGAAAGCGTTCTTCACTATCTCTGAGGGTTGCTTCTGCTTTTTTGCGATCGCTAATATCGCGCTGCACGCCAAAATAGCCTACGATTCTCCCGTGGGAATCGTAAATGCAAATATAGTCGCCTTCCACCCAAATTATATCTCCGTCAAACTTGCGATTGTCATTTTCGATATGAATTCTGCCTTCATCAAAAAATTGCTTGATTATCTCTCTGCCGCCAGTAAAGTTGTGGGAGAATAAAGAGTCAAGCGTGCGGCCAATAAACTGTTCCCTAATACCTCCGTATTGAGCTATCAAAGCATCATTTGCCTTCGTTAGCCGCCCGTGAGTAAATACATAATCAAAAACTTTTTCTTTGTCAACTGTATCATCCCACTGCACTGGTTCGTCCAGCATCATAAAGAAAAAACCATCTAAAGATTGAGAGAAAAACAATTCTAGCTGTTCCTGGCTTTCCCGCAGAGCTTTTTCGGCGCGCCAGCGAGAGAGAATTTCTTCCTGCAATTGATCGTTGGCTGTTTTCAAGTCTTCAGTGCGCTTTTGATATTTAATTTCTAGCTGATTTGTGATTTCTTCCAGCGCTATTTCTGCCTGTTTTTTTTCGGTAATATCTTGAGTAACGACCATTCCTGCAAAAATTTCTTCCCGGTCGTTTTTAACTGGAGCAATTGTTGTTGAATAAACGCGATTGCCGTATTTATATTCAAAAGTATTCTCTTTTCCTGCCAAAGCAGCGCGATATGTAGTCTCAAAAAGGGGCAAATCTTCAGGTGGGGATACTTCCCACAATGTTTTGCCTTCCAACTGTTTTTTGGACAAACCAACTACTGCCAAACCTTGGCCGTCAACCAAAGTATAGCGCAAATCGCGATCGAACAAAAACACCGAGCCATTCGGATAATGTTTGATGAGAGTTCGGTACATTTCCTGACTTTTTTCCAGAGATGCGATTAACTGAATGCGATCGTCGTCGGTGATATCAAATTCAGTTGCCGAACCCGACAAGCCAGCATTTTCGACTGCTTTGAGTTGTGCTTCTAATTTCTGACACAATTCTCTCTGCTGCTGCAAATTCTCTTCGAGTTGCCGAATTTTTACTTTTTGCTCTGCTACTAATGCTTCGCAGGTTTCGAGAGGTCGATCGATCTTGGTAGGATCAATACACATAAGGGCTCTATGTTTTGCAGTTGCGGACTTGAGCTTTTTCAAGCCCATACTAACAAAGCTCAAGCCTTCAGTGCCAACTTATATCGTTTCCGGTTGCATCGGTATTGTTCAAACAGTCAACAGTCAACAGTCAACAGTCAACAATTATTTAGAAACTCCCGCCGTCAAGACTTCATGGCTGTCAAATGTCACCAAAACATCATCTTCAATTCTCACGCCAATACCGCGCCATTTTTCAGGAACCTCCGGCTGTCCTTCCACGGGTTTAATATAAGGAGAAATATAAATCCCCGGTTCCACTGTCAGCACTTGTCCTGCCTGCAAAACTTGCGAATTTTCGCCGTACTGATAAACGCCGACATCATGCACATCCAATCCCAGCCAATGACCAGTGCGGTGCATATAAAATGGCTTGTATTTCTCTTCTTTAATTATCTCTTCAATGTCCCCCACCAAAAGTTTTAAATCCATTAAACCTTCCACCAAAACGCGCACTGCTGTTTCGTGAATTTTGCTGTAAGGATTTCCCGGATATACTTGACTAATTGCCTGCAATTGTGCTTGCAAAACTAAGTCATAAATTATCTGTTGTTCGGCTGTAAATTTGCCGCTGACAGGAAAGGTGCGAGTAATATCAGCGTTGTAGTAGTCGCAAGCACAACCGGCATCTATTAGCAACAAATCGTTTTCCTGCATTTGTCGGTTGTTTTCGATGTAGTGAAGGACGCAGGAATTGTAACCTGATGCAACAATTGAAGGGTAAGCCGGAGTGCAGCCATTTAAGCCAAAAGTATGTTCGATTTCTGCTTGAATTTCGTATTCGTATCTGCCCGGTTTGGCGAATTCTTGGGCGCGGTTGTGGGCTGCAACTGAGATATTAGCCGCTTTTCGCATTAATGCTAATTCTGTTTCGCTTTTCACCAGGCGCATCGGGTGTAAAATGATGTTGGAATCTTCGATTGCTGTCGGGCCTGTGCCGCGTTTCGGGTAGGTTGCCATCAAGCGCTGCCAGTGATTGAGGACTGTTTGGTCGAAACTACGATCGCGCCCGAAGTGGTAGTATATGCGATCGGCTTTTTCTAAATATTTCGGCAATTTTTCCGCAAGTTCGGCGATGGGGAAAGCTTCATCCGCGCCGTACAATTCCTTAGCGCCTTCAACTCCGGCACGATAACCGTGCCAAGTTTCTTTTTCCAAGTCTTTTGGCTGCACAAACAACACAAATTTGTGTTCTTCATGGTGTGGCGCGAGCACGGCTACCGCCGCAGCTTCGTTGAAACCGGTTAAGTAGAAAAAATCGCTATCTTGTCGGTAGGCGTATTCTACATCGTTGTGCATGACGGCAGCAGGTGCGCTGCGAAATATCGCCGTCCCGCTGCCAATTTTTGCCATTAATTGTTCGCGTCTTTGCCGATATTCGGTGGGGTTGGTCATCCGATTTTAGATTTTAGATTTTAGATTTTAGATTGAATTTAATATTAACATTCGGCGGTTTCAAGCGCTGCTTGTCAGACTTGCACCCGCAAGGCAAGGGTTGAAGATATAGGTGCTCTGTTTTTTTTCGGGGTCTACAGCAGTTCTCAATCTTGGTGAGGTATGCCCTATGCCCTATGCCCTATGCCCTATGCCCGCTTATCAAGCGTACACCTCCTATTACTGAGAAAGGCTATACTTATTTATTCTCTTGTTCTGCGATCGTCAATTGACAAGTATAGTCCACCAGCCGAGACAAAGATGAGTGGCCATCGACTAAAGTCCATTTCGGAGAGAAATTCGACCAATTTTCGCCATCTTGGCTAACTCTGACAGTTCTCAACTGTCGTTGCTGGCAGTCAACTTCCATTTGCGCCAACAATTTATCGTTACTAAACTCTTGAGTTACTAAAATAGTTCTGACTGGATAAGAGGGAGCACCGGGAATATCGGATTTGCTTAATTCAACGCTGCTGGAGTCGATGCAAATATCTACAAAACATCGTGATTTTTCGGCGCGGGCGCTCAAAGTATTGACACCAACAAAGATAAAAGCTGCTATAAAAAAAAATGACAAATTCTTAGTATGTAGGGCAAATGTAGTATTCATCTGCGTTAATTAGCGTTTAGGGGCGGTTTAATATTATTGACAGTTTAATAAAAAAGTAGGGACGTGGCAATAGTCTTGCGTCCCTACTTTTTAAAGACACAGCAAGGCCGTGTCCCTAATTTTTAAACAAGTCTTAAAGCTGAGGAACGTATTGTTCTTTTTCAGGAACAAAAGTGTATTCAGAGACGATTAGGCGCAACTCTTCGCCGTCGATGGTTTCTTTTTCGATCAACAAATCGACTAAGCGATCGATCACGGTGCGATTTTCGCGAATAATTCGGCGCGCGTCGTCGTAGCAATGATCGACAATTGCTCGAACTTGTCCGTCAATCCGAGAGGCTATTTCTTCGGAATATTCCGATCGCGCTGTATAGTCGCGGCCGAGGAAAATTTCGCTTTGCTGGGCTTCCAAGGCGATCGGGCCCAAGTCTGACATTCCGTAGCGAGTTACCATTTGGCGCGCCATACCGCTGACTTGCTGCAAGTCGTTGCCGGCACCGGTAGTTACTTCCGCATCGCCGAAAACTACTTCTTCGGCTGCGCGACCACCCAAGGCACCGCTAATCCGGGCTAAAATTTGCGATCGAGAAATCAAACCTTGGTCTTCGCTGGGCATGAACCAAGTCAAGCCGCGGGCCTGTCCGCGAGGAACTAAGGTAACTTTTTGAACTGGATCGTGGGCTTGAATGATTGTACCGACGATCGCGTGGCCGATTTCGTGGTAAGCAATCAAGCGCTTGCTCTTGCTGTCCACCAAAGGAGTGCCTTCCATACCTGCTACCACGCGATCGACTGCATCGTCAACTTCGAGCATCGTAATCGCATCTTTGCGGCGGCGGGCGGTTAAAATCGCAGCTTCGTTGAGCAAGTTAGCCAAATCAGCGCCGGTAAAACCAGGAGTGCGGCGGGCGATGGCGTCCAAAGAAATCTCTGCAGACAGTTTCTTGTTGCGCGCGTGAACTTCCAAAATTTCCAAGCGGCCTTTAATATCCGGCGTATCTACGCTAACTTGGCGGTCAAAACGTCCCGGACGCAGCAACGCTGAGTCGAGCACGTCGGGGCGGTTCGTGGCAGCAATGATGATAATGCCAGTATTGCCCTCAAAACCGTCCATTTCGGTCAGCAACTGGTTCAGGGTTTGTTCCCGTTCGTCGTTACCGCCACCGATACCTGCGCCGCGCTGGCGGCCGACTGCATCGATTTCATCGATAAAGATGATGCAAGGAGCGTTTTCTTTAGCTTTCTTGAACAAGTCTCGAACGCGGGAAGCGCCGACACCGACGAACATTTCGACAAATTCCGAACCGGAGATGCTGAAGAAAGGCACGCCTGCTTCGCCTGCGATCGCTTTTGCCAGCAAGGTTTTACCGGTTCCGGGAGGGCCCACTAGCAGCACGCCTTTGGGAATCTTCGCCCCGACTGCGGTGAAGCGTTCGGGTTTTTTGAGGAATGTCACCACTTCTTGTAGTTCTTCTTTGGCTTCCTCAACGCCTGCTACGTCGTCGAACAGTACGCCTGTTTTAGCTTCCATTTGAAAGCGAGCTTTGGATTTGCCAAAATTCATGGCTTGGCCCGGGCCGCCGGGAACGTTGCCACCGCGGCGGAAGAGGAAAAACAGCCCTCCTACTAACAACAGGGGAAATACTAGATTGCCTAAAAGTCCCCAGACAGCGCCGTCGTTACGCAACGGGTGGGTGTCGAAGCTGATTTTGGAGTCTCTGAGCCTAGAAACCAGTTCCGGGGCATTTGAGGGCAAGTCTACTCGCCACCGCTGCTCGTGATTGTCCAGTTCGGGATCGACTGCTAGGACAATAGCCGTCCGACCTCCGTCGTAAAGGTCAACGCTGGTCACTCGACCGGCGTTTAAGTAATCTAAGAATCGACCGTAGCTCAGGCGGGTGCTGGCGGTGTTCTTGCTCATTTCTGCGGGGGATGGGGCAAAGGCCCCCTGCCACAAGAAAAAGCCGATGACTAAGGCGGGTAAAGTCCAAAGTAGTATAGTTCGCCAAGAAATTTTCATAAATAGAGGATGCCTTGAATTGGGGACAGATCGGGTAAGCTGGCGGTGTCGGAGAAGTGCGACAAAAGTTTACACTCAGAATCTTAACTAAATTTAACTTAACAATGCACTCTCAGGCAACAGGCCGTATTGCCGCGATCGATCGAGAATACTCCTCGACCGAAACCATCCAGGGTACAAGCCCCCGGACCGCTGCCCCTGTTGTCGCCTCTAAAATCTAAAATCTAAAATCTAAAATCTAAAATCCATTAAGGGCGATCGTCCCGAATATAATATTTGGTGCTGATTTCGATACCGATCTAGGTAGAGTTAGAAGAATCGCCGCTTTCACCCACTGTTTTTAAGCGTGGCAGTGTCAAGGGATAAGGCATGATAATGGTGAGGCTCAGTGAGGTAACACATTTCAATGACAACTAGACAGCTTGTTCCTAATTCGGCTATGCTGACCCAGCAGACTAAAGTCGCTTCTAACAAATCGATTATTAGTGCTGATTTGGGTCGGACGGCAACTAAAGCTTGCGTGAGTCGCAACCCTAGTAGCGTTGTTTTCATCCCTGCCAACGTGGCTACTATGCCCGTGGAAAAGGTGCGGGGTGGCAGCTTTGAGTCCAAAGCAACAGACCCTCTGTTGGATATGTGGCTGGAGTACCAGGGCAGGGGTTACGCTATAGGTCAATTGGCGGCAGATTTTGGCGCTAATCTCGGTGGCGCTGACCAGTCGAAAGTAGTAGATGCTTTGGTTAAGGTCTTTTCCTGTGCTGGATATTTCCAGATGAAGGGCGAAATAGCAGTTGTGCTGGGTTTGCCGTTTTATTCGCAGGATCAGTTTGAGAAGGAAAAGGAAGAGATTATCAGCCAACTGCGCTCTCCCCACGTTGTGGTGTACCGGGGCGAGCGTGTGGATATTAACATCAGTCACGTTTGGGTGATGCCCGAAGGGTTCGGCAGCCTGATTTGGTGCGAGGCTCAAGATAACAAGGAGTTTACGCCTGAGTTACCCGAACTGTCGGTGGCTGTTGTTGATATCGGACACCAAACTACCGATTTGTTAATGGTCGATCGTTTCCGGTTCGCCCGGGCGGCTTCTAAGAGCGATTCCTTCGCAATGAACAAGTTCTACGAACAAGTTGCCTCAAAGATTCCGGGGGCAGACCCTCAATCTCTGTCTTTACTGGAAGCGGTGAATAAACCGGAAGGCCAGCGTTTCTACCGTCCGAGAGGAGCGACTAAGCCGACTAATTTAGATCCGATTATTAAGGATTTGCGGGAGGCTTTCGCTAACGAACTGTCCGAACGTTTGGTGCAGTGGCTGCCGGAACGGGTGACGGATGTGGTTCTGACTGGCGGTGGCGGCGAGTTTTTCTGGGAGGTGTTGCAACCTTTGCTTAAAGACGCCAATCTTAAGGCTCACTTGGCTCAGCCTTCCCGGAAAGCTAATGCTTTGGGACAGTTTATTTATGCTGAGGCTCAGCTAGCCACGATAAAGTAACGCATTAAGGCTTGAACCCTATGGCACTGTGGGCAAAAAATAAGGCGAATTTCTCGGTGGCGTTTACGGAAGATGCTGCGGATCAAACTTTGCTGGCCGCTATTGAAAAAGAGTTGGCTTTCACGAAGTATCAGACTTTCAGCAATCTCTGCAAGCAAGCTTTGTGGCAGTTTTTGTCTGTATCTGAGTCTACTAGCTCTACACAGAGCTTTCAGCGGTTGGAACAGCGTATTGCTGAACTTGTGGTCAAATTTGCTGAGTTTGAGCACAATGTTTCGGCAGAGGAATTAAGCCGTTTGGAGGGACTGGAACATCACCTGAGTCAACTGGGCGCACAGTTGGATCAGTTACAGGGGAGTGTTAACAGTAAGTTTGCTCAAGTTTCTTTTGCCCCAGTTTCAAAAGTAGTAGAGCCTGGCCCGATTGAGTCTGAGTCTGTGGCGGATGATAATGTAGTGTCTGACGCTGAGGTTGCTCCTCCTCGGAATTCCGATCCTTTGTTGGAGCGTTTAAGTTCTTTGTTACCGCAAGATTTCTAAAATGAGGTAGACCAAGGCTATAAAGCCTTGAGATTTGATGTTAGTGGTCTGCTGTTGGCAGCAGGTACTGAATACAGAAACAAAGCGATCGCTCTTTTGAAAAAAAAGGGCGATCGCTTTGTTATTTGTCCGTTGTCAGTTGACTGTTGTCAGTTGACTGTTGACTGTTGACTGTTGACTGTTGACTGTTGACTGTTGACTGTTGTCAGTTGACTGTTGACTGTTGACTGTTGACTGTTGACTGTTGACTGTTGACTGTTGACTGTTGACTGTTTTCTGTGGTTACAAATTATATCAAATCCGTTAGCATCGGAATAGTAAATTCGAGTTCACTGTTGACGGTTGACTGTTGACAGTGAACAGTCAACAGTCAACCGTTAACAGTCAACATCATGTATGAGTGTAACCGGAAATGATATTACAAATTACCAATTACCATTATTTGATTAATCCTAATTTTTGTAATCGCGAACGAATCGCACTAGGCTGTCGCTGAAATCTCTGAGCTAATTCGTCAATTTGTTGACCGCTAGCATATTCTTTCTTCAAGTTTTCGTCTTCATCCTGACTCCACTTGACATAAGCTCTGGGATATTTCTGGCGAATTTTCTCATTCTGGGTTTTAGGTCGATAACCATTCTTTTGCTCGGCATTCAAACCAGAACCAAACTGTGGGTTAATTTCCCCACCGCGACTAGCTAGCGCCTCTTGCACGCGGTTGGGAATCACAGCAATTTCTTCTGAGAGCTCAGCCAAAGCATTGTCTACTTTTTGCTGAAGTTCTGTTAGCTGCCGCTGCTGCAAATTGCCCCACTGCGGCAGTTCGTTGATAAACTGCTGCAAGTCCAGAATTATTGTTGTCAAAGTTTCGACTTGTTGCAACTCCGGTCGCTGTTTGAATTGGCGGCTGGTTAGTTCGATCTCGCTTTGAATCATTTTAATAGTTTTTTCTAAAATTATTAGTCGCTGGCGCAGGTTCTCAATTGCTGAAATTAGAGAGTGTACGTTTTCTCCAGGCGCAACATTGAGATTTTCGCGAGATGTTTGAGCAACAGCTTCGTCTAAAGCATTTACAGCAAGTTGCAATTGCTCGATCGCGCGATCGGTAGTAGCGGCTTGTTGATTTACGCGATCGAACGTAGCCGCCGTACTTGCTTTAACTTGCCTGTGTAGCTTCTGCCGATTCACAAAATTCAACACCAACGCAATCACTACAGGCACTTGAGCATAAACGCTCTGTTCCCACACCAAACTAGCAGCCAATCCCACAGCAGAGGCAGCAAGAAAAACCAATTCAGCAGTTTCTAACAAATTGCTGGACGTGGGATTTTGGATTTTCGTTGGTGAATTGGATGATGACATAGGCTAATACCATGTTAGATTGTAGATTTTAGATTGTAGATTTTAGATTTGGAATGACTGATGAAGCTCGTAGTTGGGATCACGGCCTATAGTTGCATTCTTGTTTTCAACTGGTGCAAGTATGCGGATAAAAATAAAGTACGCGCGACGGCAGATATCCGGTATGTAATCGCACGTAAACCCCGAATTTAGCAGTGGTGAAAAACAGATTAAGTTTTTTATTCACAGCCATGTAATTAAATATATTAAAGCTGCAAAATTTGTCGAGCTAAAGTGAAATAAATCAAGACCCCGAGGACATCAACTGCGGTGGTAATAAAGGGAGCAGACATTAAAGCGGGGTCTAAACCCAAAGAACGAAATAGAAACGGCAGAGCTGAACCGGCAATAGAAGCTAAAATTGCGATCGCAAACAAACTCACTCCCACCGCGAGTGCCACTGCTAAACTCCCTTGCAGAGTATAAGCCCAGCCCGTCGCTACAGTCCCCAATATAGCTCCTAGCAGCGCTCCCGCCATCCCCTCGCGAACAATTACTTGAAAGGGGCCCATTGCTGTAATTTCGTCAGTGTTCAAACCGCGAATTACAACAGTTGAGGACTGAGCTCCGACATTGCCTCCAGTGCCAGTCAGCAGGGGAATAAAGGCTGCTAAGGCGACTACTTGGTTCAAAATATCTTCTTGAGCTCTAATAATTGCGCCGGTGACAGTATTAGTTAAAAGCAGAACAAACAGCCACACGACTCTTTTCCGGGCAACGGTGATTAAATCGGTCTGAAAATAATTGTCACCGCCGGACTGGACGCCGCCCAAGGTATAAATATCTTTGGCTGCTTCTTGTTCTAAAATGTCGATCGCATCGTCAACTGTAATGATGCCGACCAGACGCTGTTCGCGGTCTACAACGGGCACAGCTAAAAAATCGTAACGCTGGATCAGCCTAGCTACTTCTTCTTGATCCGTTCCTGTTTGAACAGAAACTACGTCGCGGGTCATAATTTCGCCGACAGTTTTGTCGAGGGGGGAAGTGACTAAATCCCGCAGAGATAAAATACCTGTCAAGCTGCGTCCGGCGTCGGTGACGTAAAGAGAATAAATTGTTTCGGTAGTTTTAGCCAAAGAGCGAATTCGGTCTAAAGCTTGGGCGACGGTAAAGCTTTCTTTGAGAGAAATGTATTCCGGGGTCATAATCCGACCGGCGGTACTGGCTTCGTAACCCAAAAGTTGAGCCGTAGCTTCGCGTTCCGTTGGGCTCAATTCCCCCAACAGGCGACGGACTAATATTGCTGGCAGTTCGTCAAACAGTTTAGCTCGATCGTCCGGGGACATTTTGTCTACAATATCAATGACTTCTTGGCGTTTGAATTTTTCGCAGAGGGACTGCTGAACGCTGGAGTCGAGATATTCGTAAACTGCGATCGCTTCGTCTTTGGAAAGCAAGCGAAAAGCTATTACTTGCATGGTTTCTGGCAGCCCTTCGATAGCTTCAGCTATGTCTGCTTCCTGCACCGGGTGCAAAATCGCTTTTGCTCCTTTAAAGTCTCCTTCTTCCAACAGGGCCCTTAACTGCGATCGAACTAATTCCCGCAGTTCTTTTCGCGCGTAGGTGGGTAGAGAAGACGATTGATAATTTTTTTCTGTCACTGATGACCCTCCTAAACCTGTGCTGCGCGCCTTCCTGAATCCAGTTTAGAGCGTATTGACGCCACTGGTTGCAGCGATCGGACTTGCCCTGACAAGATCCGCACCTGACCCCTATTCTTCTGGTGCGCGCCGAGCACCTTGCGCGATTTGGGATCAAATACATTTATCTTGATCTGCGACACTCATCGGTAGGAAAGGAGAATTGCGCCCGAGCACTTTTTCCAACAAGTTTGTCGAACTTTGATTGCGAATAAAATTATTTACTGTTTCTTTCCATTCAGTGTCACTTGCTGGCAAGATCATGCCGTAAGAAATGCAGGTTAAAGGCTGCTCCGGTATAACAGAATATTGGCTTGGAGTTAAACCCTGTCTCAGCGCTTCTCCTACTAACAGCATTCCGTCGCTAGCGAAGGCATCGATTGCTCCTGATACCGCATCTTTTACACCCGACTGTCGGCCCGCGATACCTTCATACATTCGCTGGTTGGCTAGTTGATATCGGCCTGCAATGAATTGTTGGGTAACAGAACCGCTTAGCACGCCAATGGTCACGTCTTGCAGGAATCCTGAAGGGTTAACTCTCAGTCTGTTTTCTGGCTTGACTAACAGATAAGTGCCGCTGTATAAAAAAGGCAGTGAATATGCAATCCCGCTGGGGGGATTTTTTAGAATTGTATTAGGCCCGCATTCTAGGTGAGCGCGCTTGCTGGTTACGCTGCGGAAGCGCCCTTTTTCGGTTGATTCATTGAGGTCTGTTTCTAGTTTTTCTAAGCGGATGGAGCGATTTAATTTTTTTTCTAAGTCAGCTCGGAAAAGTTCTAACCCTTCCATGCAAACTCCTTGCCATTTTTCACCTTCTAAGTATCCGAAGGGAGGGGCATCTTTTCTGATGCCAACTTTGAGAATGCCGGTTTGCCGAATTTCTTCCAGTGCTGTCTGGGCTGAGGCAACTGTAGGTAAAGCTGCGGGAAATAATATTGAAAATATGGCTGTAAATGCTGCGACTGTGAGGTTTTTATGGGTTAGCGTTGAGTTCATTCGTTCGGTATCCGAATAGATATTTTACTGGTTTTTAATATAATACGCAAAAACAACCTCTTGTCAATATATTTGGGTGCTTGTATTTTGGGCGATCGGCGTGTTTTTGGTGTGCGATCGGCTAAATTCAACCTGCACCGTCTAAAATTAAGTTTCGGGGGTTTGGCAGCAGAAAAGTGTCGCCTGCTTTAATTAAGTCGCCAGAGCCGAGAATTGACCGCCGCTTTCGCTCAGCTTTGGCTTCTATATTGCAGTCCTATTTTACCCGAATCAAACCAACAATTGATATTTTTCTTCTGCCAAACGGTAAAGCGGTCGCCACACCAAACGGTTAGTCAATACAACCAACAACGACATCACAGAAGTAGCAGCCAAGAGCAAGGGAAAATTCCCAGATGCCGTAGCCTGAGAAATAGTTTCCCCCAAACCCTCTGTAGTAACAATTTGACCTTTAAACTGCACGTACTCGCTGACAATACTTGCATTCCAAGCACCGCCGACTGCCGTAATAATTCCTGTGATCAAGTATGGGAAAATTCCCGGTAAAATTAAAGTCTGCCAGCGCTGGATTAGGGATAGTTTGTAAACTTGTGCAGCTTCAAATAACTCCGAAGGTATGGCTTGAGCGCCCGCAATAACATTAAACAGCAAATACCACATTGTCCCCAACATCATCAGCGCCACAGAACCAATTTGCAAGCCGCCTCCAGCGTGAATTAAAGCTAGTAGCAATACGGGAAATAAAGCAGTTGCCGGTACAGAAGCTGCTATTTGTACTAATGGCTGCAAAATTTGAGCTAAACGTGGATTTCGACCGATCGCCACTCCGACTGGCACTGTCCACAACAGCGATAAAAATAGCGCGCAAATGACCCGCAAAGCTGTGAAAAATGCACCTGTCATGACTTTTTGCCAGTCAGACAAATTCAGCAACCGCAGCAGCAGCACTGCTTCCCAAGTTCCCCAAAGCACAATGACGGCAAACCCGCTAACAAATATCCAATTTATCCAATTTCCGATGCGGTTTTTTTGTCTGGGATTTGTTGGTAAATTAACAGGTGCAAAAGCTCTTGCCAAACCGCGATCAAAACTGTCGCCGATCGGCGAAATCCGCGACTTCAATACCCGCAGCGTCGCAGATCGCCTTAAAAAATCTAACACGTTTGACTGCGGTACATTGGTAGCTTCCATCGCTTGATATTTAAACTTTTCTACCCACGCAATCAAAGGCTGCCAGATGAAAAAATCTATGGCTATAATCACCCCAATTAAGACTGCTAAACCCCAGCCGATCGCCCCAAAATTACCTTCATTAGCTGCCTTGCCCAAATAGGAACCGAGTCCGGGCAAATTAAAGTTTTTGTCCCCCAAGGTAAAAGATTCGATCGCAATCAAAAAGAACCAGCCACCCGCCACTGACATGACGCTGTTCCACACCAGCCCGATCGCACCAGCGGGCAATTCTAACGTCCAGAACTGCTGCCAAGCATTGAGTCGATAAACTTGAGCAGCTTCCTTAAGTTCTCGCGGAATCCCGGACAGCGACTGATAGAAACTAAAGGTCATATTCCAAGTCATCCCAGTAAATATTAAGATGATCGATGCGAGTTCTACGCCGATTCTTTGACCTGGAAATAAAGTAACTAGCGCTAAAACAACTCCCGGCAAAAAAGATAAAACCGGAATCGACTGCAAAATGTCTAACAAGGGAATTAAAATTTTCGCTGCCAGGGGAAAGCGGTAAGCCGAATAAGCATAAACTAGGGTAAAAAACAGCGATAAAAAATAGGCAGATGCCATGCGTAAGAGAGTCTGGGCTGTATATGCTGGCAAGACATTTAGTGTGGTCTCAATTTTAAAATTCGGGTTGTAATCACTGCTGAATTGAGAAGCTGTTTGGACAATGACCAAAATTAGAGAGAAGATTGCTAGAATCAGCAAACCGTCTTGCCAAGTCCAAGCTGACCTTTCTAAAGTTTTATTAGCCGGTGTTAGAGGTCTTGTCATAAGAAGTAGTTATTGGGAATGGGAATCGGGCATCGGGAATCGGGCATTGGGCATTGGGCATTGGTTATTGATTATTTGTTATTAGTATTGGTTATTAGTTATTGGTTATTGGAGGCAGAGCCTCCGGGTATGTATTCCCAGGCAGAGCCTGGGAACAAGGCTAAGATCCCAATAAATAACAAATAACAAATAACAAATAACAACCAACAACTAACAAATAACTATTCAGGTTTATCTTCTGATTCTAAGAAGATTTCGCCGCCCGGTTCATCGTAACTGTATAACTCTGCATAGCGACCCCAGTCAATAGCAGTTTTCAATTGCCGCATTGCTTCTTGGGGGCTAAAGTGGGCTTCTAGAATATCCAAAATCAATTCTTCAGAAATGCGGTGATTGCGCTTTGCCTGAAGCATTCGAGAAATTTGCTGTACCAGGCGAATATTGCTGAGAATTTGGGTGCGAACAATTTGTTTGCGCTGGTCAATGCCGCCGGCAATAAACTCAAGGCCAACTGGTGTTAACAGGAGGTCGCCTTCTTGAATTACCAGAAATTCCATTAATTTTGCTGCTTCCACGATCGGCAAAATGTCGTCAACCTCTAACATTAATTCTTGACCGAGGCGGTAGAGGTCTTTTTCCTTGCGGTCTTCCAAAAGTTCCAACAAACCGGCGATCGCACCGGTTCGCACCTGCGGCAGAGATTGGTATTTAGCGCTTTGAGGGGGTTGAGGTTGAGACACAGCAGCGACACTTTCAGCAGGTGCTGTCACTGTTTCGCAGCTCAATTCGGGATTGGTGAGAATTTTGTAAACTTGGTCTACAAGAGCTTGAAATTCGGGAGTTTTACGATCGCGGTAGTGCGGCAAAGTCACGGTCAATTCGGCACGAATTCGCCCTGGGTTGCGACCCAAGACTACAACGCGATCGGCTAAAATTACCGCTTCCTCAATCCCGTGAGTTACGATTAACACAGCTTGAGTCGGAATCTTTTTTTCCAGCCACAAATCTAATAACTCAAATCGCAAATTTTCTGCCGTCAGCACGTCTAAAGCTGAAAATGGTTCATCCATGCAAAGCAATTCGGGTTCCACCGCCAAAGCTCTAGCAAATCCCACCCGCTGCCGCATTCCGCCGGAAAGTTCTTTCGGATAAGCATTTTCAAATCCGTCCAAACCGATAATGTCAATCATCCGCAAGGCTTTTTGACGGCGCGGTTCCGGCAATTCTCCTTTAGCTTTTAAGCCTAATTCTACATTTTCTAATACCGTCAGCCAGGGATAAAGGGCAAAGTTTTGAAATACAATTGCTACCCCAGGATTTAAGCCGACTAAAGGACGATTGTGGTAAAGAACTTGACCGTCGGTGGGTGGGATCAGTCCGGCAATCATCCGCATTAATGTTGATTTGCCCGAACCGGAAGGGCCCAGCAAAGCTACTATTTCGCCAGAGCGCAGTTCTAAGTTAATTGGCTCTAAAATAGATATTTTTTGACCGTTGGGCTGCTGGTAAGCTTTGCTAACGCCTTCTAAGGTAATGAGGCACTCTGTTGCTGTTTTAACTACCACAACTAAACCTCCTATGTGTTTAAATTTAGGTTAAAATTAGTCATTACTTAGTAGTTATTGGTGATTAGTCACTAACAAAAAACCCTCGAAAACGCACAGCAGATATTTGTCCGCAGGCACGAGTCCGCGTCCGGCGGTCTTAAAATTGATTCTTGGGTTCCCATACCCATACCCCATAAAGTCATTTTTAGCAAGACCTGCTGCCGGGAATGCGTAAAATATGCCAGATATCAAGTAAAGCGGAAATGAGGAGCGATCGCACAAACCCGATTTTATCAAAAAACTGGATTTTTAGATTGGGCATTAATTTAATCAATAGTCAACCAATGAGATTTTTCACTCTGATTTTATCTATTTGCCAATTCGCGCTAGAATCGCACCTCACTGAACGGCGATTACTCCTAGTATGGCACTGCCAGCACAGTAAAAAGCTGCCAAGCTGTAAGATCGATCGCGCCACAAGACATTCGTCTCTAAACCGTAAGTTGAAAAATTAGTATAAACTCCCCAAAAGCCCGTTGCTACCATTAACCGCACTTCCGACGGAATAGTCGCCACCCGCTCAAAAGCGAGGGCGATCAAAAAATCCCGTAGCCAAGCAACCCGTGATGTTAATAAAAAAAGTTCCGTAGGGAAAAGCCGTACCGAAACGATTGGCAAACCACAAGGTGATATAATACGTGATCAAAGCGCCGGCAACGACACCTAAACTAATTGCGATCGGATGGCGGAGATTCGGGTGTTGCAGCATACAGCTATTGAAGATTTGCTAGTTGAAATTAATCTAAATTTTACCTTCAGCCGAATCATGTAAAGTATTGTATAATTAAATTGGCGATCGCTCTGGCTGTTTCTAATTAAAATATATAGAGAGTATTTATGCAAATTGTGCTAGTCGCCGTAGACGATGATTTAGTTAGAGCGTGGGAAAGCACTTGCGGTAATATAGAAAATGTCAAGATACACCGCGGCTCAATCTTTGATGTGAAATGCGATGCTATTGTTAGTCCGGGAAATAGTTTTGGTTTCATGGACGACGGTTTAGATTTAGAAATTTCGGAATATTTTGGAGGGCAGGTTCTTGAACGCTTGCAAAAACTAATTCAGGCTAGACATCACGGGGAACTCTTAGTAGGAATGGCAGAAATTGTAGATACCGATCATGCTGATATTCCCTATTTAATAGCTGCACCAATTATGCGCGTTCCCACAGTTTTAAGAGAAACAGTGAATGTTTATCTAGCAACCCGCGCTATTTTGACTCTCGTAAAATTTGGCTCAGTCCCAGATGGAACGCCAGTCAAACATATTATTGAAACTATCGCTATTCCCGGCATGGGTACGGGAATGGGCAAAGTGCCGCCACATATCTGCGCTAATCAAATGAAAGTTGCGCTCGAAGATATCCTCTTATCTCAATACGAATTTCCTCAATCTTTACTGCACGCTCAAAGATGTCACCACTTGTTATATACCGACGATATCCAAGATTGGTAGTTGCAAAATTGAAACTATTAAATTTGCCAGTTTTATTGTGTTGAGAAACAAAGTTTAGTGGTGTGTGTTTTTTTAGGTATAGAGACTTATAGCAATCCTTGCAGGGGTCGTAATTTTTTTAGCCCACCCCAACCCTCCCCTAACCCGCAGGGAGAAAGTAAAAAATTCACCAATGATGCGAGGATTGCTATATTACAAATTTAAGTGCGCTAAACCGTACCTGCAAGTTGGCGGTATCCTACACACGAGAGCAACTTTGATAGATATAATCTAATAGAATAGAACTGAGATCATTCCAACTAGGTAAGCGCGGATACAAAAGTTAATAAAGCTGGAACAAGAATTGCCTAGTTCTTATTAGATGCCAGAGTTCCTGCTGGCGCTACAGGTACAAAGTCTGTATTCAGGGACTGTGAGATTTTTTGAAAATGTTTACTACCACAGGAGAAGATTGATATGACAGATCAAAAAGTAACCGAGGAACCAATTTTAGAGGCAACTGTCGAAACGACGGAGATCGTCAAAAAAGAGATGCCCGACGCGACTGATGAGGCGATCGCAGAAACTGCGGCGCTGTTTGAAGCAATTAAAAAACGCGCCACCGCCGAAGTGCAAGCAGCGGGCGAACTCACCCGCGAAGCTTATTTAAAAGCTGTGAATAAGGCATCGGGGGCGATCGAAGAAAATAAGGATCTCGCCCACGAGAGAGTCACAGCAGCAGTCAGCCTGATTAAAAAAGAATCTGAGAAAAATTGGCTGGTGGTGGATGCGATTAAAACGCGGGCGCAAGCGCAGGTGCAAGAGGCCGGCGAAGTCAGTCGCGAAGCTTATTTGAAAGCAGTGCGACAAGCGCGAGAAGCGGTGGAACAAAATAAATTGATCGAACGCGATCGCATCGAACAAGCTGTTGACCACATTCAAACGGAAGCTGAAAAGAATTGGCACGTTATTGTGAGGCAAATTGAGTCGATCGGCACTCGCTTGACGGATGCGGCTAAGTCTGCATGGACAGCACTGACGGCGTTTTTTGACAAGAAGGATTAAACTCAGATAGGACACCATTTTAAAGCACAGGCAAGATGCCTGTTCCACAAAGATTGAATTTTCTTGTGAAACAGGCATCTTGGCTGTTGATATTTAAAGAACAGGCAAGATGCCTGTTCCACAAAGATTGAATTTTCTTGTGGAACAGGCATCTTGCCTGTTCATAAAAGGTTTTGACACTAAGCGCTATAATCAAAAAGCTTTATTTTTAATCCATAACCCCCAACCATGAGAAGTTACTACTGCGGCGAACTGCGAAGCGAACACATCGGAGAGACTGTCACCCTTTACGGCTGGGTGGATCGCCGCCGCGATCATGGCGGGGTGATTTTTCTGGATGTGCGCGATCGATCGGGTATTGTGCAAATTGTCAGCGATCCTGAACGCACCCCCGATTCCTATCACGGGGCTGAGGCTTTACGCAGCGAATACGTCGTTAAAATTACTGGGCGAGTCACCAACCGCCCCGAAGATTCCCTCAACCCGAAATTGCCTACGGGTGAGGTGGAAATTTACGCTGACGAAATTGAGTTGTTAAATGCGGTTCGCAAACAGTTACCGTTTCAGGTGGCGACGGCGGAAAATGAAAGTGTGCGGGAAGATTTGCGGCTGAAATATCGGTATTTGGACTTGCGGCGCGATCGCATGAGTCGCAATTTGCAGCTTCGCCACCAAGTTGTAAAAGCTATGCGCCGCCACCTGGAAGATGTGGGAGGTTTTATTGAAGTTGAAACACCGATTTTAACGCGATCGACTCCTGAAGGTGCGAGAGATTATTTAGTGCCCAGCCGCGTCAATTTGGGCGAATGGTACGCATTGCCGCAGTCACCGCAGTTGTTCAAACAATTGTTAATGGTTTCGGGTTTGGACAGATATTATCAAATTGCCCGCTGTTTCCGCGATGAAGATTTGCGCGCCGACAGACAGCCGGAATTTACACAATTAGACATGGAAATGAGTTTCATGTCTTTAGAAGAAGTTATCGAATTAAACGAAGGTTTAGTCTCCCAGATTTTCCAAAGTGTCAAAGGCGTAGAATTGCCTCGTCCTTTCCCGCGCTTGACTTACGCTGAAGCAATGGATCGCTACGGTAGCGACAAACCGGATACTCGCTTCGGTATGGAATTAGTCGATGTTTCCGATTTGATGAAAGATTCGGGATTTAAGGTATTTTCCGGGGCGGTTGCTGCGGGCGGAATTGTGAAAGTTTTGCCGATTCCGGGCGGGAATGATGCGATTTCTAATGTGCGGATTAAACCGGGCGGCGATTTGTTTAAGGAAGCCAGCGAAGCGGGTGCGAAGGGATTGGCTTACATCCGCGTGCGGGATAATGGCGAAATAGATACGATCGGCGCTATTAAGGATAATTTGACGGAAGCACAAAAACAGGAATTGCTCGATCGCACCGGCGCGCAACCAGGTCATTTGTTGTTATTCGCAGCGGCTGATGTGATAACTGTCAATAAGACTTTGGATAGATTGCGTTTGTTCGTCGGTAACGAATTGGGATTGATTGACAAAGACAAGATGAATCTGCTGTGGGTGACAGATTTCCCGATGTTTGAATGGAACGCTGACGAGAAGCGTTTGGAAGCATTGCATCACCCGTTTACTGCGCCGCATCCTGACGATATTAATGATTTGAAAACTGCGAGAGCTCAAGCTTACGATTTGGTGTTAAACGGTACAGAAATCGGCGGCGGTTCTCTGCGGATTTATCAGCGGGAAGTTCAGGAAAAGGTGTTTGAGGCGATCGGCTTATCGACTGAGGAAGCTTACAATAAGTTTGGCTTTTTGTTGGATGCGTTTGAGTATGGAACTCCGCCCCACGGAGGCATTGCTTACGGTTTGGATCGGTTGGTGATGCTGTTGGCTGGTGAGGAATCTATTCGCGATGTGATTGCGTTTCCGAAGACGCAGCAGGCGGGTTGTTTGCTGACTAATGCGCCGGCTGGGGTGGATGAGAAGCAGTTGAAGGAGTTGCAAGTGCGATCGACTTATACGCCCAAGTCATAAGGGCGATCGGGACTTAGGCGAAGCCGATGTGTCATGCTGAGAGAAGCGAAGCATCTCGCTGGATGCTTCACTACACTGCATTTTGTTCAGCATGACAGACACGATTCTGCGTCCTGGACTGTCATTGAGTCAAAACTTTGGCTGATACTGTATGCTATAGTTACATTCCACGTCTTTAGACTAAAGACGCTATAATTATCATAATCGAAAATAGGTAAAAACGATGTCAACAGTTTATCGTTTAAAAGCCAGCGAACTCAATCATCATTTTTTAGAACAAATCAAGGCGACTTTTGGAGATAAAGAGATTGAAATAATTGTTTCTGAGTGTGATGAAACTGAATATCTTTTGAAATCAGAAGTCAACAAAAATAGACTTTTAAAAGCTATTAAAAATGTTAACGAGCGGCAAAATTTAGTTGAAGTTAACTTACAGAATTTGCAATGAGCAGAAGAATTGTTTTTGAATCTTCTGCTTTTGCAGATTTTAATGAATGGGCAAAATTAGACAAAAAGATTTATCGCAAAATTGTAGAATTGATTAAAGATATAGACCGATCGCCCTTTGAAGGATTGGGCAAACCTGAACCTCTGAAATACGAGTTAAGTGGTTTTTGGTCTAGGCGCATTGATAACGAACATCGTTTAGTTTACCAAGTTACGGAGCAAGAAATTGCGATCGCGGCTTGTAAGTATCATTACACTGAATAGATGTGATTGCGTTTCCGAAGACGCAGCAGGCGGGTTGTTTGTTGACAAATGCGCCGTCTGGTGTGGATGAGAAGCAGTTGAAGGAGTTGCAAGTGCGATCGACTTATACGCCCAAGTCATAATTATGAAACACCTTGACAATTTAACCATTCATAGGTTCCGAGGCCTGCGAGATTTAACCTTGCAGGACTTGGGTCAAATCAACATATTGGTTGGTGGGAATAACTCAGGTAAAACCAGCGTTTTAGAGGCGATATCAACCTATTGTCGCCCCTTAGATCCGCTGGAATGGCTGAACACATCGTGGCGGCGAGAGATTAAATCTTCCCGTAAACCCCAGCTAGATGCTCTTAGATGGCTGTTTCCTCAAAACAGTGAAGTCTCTCATGTCCATGTCTACGAAGGAGAAACTTATGTTTCAAGTACTGGCGATTTTCCTGTAACAGAATTGAGAGCAATTTACCGAGAGTTTGAAGGAGTTTCGGAGTTAGGCGAGGCAGAAAATAGCTCAGAATTTCAACTAGAAATTGAGGAAATAGAATTTGACAATATTCTCCGAGGTGCTGAGTTAGAACTCAAAGTAGCAACAACTTTTAGCCCTCATGAATTATCACTAAGTTTTGAAATTTGGGAAAATCAGCGTTTTGTTAACAGAAAAAATCGCTCGACGGCGGTACTACCAATTGATACAGTAACACCGTTTTCTCACCGAATAGAACAGTTACAAATTAGCTTGCTGTCAGAAGTTATTTTGTTGGGTATTAAGCCCGAAGTAATAAAATTACTGCAACAGATGGATTCAGAAATTACTGATTTAGTAATTTTGTCGCCAACTGGCAAACGTCCCAGCCTCTACATCGATCACAAACGTGTAGGTATTTCGCCGCTTAGTGCTTTTGGTGATGGAGTGCGACGTTTGCTGTTCATTGCTTTAACACTGGTAAAAGTGGAGGGTGGCGTTTTATTAATTGACGAGATAGAAACAGCAATTCATACGGTCGCACTTGGCAGTTCCTTTGCTTGGATTGTGGATTGGTGTCAGCGATTGGACGTGCAGTTATTTGCAACTACCCACAGTTTAGAAGCAATTGATGCGATGTTGGAGGCTAGCGATTCCGAGACAGATTTAGTTCTTTATCGTTTGGAAAAAAAGGAGTCACAAACTAAAGCAATCAGACTTGAACGGGAAAGACTGCACAGATTGCGGGAGGATTTGGGTCAGGAGGTGCGCGTGTGAAATACGCCATTATTGGAGTAGAAGGACCTCACGATCAGGCATTTACAGGCAAGGTTCTCAAGCTTTTGGGTTTTAAAGATTTTAGAGAAGAGTTGAAAGGATTAAAGTCCGATTTAGACCCCTTCTGGCGCAAGTTTATTCCCGTTTATCCCAAAAAAGGAAACTTGTACACACGTCTTAATATGCCTTCTATTCTGTTTAATGATACTATCTCAGTCGCAATTTATGCAGGTGAAGGAAGCAATCTTGTGACTAATTTGGATGACATTTTATTCGCAAATTCTGAGTATCAAACAAATTTGGCAGCATTCGGGATAGTTGCCGATTGCGATAAATCAACTCCCGATCGCCCTGGTGTTGTAAATACCAATAGCCCGCGTACAGGAGTCTATGTTTTGCCAGATAACGCTTCGCCCGGTGTTTTGGATACTTTGCTGTGTGAGTGCGGACAGATAGCTTATCCCACGTACATGGAGAAAGCTAGTTCCTATCTAAATGAGTTTTCTGAGTCAGATAGAAAATTTTTAAAGTGGAAAAATTTTGATCGAGAAAAAGCTTTAGTTGCTACTGTTGTCAGCGTTCTCAAACCCGGCAAAACTAATACAGCAAGTATTGCTGATAATAATTGGGTGAGCGAACAGACGCAACAGCAGGTTCCTGCTTTGGCAAATTTTATTGAGTTTTTGAGGCAACTTTTGGAAGTGAGTTAATGGTCGATCGCACTTCTGGAATTCGTGCGATCGCCCTCAAAGATTACTCTTTCCAGTAACGGGTTAAAATCCGAATTACCTCACCAGCTATCGGCGATGGTAGAGGCGGGCTCCATTCCCCAACTTCAGCAAAACCTAAAACGTGCAACAGATTAACGATGCTGTCTACCGCTTTGGGAACGCCACACAACAGCAAACGAATCGGTTTTTTACCTTGAGGTACATCAGGAATTTCTTCCCGGAGCAGTTCGGGAACTGATTTTGGCTGTGATATCATAGGTATTCCTCCTGAATATGGGAGTTCAAGCCCCCACCGAACGATTGCAACTCTGAGCGGTGGGGGTTTTGTGTTCACTCTAAAGTATCATGGTATGCACTCCGAGTCAACCCTTGAGGGTGAAATTGATACTGTAGAGGTCAAAAAAAGGTACAATAGGGCAGTAAAAGCACAAATAACAGCCTTGCCAGCAAAACTCCCCAGAATAGTTGTATATCTTCCAGAAGAACTTAAAGCAGACCTAGAGCGGTTAGCCAAATCGCATTATCGGCCGGTCTCGAATATGGTGTTGACATTAATTCAAGAAGCAGTAGATGAGGCTAAATCTGAGGGGAGAATTCAAAGCGACGATCGATCGCAGCAACAGAAAAGCGACAGCAACGAGCAAGACTGATTTTGGTAGATTAACAATGCTGTCTATCGGTTTGGGAATCCCCCAAATCAGCAAACGAAAGAGAGGTAATTGCTAAGACTAAAACACTTAACGTAAGGCCTAAAATCGCATAACTCGGTAGTGAAAAAATAGTTACTTTAAACAAATAAGGCAACTCCCCCCCCTTCCAGTTCCACCGCTTTCCTAGAAACACCAACAGCCCGCCATGAATCACAGCGGTTTGCACCAGGACACAGCCAACGCCCAATAACCAAACCGACATTCTTTGCCTAGAGAAGGCACAACTTTTAATCTGAAAACATAAATCATTCAGCAAAAAAACCACCGCCGGTGCTAACATCACAGAACTGGTTGGCTGTGAATAGTTGATAGCAATACTCAAAGTGGAAATTAGCACCATTTCAGATAAGTCAACTTTTTTTGACCAAGCATTGCGAGATTGTTTTTTGTAAAAATACCAACTCACTAAACCAACTAGCAGCAGAATAATCAAGTTAGAAAATAGCTTCGCCACGAAGGGACTATCGGGGAAAAATCTCGGTCCCATAACCCTTAAATCAAGGCGACTGATAGAAATATAAGGATTATTCGATGGATCATTGAGCCAGAGTGGAAATCCACGAGTCGCATCCTGTATAAATCCTGTCAAGGAATTGCCCGTTACAGCTAGACCTATAACTGCCAAAAAAGTTGCCGTGATTATAGATATACAAACTAGCTTCAACCGTCTTTTGATTAAAAAATAAGGAATAAACAATATAAGTAAAGTAGGTTTAAAAAGTGCAATTCCTAATAAAATTCCTGCAATTACATCCTGATTTTTTCTAGCATAAATAAACATCCATAACAGCAGAACCGCAATAAAAGTTGCCACATTGCCAACTTGAAGATCGAAGACAAAACCGTAGAGGAATGCAACTGATATACTACAAATAGTCCTCAAAGCTCGTGAGTGCGACACCAACAAGATATTCGCTCCCCATAAAACAAAACCTGTGGCAATAAGATGCAGCCAAGTCCAGATTGTGAATGCAGTCTTCATCGGGAAATAGCCCAAAAACCAGAGGGGAGGAATGATATTAGGTGGATAAACAAAAGATGGAATAAACCCACACACTTTTGTGATGCTACAGAAACCGCTGTTAAACACCTCGACATTAAAGGGACTCAAATGCTGATGGGCTAATTTACTCGCTACATAAAACCACTTAAAATCCCAGTAAGGCGGATCGGGCCGATTAGTCAGATTGTAAACCAACCAACCAGTATAGCTGAGAAATCTGGTGAGAACTAATACAATAACTGCTTGCAAAATAAAGTTAACGATAGGTTGACGAAAAAACTGAGTCAACCTTTGGATCGCAGGATGTTTTAAAAACAAAGAATCTTGCCATGCGATTTTCTCGCTATCTAATCGCCAATTAAAATTGAGAAACAAAGCGACTATAATTAAAATAATTACATTCCAGAATCCCAAGCTAATCATAGTAAATGATTTTAATAAATTTACTTTTTGATAATATCACAACCAGAAATCCTCAACTAAAAATCAGTATTTCAACCTAAAAAATTGACTTTTGTTCCCCCTTTCAACCTAACTCTCTCTTCTCTCTTTTCTCTGCGCCCTCTGCGGTTAGAAAAAAAATCTTATTCACAAACGAAATAGCATTGCTATCTAAAAGCCCGATCGCACTTTGGCCCCTTGTAACCCTGTTCACCCCCAAACATTTGCGTTAACCTAGTTGACTACAACTTGTACCGCACTCCCCAACTAAATTCATGCTTCCCCGCATCAAAGAATTAGCCGCCACCCTAGCACCCCGCTTAATCGAAATTCGCCGCCACATCCACTCCCATCCCGAACTCAGCGGGCAAGAATATCAAACCGCCGCCTACGTAGCCGGAGTTCTCGCTTCCAGCGGAGTCCGCGCGATCGAAGGAATCGGCAAAACAGGAGTGCTCGGCGAAATCAAAGGCAACAGCAGCGAGTCCCGGTGGCTGGCAATTCGCACCGATATGGACGCTTTGCCGATTCAAGAACGCACAAACTTAGAATTTGCCTCCCGCAACGAGGGAGTCATGCACGCCTGCGGCCACGACATCCACACCACCGTCGGTTTGGGCGCAGCAATGATATTGTCTCAGCTAGGGGAAAAATTGCCCGGTCACGTCCGCTTCTTGTTTCAGCCGGCGGAAGAGATTGCCCAAGGTGCTCAATGGATGATTAAAGATGGGGCGATGCAAGATGTTGACGGCATCCTCGGAGTGCACGTTTTTCCGACGATTCCCGGCGGTTGCATCGGTATCCGCCACGGGGCCCTGACGGCGGCGGCAGATGACATAGAATTGATTGTGATGGGCGAATCCGGCCACGGTGCGCGTCCCCACGAGGCGATCGACGCAATTTGGATTGCTTCTCAGATAATTACCACTTTGCAGCAGGCAATTAGCCGCACGCAAAATCCTTTGAGGCCACTGGTTTTGACGATCGGGCAAATTAACGGCGGACGAGCGCCGAACGTAATTGCCGATCGAGTAAAATTATTGGGAACCGTGCGATCGCTGCATCCCGAAACCCACGAAAAACTGCCGGCTTGGATCGAACAAATTGTTTCTAGCGTCTGCGCGACTTACGGCGCTAAGTACGAACTCACCTACAAGCGCGGCGTGCCCGGAGTCCAAAACGACCCCAAACTCACGCAATTAGTAGAAACTGCGGCGGTAGAAGCTTTAGGTCGATCGCGCGTCCAGATTTTACCAGAACCATCCCTCGGCGCGGAAGATTTTTCGATGTACTTAGAACACGCACCGGGAACCATGTTTCGCTTAGGAGTGGGACTGACTGACAAACCCAACTATCCCCTCCATCACCCGCAATTTGAGGTTGATGAAGCGGCCATCGTCACCGGCGCTGTCACCTTGGCCTATGCCGCTTACCAATATTGGAAACAGCAAGTAAGTAGGTAAACTCGCTTTCATTGAATTACCCGTAATAAGATTGTGGGGTGGGTAATGGCTCAAAATTGCTTGATGTAAAGTTTATTTGCGCCTAGCTGCTTAACAGAATTCTGGCAATTAAACCAGCTTATCTTCGGCAATTCCCCTATAGCAGCGGCCAAATGTGCTAACGTACAATCAAAAATCCCCCAATTTCAACTATCGCGAGACAGATAACCGTGTTCGCTCAAGCACCTCCAACTCCCAATTACAAATGGTTTAGCTGCATTTCTAGCACTGTTTTCACCGCATTGTGCCTGTTACCTCTTTTCAGCGCTGCGGCATACGCCCAAAGTCCCCAAAATAGACCGATCAAAATTGGCGTGGTGCAGCGGTTTGGCACGAAAGCAACCGACAAACTGACGCTGAAAGCATTACCGGGCGACAGCTTAACTTTGCGTTACAAAACTCCTCAAGGGATAGAAACCAAAACTGCTGCTAGCGTCAAGTTAGAAATAGCCCCGAAACCGCTGGAATCGCCCTTAGTAGAAGAACGAGTGGTACTAAGTTCTCACCGCAGTTTTGAGAGTGCGGAAGATAGCGCCAATCAGTGGCGCGCCCAGGGAATTGAAGTAGAAATTGCTCAACCTTTGCGCTGGCAAGTTTGGGCGAAAAGAGATGTTTATAACTCTCCTTTGGTGCGGCGCTGGCTGTTGCAAAGTTTGCAAGCTCAAGGGAACACAACAGCTTTTTTGGATTCCAAGGTTTTTAAACAAATACCCCAGGCATTTTGGGTTTTAAATGGCTTTCGTTTCAACCGCAATGAGTTGGATGTGACGGCCGGGAAAAATGTGATTGAGGTATTGGAACAAACCACCCAAGAGGCGACAGCTACTGAACCGGAAAAAGCTATTCAACAAACTCGCCGTTATGGTGGGAATTTGCGCCTGCAAAAAAATGCTTACGGCACTTATACTTTAGTCAATGAAGTGCTGACGGAAACTTATTTGCGGGGTGTTGTTCCTCACGAAATTGGGGCTTTTTCGCCTTACGCTGCAATTGTCGCTCAAACTATTTTAGCCAGAACCTACGCCCTCAGAAATTTGCGCCGGTTTGCTGTGGATAATTATGAGTTGTGCGCTGATGTTAACTGCCAAGTTTATCACGGTTTGACGGAGGTTTACCCGCAAAGTGATAAGGCGATCGCCCAAACGAGCGGTTTGGTGCTAACTTATCAAAATCAGCTAGTAGATGCCCTCTATTCCGCGTCTAGCGGCGGTGTGACAGCGACTTTTGGCGATGTGTGGCATGGCGCGGAACGTCCATATTTGCGATCGATCGTCGATTCCCCCAATAATGTCTGGGATTTGTCCAAGCAGAGTTTGTCTGACGAAAACAATTTCCGCCGCTTTATCAGTTTGGAAAAAGGGTTTAATGAGGAAAAAGAAGACACTTTTCGGTGGCGCGAACCAGCTTCTTTGACGGCGATTGGTGGATTTCTCAAACAGTATCTTCAGAAGAAACAGCACCCGCTGGCTAATTTGAAAACTGTCACTCAGGTGGAAGTGGTAGAAAGGTCGCCTGCTGGTCGAGTTTTGAAAATGAAGGTTCAAACTGACTTGGGCCCGATTGATATCGACAAAGACGAGATTCGCAATGCTTTTTACCCGCCGATTAGCACGCTTTTTTACCTAGAACCCATTTACAATCCAGACAAAACTCTCAACGGTTATGCTTTTGTCGGAGGCGGTTTCGGGCACGGGGTGGGAATGAGTCAGACTGGTTCTTACAATTTAGCTAATTTGGGCTGGAATGGATCTCGAATTCTGGGCTTTTATTTTCCCGGCGCTCAAGTTGTCCCACTCAGCGATAACATTACATTTTGGCGCGAATAGTCGATCGAAGTCGGTCTAAGAGTCGGCGATTTAATTCGCCACTAAACAAACAAAGTCCGCCTTTGCGGACTCAATATTAGCCGTAAAACTTTTAGATTTTAGACTTGGTATTCTAGATTGGTTTCACAGTTAATCTAAAATCTGCCATCTAAAATCTAAAATTATTTGGTCAGCTATCTGCTCAAACAGCTATGAATTCATAGCTGGGAGTGAGAGACTGCTGGCGGCTTTGTTGCAGTGTTAGACACAGAAACCCGGTTTCTTAACATAATTGCGCTATTTCAGCTTAATTCTGGAAACGAGAAACCGGGTTTCTTCGGGTATCACGCAGAGCGCCCCTTCTTAGTAGAGCGCTTCTTCTTGGTGAGTTTCGATCGTACAGTCAGACTTGGGATAGGCGACGCAGGTGAGGACAAATCCGGCCTCGATTTGGTCATCGTCCAAGAAAGATTGGTCGGATTGGTCAACTTCGCCTTTGGTGATTTTGCCGGCGCAGGTGGAGCAAGCTCCAGCGCGGCAAGAGTAGGGGAGGTCGAGTCCTGCTTCTTCAGCAGCATCAAGAATGTAAGTATCGTCATCAACGTCAATGGTCTGGTTAATTCCTTCGGCTTCGCTGATGAGGGTAACTTTGTAAGTTGCCATGCACTAAATCCTCTCAAAAATTCAACAAGATTGATAATTTTTCCTAATGCAACCTTCAAGGCTCTATTAGCTTTGAGGTTAGGTGTTAGGTTCGTTCCCTCTATGATAGTAGGGGATAGAAGGGAGGTTGACACACTTATTTACAAAACATTTGAATGGGATTAGTTATAACTTTTTCTAATTTCATCTTGATTACTTATACCTATCTTGGGTTCAGCCTTGTGATACTGTTGCCGCAAGACTTGCGCTAAATAATCCGCTTTCTAGGAAAAATCCTGTTTTGAGCCCTACAGCACAAAAACCACGTTGTTGGTATGCGGTGTGTCGATCGAGTTTCAGCAAGACTTGCTGCAAGGCAAGTCCCAGCAGGCGGTGAAATGTATAGTTAGATCGCATCAAGACTTGGGTGTTGAAGGCTCGATCGCATAAATCGCACCACAACCACAGCTTAAAATCGGGGCGATGGAACCCTAAACCCCGGCAGCGCAAGTCTGTAACTATCTAAAATCTTAAATCTCAAATCCCATGACTAATATTGATACTCGCTTTGGTTCTTCGGTTAATTCTCCAATTCGCGTGGGGATTGTGGGTACTGGTTTTGCCGCTAAGTTGAGGGCCGAGACAATTCAAGCTGATGGGCGATCGCACTTGGTAGCGGTTGCGGGCCACTCCCCGGAGAAAACCGCAGCATTTTGTCAAGGGTTCGGGGCAGAAGCTGCGGTTTCCTGGCGCAAGCTAGTAGAAAGAGACGATTTAGATTTGGTAATTGTCTGTACGGTGAATCGGGATCACGGGGCGATCGTCCTGGCAGCCCTAGAAAATGACAATCA
The DNA here is from genome assembly GCF_036701635.1 of Microcoleus sp. N9_B4. Taxonomy (NCBI): domain Bacteria; kingdom Bacillati; phylum Cyanobacteriota; class Cyanophyceae; order Oscillatoriales; family Microcoleaceae; genus Microcoleus; species Microcoleus sp. N9_B4. The sequence continues at coordinate 63,798 of NZ_JAUBRC010000022.1, read as the reverse complement.
CGTTGTGGTGGAATATCCTCTATCTTTAGACGTATCTGAAGCAGAAAGGGCGATCGAACTTGCCGCCCAAAAGCAAAAACTCCTCCACATCGAACACATCGAACTGTTAGGTGGTTTGCACTCCTCAATCAAAGAATCTTTGCCATTAGTCGGTAAAGTTTTTTACGCCCGCTACATTACTATTACTCCTCAACATCCAACGCCGCAACGGTGGACTTATCAACATTCCCTCTTTGGCTTTCCGTTAGTTGGTGCAATTTCGCGACTGCACCGATTTACCGATTTGTTCGGGGAAGTGGCAAGCGTTAACTGTCAAGCTCAATTTTGGGACAGTCAGCCGGATTTCTACAAAGCTTGTTTGTGCAACGCACAGTTGCGCTTTGCCAATGGCCTTGTCGCTGAAGCTGTTTATGGAAAAGGAGAGACTTTTTGGCAGTCGGAAAACATTTTTACCATCTACGGAGAAGCAGGAACGCTGGTTTTCACTCCCGAATCCGGTCAATTAATTCAGGGAGAAAATCGGCGCAACCTCAAAGTAGGAACACGGCGCGGCTTGTTTGCCAAAGACACCGATATGGTGTTGGAATATTTGTCAAACGGTACGCCTCTGTACGTGGACAATGCCAGTAGCTTGTACGCTTTGAAGGTGGCAGATGCTGCGAGGCGATCGAGCGAGACTGGGCAAACTATCGCCCTTAAGAATTCGTAAAAAACTAGCCAACAGGAGGTTGTTTAATTGGGAATAAATCGCTTATAACTCATAAAATATTGGGACAACTCAGCTAAAAGTGCTGCTCAGCAAATCCGCAATCTGTCGATCGATATTGGTCTGGTGAAAACGCCGACTGGCCATATAGTAGGCCGATTGGGCGATCGCGATCGTATACTCAGGCTGGTTATGACAGGTATTAATAACAATAGTGCTATAAAAGTAATGATGGCGATGGAGCTCGCCGAAACCGCCCTGCGTTATTAATAATCTTCATAACGTTTAAAAGGCTGATGGCTCCTACTGTTCCGACTTGTGGCGGAAGGGTAGGATGGTGCGGATGCCTCGATCGATCTTTCCCCTACAAGTCACGTTCATCCATTCAGCTTCAAGGTGGCGTGATGTTAGAAAGTATAATCTGGATTTTATTAATGGGCTTTTTTGTCGGGCAGATTGCTCGACGGCTGAAAGCTCCAGCACTGGTAGGTATGGTGCTGGTGGGCATTTTATTAGGCCCGCAACTGGGAAATATCATTAGCCCAGAGGTTTTGGGCGCAGCGAATTCCCTTCGCACCATTGCCGTGATGGTAATTTTGATGAAGGCGGGGTTAGGACTCGATCGCGAAAAGCTATCCCAACAGGGAACCGTGGCGCTGCGATTAGGCTTTCTGCCTGCAGCTTGCGAGGCTATCGCCATTGCTGTCGCTGCGATGTGGCTACTTCAGTTTGATTTTTTGACGGGGCTACTGCTAGGCTGCATCATTGGCGCGGAATCTCCAGCAGTAATTGTTCCCGGAATGCTGCGGTTAAAAAGTCTAGGTTGGGGAGTAAAAAAAGGAATTCCCGATGCGATTCTGACGGGAAGTGCCTTGTCAGATGTATTGCTGTTGCTGGTGTTTAGCCTACTGCTAGCATTTCTGTCCCAAGGGAAAGCTACAGCCATTACCTTACTGGGAGGAATCACCCTCAGCCCTCTGCAATTGCTGCCATTTCAAATCATCATCCAAATTACCTTGGGGGTGCTTTTGGGATGGGTGACTGCTCGAATTTTGGTGTCACTATTAGTCAAGCAAAACTGGACTCAAACTGCGGTTCAGGACTCCCTAGTGGCTGCTGGCTTTGCCCTAGGGCTGGTAGTATCAGCCGAACATATTCCGGTTTTCTCTGGCTATTTAGCTGTCATGGCGGCAGGGTTTTTCCTGATTGAGTTGGATGCGCCTTTAGCACGAAGATTGCGAGGTGGCTTTGATAGTTTGTGGACGATCGCCGAAATTATTTTGTTTGTGCTGCTGGGAGCCAGTATTCAACTTAATGTATTAGGCAATACCTTGCTGGTTGGTTTGCTGGTGTTGGCGATCGGGACTCTGATTGGGCGATCGCTCGGTTGGTATCTTTCCACTTTAGGTAGTAATTGGACTGGGAAAGAACGGCTGTTTTTGCTAGCAGGAAATTCCGCTAAGGCAACGGTACAGGCGGCAATTGGGGCAATTCCCCTAGCTCAGGGCATTGCTGGTGGCGAGACGATTTTGGCGATCGCAGCCCTCTCAATTTTAGTAACCGCTCCCTTGGGTGCTTGGGCAATTCCCACTTTTGCCCCCAAACTATTAGAAAAAGGCGAAGTTGACCCTACCAAAGTAGCTATTTCCGGTCGTCCAGTTTTTCTCGCAGCAGTAGACGCTTCCCCCCTAACAACAGATGTTTTAACTAAGGCCGCAGACTTAGCTCGGCGCAGTGATGGGGATGTGATTGTTTTGTATGTGGATAATGTGGGATATCCAAGCACAAACTTACAATTACAACAACAAGCACAACGAATATTATCAGATATTCGCTATGAGTTCCTGAGTCTTTCTGGTACAGTTCCAGAGGAGATTATCCGCGTGGCGCAAGCTCGGCAAGTGGCATATATTGCGATCGGGAAACGAGGGCATCAACCTTGGGAAGAAGTGCTAGTAGGTTCGGTTTCTCAAGCCGTCTTAGAAACCAGTCCTATTCCTGTCATCTTGGTGGAATCTAGTTACAAGTAATACCAGATATCGGTTTTATATCCCCTTGATCCTCTTCTCCCCTCTCTGTGTCCTCTGCGCCCTCTGCGGTTCATAATCAAGGCGGTCTTTAACGCAAATTTAGGCTCGCTGCGATCGAGCCTAAATTTATCCAAAATAATTATTTATTATGAAACCTCTCCCTCAATTTGAGCCGTTCACAATCATTCCGCAACTCAGCAAGTGGTTTATTGTTTCTTGTATCGTTGGTATGCTGTCCGGTCTTGGTTCCGCCGCTCTCCTCGCATCTTTAGAATGGGCAACCAATTGGCGAGAATCTCATTTATGGGCGATCGCCTTACTACCCCTAGGTGGATTCTTCAGCGGTTGGATTTACCATAAATATGGCAAAAAAGTAGAAGCCGGAAATAATCTTTTACTCGAAGAGATTCATCATCCCCAAAGTATTATTCCCTTACGAATGGCTCCTATGGTGCTGTTAGGGACAGATTTAACCCATTTATTTGGAGGTTCAGCAGGTCGAGAAGGGACAGCCCTACAAATTGCGGCATCCCTTGCCGATCAGTTGACTAAAATATTCCACTTTAAACCCAGGGAGCGCCGAATTTTATTAATGGCGGGGATTAGTGGAGGATTTGCTTCGGTTTTTGGAACTCCCTTAGCTGGAACTATCTTTGGTTTAGAGGTTTTAGCGATTGGTACGATTAACCATAATGCTCTTTTTCCCTGTTTAGTTGCAGCAGTTGTGGGCGATCGCATTACCCTAAATCTGGGGTTGCATCATACGGCCTACCGCCACGCTCCGCTTGTACCAAGCATAACTCCAATGGGGCTAATTTCTGCAATTATAGCTGGCATAATCTTTGGCATTGTAGCGATGATTTTTGCGAAACTCACTCATCAAATTAGCCACTTCTTTAAAGCTAAGATATTTTACCCTCCTTTACGTCCGGCCATCGGCGGTGTTATTGTTGCATTGACTGTTTGGGCGATCGGCTCAACTAAGTATATCGGTCTTGGTATTCCTACCATTGTCGATGCGTTTTATACTAAGTTACCGCCTTGGGATTTTGCGGCAAAAATAGGTTTAACGGCGTTGACATTAGGGGCTGGTTTTAATGGCGGTGAAGTTACTCCTCTATTTTTTATTGGCGCCACATTAGGTAATGCTTTGTCATTAATCTTGGCATTACCAGCACCGTTATTGGCGGGCATGGGATTTGTGGCAGTTTTTGGCGGGGCTGCAAATACACCGATCGCTGCTACTTTAATGGGAATTGAACTTTTTGGACTAGAATCTGGGGTGTTTGTGGCGATCGCTTGTGTGATGAGCTACCTTTTTTCAGGTCATGCGGGCATCTATAGCTCACAGCGTCTTGGCGCTGGAAAATACCATTTTATGCCCACTAAAAAAGGGTCTAATTGGGACAATTCCGCCGAGGAAATCGATGCACAATCAGTATCAAATGTCAACAAAATTAATTAGTTTCATGATTTATAGCCTTTTTTTAAAAGATGAGGTATGACTGACCAAGACTTTCAAAAGTGGTACCCGCCACGCGATTTATCCGTGGGATCGATCCAAAATCGAAAATCCTTGCGTCCCCCGAATTTATCTCGCGCAAGTCAATCCTTGCATCTCAAATCTAAAATCGCGCAATCGAATGACAGCTTATACAACCACTAAACTAAGAGGGCTGAAGCCCAACTACGTACCTCCTCTTTCTGAGAACCGCTATACATTAATAGCAGAAGCTATTGATTTTTGGCTTGTAGTCACGTCAGCGCGAGCGATGATTTTTATCTGCCAAGTTCATCGCCCTAACGAATTATTTGATTGTTGTGCAGCAAGATATCAATACTTGAAATTATTTGCGGTATAACTCCTCCGCAATGCCTTCCTGGTTGCCACGTTCAATCATATCTACATGACACCTGAGTGCTGTTTAGTCTAGTGTCCGGTGAGTAAATAAAGCGATCGCCCAAACAAATCTTTTTTTAGGTAAAATGACAGCGATCGCCTATTTCCGCCTCATAAGCTGTTGTGCATTTAAATTGTATATTTCTTTTTGGGATCGAACAGTCGTCAAATCCGATCCCCATCGGACCTACTCCCCCTCTCCCTCTCTAATACCATAGGCAATCTAGATGCAACACAGCTTAGTTATATTCCAGTTAATTTAGGCAGACCAAGCTTCGCGAAAGTCAGCATAGAGGGTCAATCCACCATCAATATAGAGCGTTTGTCCCGTAATGTAAGCAGCTTCATCTGATGCCAGAAAGGCAACAGATGCTGCTATTTCCTCCGATGTGCCTGCCCGTCCCATTGGGATATGGCTTTCAACCACTGCCTTTTGTTCTGGATTGTCAGTCCAGCTTTCATTAATCGGTGTAATCGTCGCACCGGGCGCAATAGCATTGACGCGGATGCCTCGGTTTGCGTATTCCAACGCTAGGGTTTTAGTCAGATTTCCCATGCCACCTTTGCTGATGGAATAGCTGATATACATCGGGCGGGGAATGATTTCATGCACACTTGAAATATTGATAATTACCCCAGATCGCTGCTGCTCTAACAGATGCTTAATGGTTTCCCGCGCACAGAGATATGCACCTCGCAAATTGACTGCAATCACGCGATCGAATTCATCGGTTGGCACTTCATGGGATGCGCTTTCTGTTTGAATCCCAGCATTATTAATCAGGATATCCAGACTACCAAATTTATCAATGACACTCTTCACCATACGAAGGATGTCGTCTTCTTTGGAGACATCTCCCTGAACTAATAGCGTTTCAACCCCGCATTCCGAGGCTTGTCCACAGGCTTTTTGCAGAGCTACTTCTTCAGTATCTTCTGCCTCTTCTAAGCTTTTGCGATAGTTAACGGCAATGTTGCAACCTTCTTGAGCGAGACGAATGGCGATCGCCTGGCCAATACCTGAACTCGCTCCAGTAATTAGTGCGTTTTTTCCCTTTAAACCTTTCATAATTGCTCTCCCAGAGATTTACAACCAAATATCTTAACCGAAACCTCAAGGAAACTAGCTTCAACATCAACCAGAAGGTTGTTCTGTCTTTTCGCCACGCATTTCATCAATCTTCAGAAGACCGATCGCCATGCCCGCGATCGGGAGGGAGCATCTCATATTGGTAAAAACACTTATTCTGGCTCTTTCTTTCTTCTTCTTTCCCCGCAGCAAGAGAGCCTCAAAACTCCTGCCTCAAAACTCCAATTGCTAGCTTTGCTGCTTCTTGCATTGAGATGCTCCCACTGTTATGTACCTTATTGATTTGATTGATGCTTATCTAATTATTGAAGTTTCCATGCAATCAGACCGATAAGCGCAATCAGACCTAATGCTCTACGAAAGTAATTAACGCCTTGAAATAATTCTTCCCAAGCCCAAGTAAACAAAGACCCAAAGGCTACTAGCTCCAACCCTAAATTAATTTTACCTGTTGTAACAATCAGCGTTAGTAAACTAGCTACAATCCCGACACTCAATGGTAGATTTGGCATCTGAGCTATAACTATTTTGCCTTCGCTGTCGCGGAATGTGCGATCGAACAATGTGTTTTCCATGAGTTTATCGTGTCAATGCAATAAATAGAACTAGGTTAATATTCAATCAATACTGCGGCTTTTTGAGAAGAATACTACAAGCTTGAGAGGGCAAGGACTATAAAAAAGTCGAATTAAATGCAAGTCAGGAGTGGAGATGACATTGATTTAATTATCGACAGTGGCTCACATTCCTAGAAAATCAGCCATTGGGCCGTAGGAAAACTGTCGGCACTATTGAACAGTGAAATATGGAATTTATGCTGGACAAAGTTTTTTTGATTCCTTATCATGAATTTATTCGGTTTGTTTTCCCATCATTTTAAAGATTTTTTAAGGTTGAGAGGGTATTTTTATAGTAAAATTAAAAAATTTAAATATCATCTCTCGCTTGGAAGAGTTTAGAGTAAAAGGTAATCTATAATTGGATAGACATTATCGTTTCTCTAGTATCGCATCGAGAGCGATCGACTTCATCTCAAATCCAAGGTCAGCAATTCACCGAAAAACGAGCGAGAAGCCCCTGGCTTTAGACATGGGGAGGAAAGCTGCAGCGACGACCGTCGCCTAAAAATGCTTGCACAGAGCCGCAAGGATATAATATGTTAGCGATTAAGAACAACCATCTACGTGTTGAAACATTGGCATTCGCCAGTTCTCGATCGTCCATTTCTGCCAGTTGCTTCCCATTGGTGATGGCCTTGCTTGAAAATAGACTCTGCGGAATCTTTAACATAAATCGTGTGGCGATCGGCCAGTTCTCTTGACTGATGCAAGGTTGCCATATAGCCTTTCTCAAAAAAATGAGGTATGACTGACAGCTTATATAACCATTAAACCAAGAGGGCTAAAGCCCAACTACGTACCTCATGTTTCTGAGAACTGCTATATATTGAAACTGCGACTCAAAAGGAATTGTATTTAGTCGCGATTGTTTCTGCTTTAATTCTTAAATAAGGAATGAGAATTAAATAACTTTCACAAGTTTGTGGGATGGGCGTCCCGCCCGTCTTTTTTGGACGGGCGCTTAACGAGTGTTTTACAGCCCTGTAAAATTTTAGTCATCAAGGCGAATCACTTATGACTTTAGACAACTGAGAAATGTGACGGTAATCTTATAGACGTATAGTATATTTAGCCTCATGTAAATTTAATTTACTTGTGTAATGCTGATATATCGAGGTTGATTTTTTACTCGATTTATCCAAGTTTGAATTGCGGGAAATTTGGTTAAATCAAATCCGCCTTCGCCCGCAACATGAGTGTAAGCAAATAAACCGATATCAGCAATAGTATAGCGATCGCCCGCAAAAAACTCATTTTCTGCTAAATGCTGTTCCATCACCCCCAAAGCAGCATAACCCGGTGCTTGTTTTTGTTGAAGTGCTTCCTGATATTCCTCAGCTTTTCCTGTCATGTACCAAAAGCGAGAAGTAGCAATAAAAGGTTCGTGACTGTACTGTTCAAAAAACAACCACTGCATGACTTGAGCACGTTCAAATTTATCCGTGGGGAAAAACTCAGTTTCTTCGCTCAAGTAAAACATAATTGCATTCGATTCAAACAGAAATTTACCCGGTGCGATTTCTAACACCGGAATGCGGCCATTGGGATTTTTGACCAAAAATTCAGGTGTGCGGCTTTTTCCTTGGAGAATATTAATCTCTGTGCGATCGAAGGGAATATTAAGTTGAGTTAAGAGCAAGCGAACTTTATAGCAATTGCCCGAGGGGGAATACTCGTAAAGTTTAAACATAAGTATTTTGTTTAATATCCCCTATAGAACATAGAGGACGCAGACTTAAGAAAGAGAGACAGACAGACAGATAGAATTTCACCAATTATAATTGTAGCATTATCTGCAGCTAAGGTCAGCATTGCTAGGTTCAGAAGTAATATGTGTAATACCAAATCCTGGGTGGCTACAACTCCTAAATATTAGCCCGGGCAGGCGGACTTTGATTGACAGGAAAACCGTTGATTTACGCTTCAATGGAGACTCTCCAAAATCGCCTATGGGGAACTTTTTATAATATTGTTGCCGCCTGTGTAGGTTGAGAGCCTCAATAGGTGATTTTTGGGACTTATTTGACAAACATATAATTTTATTATACGATATTAATGTCATTTTTTTGTGAAACTTCAATAATATGAACTGGGACAATAAGTCAATTGTAATTTATTCCAATTTTCCATTTCATCTAGAAGATTGGTCTCCTCTATCTGTAAATAAAGGTATTGGCGGAAGTGAAGAAGCGATCATTTACTTAAGTCAAGAATTAGTGAAATTAGGCTACCATGTTACTGTTTTTAATCGCTGCGGTGATATGGAAGGGGAATATAAAGGAGTAGTTTATCAGTCAGTTGATAAATTCAATGCCCAAGATAACTTTAATGTCATAATCTTTCATCGTGTTTGGACACAACCTATGCGTATGAAAGTGAAAGCCCGAAAAACTGCGGTGTGGATGCACGATAACCCGCAATTATTTCCTCCTGTAGAAGAGTCTCAGCGTTTAGAATTTCTGGCAAGTTTTGATAAACTTTTTATGTTGTCAAGTTTTCATAAATCTCTGCTGCCAGACTGGATTCCTGAAGACAAGATTTTTTTAACAACCAATGGGATTAATCTCGAAGATTTCAATTTAACAGGAATTGCTAGAAATCCCAAAAGGCTAATTTCGATTAGTGATTATGCAAGAGGTATTGAAAATTTACTGACTCAATGGGATCAAGTTCTCAAAGAAGTGCCCGATGTTGAATTACATATTTTTTATGGGTGGCAAGGAATTGATGCCTTAATTAATTCACCTTATCTTGAGAAATTTCCATACTTACCAGATAAAAAGCAAAAACTTTTACAACTTTTCGCGCAGGAAAATGTCTATGAACATGGCAGGATTGGACACAAAGAGTTAGTTGAAGAATTATTCAAATCAGGCATCTGGGTTTATCCTTGTCATACTGCTGCGGAGATTTTCTGTATTAGTGCTTGGAAAGCACAAGCCGCTGGTTGTGTTCCCGTGGTGACAACTTATGCAGGTTTAGATGACACTGTAAAATCAGGTATCAGAATTAAGGGACCTGCTGGCGATGAGGAAACTAATAATGCTTTTATTGCAGCAGTGATTGACTTGCTAAAAAATCCTGAAAAACAAGAATCTTTAAGAAAGGAAGCATTAACTCTTAAAGATTCATTTGGCTGGGATAGAGTCGCTCAACAATGGCATCAGGAGTTTATCTCCGCTGAAATTAAGTAGCAAATAATGAATCAACAACCCGCATTTTGAATGTGGTTCAGGGTTCAGGTGATTCACCAGAGCACCATACAACCGCTATCTTTAAGCCGTCAAGATAGTAAAAAAGTCCTGCTTATTTACCATTTTTTTGACGAAATGGATCGAAACCAGCCACTTCTGCCAGCGTATAAAGTGGTCTGCCCTTCACCTCCTCATAAATCCGCCCTATATACTGGCCCAAAATCCCAATACTCACCAACTGTACCGCACCCAAAAAGAAAACCGCCATCATCACAATTGTCAAACCAGTTAAGGCAGAACTTGGATGAAAAAGCCGCCAATACAAAATCAAAAAAGCCATTAATACAGATACAAATGCAGCAAATAACCCCATATAAATCGAAAGTCGGAGGGGAACTTTTGAAAAAGAGACTAAACCATTCATCGCCAAACTTAAAGATTTTCTGAAGGTATACTTAACCTCGCCTGCAAAACGCGGATCGCGTTCAAACTTAACCGCCGTTTGTTTAAAACCAATCCAAGCCCGCAGTCCCCGAATGTAACGATTGCGTTCTGGCATGGCGTTGAGTACATCCACCACGCACCTATCCATTAAACAAAAATCTCCGGTATCTGTAGGAATATCAACATCAGCAAGATGGCGCAAAATGCGATAATACATATAAGCAGGCAACCGCTTAAACCAACCTTCTTGACGGCGTTGAGTGCGTTGAGCGTACACAACTTGATAGCCCTGCCGCCACCGTTCTACCATATCTATAATTAGCTCGGGGGGGTCTTGCAAATCGCCGTCCATGATGACTACAACTTGACCTCTAGAAAAGTTTAAACCAGCAGTTACAGCTATTTGATGACCGAAATTGCGGGCAAAACTGAGGTAACAAATTCGCGAGTCTTTTTCGTGCAATTCTCGCAAAAGTTCGAGAGAGCGATCGCGACTGCCATCATTGATTAAAATTAATTCTACTGGGCCGTCCATTCGATCCATCACGGCCCTAATTCGCCGATACAATTCAGCGAGATTTTCTTCTTCGTTATAGATAGGAATTACCAAGGAATACTTAGGTGTATCGTTCATTGCAGTTTCTGTTTAATAATTGGCTTTTCAACCGTTAAATCAAAAGTTTATTTTTCCCAAAACACCCTGGCTGCTTCACGAGAGAGGTTCGGCACGTAATTTCGCTCTTTGAGCCAGACAACAGCAGCCGACAAAATAGCAGTGTACCAAAACTTATCTATTTTCTTAAATACGAAAAATAAAAGACACCATAAGACTGACGCACGCCCAACGAAAATATCTGTTATCATAGATGTTTAGTCAGACTATAAAAAATACAATCATAACCCATCGATTCAAAATTGCATGACAAATTCCAATTATCTTTGGCAAGCCAATCAAGACTTAAGCGAAGCTTGTCTGCAACATCCCTTTGTCAGAGGCATTGCTGACGGCAGCCTCCCCCAAAATAGTTTTGCATATTACATTGCACAAGACGCATTTTTTCTGGGAGCATTCGCTCGCGCTTACAGTATCGCTGCGGCAAAAGCACCCGACTGGGAGGGGTTTGAAATTCTCCACAATCTCGGTAGCGGCGTTTTAGAAGAACTTCGTTTGCATCAAGGATATGCAGCTAAATGGGGGGTAAACTTGCCAGAGGCAAAACCGGGAATCGCTACCCGCCGCTACACAGATTTTTTATTAGCGACAGCCTGGGGAAGTGGTGTAGGTTTGACAGCAGCCGCGATGACTCCTTGCTTGCGGTTGTATGCTTTTTTGGGACAGCAGCTAGCTAAACCTGATATACCGGAACACGCATTTAGCGACTGGATTTCCACCTATAGCAGCCCGGATTTTGAGATTTTAGCAAAACGGCTGGAAAGTTTGGTCGATCGCTACGCAGAGGCTGGGCCAGAAGTAGAAGCAACCTATCGCTACGCCATTCTGTGCGAAAGAGACTTTTTTCAGGCAGCTTGGGAAATAGAGTAAATTAAGTTTATGGAAAAGATATGGAGAAGTATCTTAAGCTACCTACGCCCACGCAGCAAATTTAACAGCCATGTACAGCAGGAATGTAGCAAATAATGTCATAACAGCATATCCCCAACGAAGGTGACTACTCAACACTAAACCGAGTCCGATGGAGAGCGACACAATGCCGTAAGCATACCGATGAACCGATTGCAGGGCACCGGAGTTTATCAGTAGCGCTAAAGAACAAAAACCGAAGCAGACGACTGTAATGCTCAGCCTTTTTCGCAAATACCACAACAAATAGCCACCGCCAAAAATCATCGCAACTTTACTAACAGCTTGCAAGCGGAAACTGAAAAACTCCTTAAATATCTCCAGCCAAGTAGGCTGAACCCAGGCTTTTTGTACGTGAACAAATGCTAAAGCATCTCCAAAACGAATAGCACAATATAAACTAAATGAAAATAACCCGATCGCGCTAGCACAACCTGCGGCATAAGCGAGGGGAGGTCTTTTTTCCCTCCAAGCTGCCAGCAAAAAAGTAGGTATCAGCGCCACTCCCGGCCCCCTAGTAGCAGTCGTCAAAGCTCCCCAAAAAGCCGCCCAAATATACTCGCCCCTCTCAAAAGCTCGTAAAGCCGATGCTGTCAGAAACAAAAACAATCCTTCTGTATATATGACAGTGCAAAATAGTGAGAACGGACACCAAGCTAGCACAGCAGTTGTCCACTTTGCTGCACCAGCATCGTATCGCTCCTCCACCCAAAAGTAGACCAGCACTAAGGCACCCAGAAAGGCCAAACTATTGATCAGTACCCCTGCTACTTCCACTTGCATTCCCAGACTCGTCAACCCACGCATCAGCAAAGGAAACAGGGGATAAAAAGCTACAGAATGGTGCTGCCCGTCATCTGCATAGCTGTAGCCTAAATTAGCGATTTGGACGTACCATTTACCGTCCCAGTGCGAAAACAGTTCCCAGCCGCTTTTGGGAAGGTAGCCGCTTACAAAACCCAGAGGTGGCCGAATCGCATACACGGGCGGGTTTTTGCAGACTAAAGGAGCAATTAGCTGCATCCCGATCGCAATTACCGATCGGCTCAGAAACCACATAGCCATTACAAAAATTAATCCGTCCCGGCTTTTGGAGCGCTCTAGGCGCGGAATTACTTCTAACCCTAAATCAGTATGGGTCATGGCTAAAACAGCGCAAGACTGTAGATTTAAAATTAAAGTATAGTCCGCTCCCGAGCGATCGCCAAATATATACGTAAGTACAGGCGTACTGCTAATTTTAACGTCCGAGTTTATTGGGAATCCCTTCACAGCCACCGGGAATAGTCTCTCTCGACTTCGAGCCGCACCAGGCGCAGCAGTAATAGCGCTGCTCCTCCGATAGCCGCTTGACACCGGTGAAATCAACACGTTCAACCACAGCGCCGGTATGTTCACCCGTTTGATAGTTGGGAAATTCGGTACGGCTGCGGGGGGATGCAGTTTGTGCCGAGCCGTAGAATAATGCGGCGGCTCTCATGTCGGCGCGAGCGAGATTGGCGTCGTACAAGACAGCGCGCGAGAGGTTGGCTTTCACTAAATCGCACTTGCTGAGATTGGCGCGGACGAGGTTGGCTTCGCTCAAATCCGTCCACCGCAAATCGGTGCCAGCCAGGTCAGCACCCGCTAACATGACATTGAGATCGATAACGCGGATACCGTGATCCCTATCTTCAGCGTAGCCGCCGTCGCCGTCAAGGATGGGGCGGCCTAAAAGCCGATCGCGCTTCAGAGGAGTAACCAATCTCGACTGCGACAAAAACCGCAGAATTTTAGCTTTACCTTCAGCATCTACACTGCTCATAATCGCAGCCGTGCGCCCTTCTGCGATCGCCCTTTCCTGCGGCCAGTCTTCCAAAAACCCTTGTTCGTCAAGGGCTAAGTCGGAAACCCCTTGAAAATAAGCATCGATCGTTTGCTGCTGCGTAATTCGATTTTGCTGAATAGTCAAATCTTTGGATATCACATACTGCCGCCAAGCCACATAAACGCCCAAAATTGCGATCAAAATTTGGCCTAAAGCGCCGATTAACTCGCCCAGAGCGCCGATGGCGTCCCAGTTGATTTGGATGTTGCGGCTTCCCGGTTCAGTATTACTACCGCTGAGCATCAGCAAGCCAACAATCCCAGCTAAAAGCCCAAAGCAAGCGACGATCAGCGTGCGCCAAGTTGGCGGAATTACCTGTACCCAGATTTTGCCCCAACTCGGCCACATTAGCCGCAGCGATATGCCGATCGCACCGACGGCGCCAATTAAGCCCAGCCAAATGTTGTCATTGGCCAGCCCAAAAATCATCGCTGCGATCAACCCCAGCGTCAGCACTGACCCCGACTTCTCAGGAGTCGTTTGTTCCGGCTGCTGTGGCAATAAAACCTTGCGGGTTGGAGGTGGCTGCTGCGGTTTTTCCGGTTCAGCAGTAGCGACGATTATCCCTGATTCTGGTGGCACATTAGGGCTCGCACCGTTCTGACTTTCTACAGTCACGTTAGATTCAGGGCGATTGGGTTGAGAAGAGTTTGGTTCGGGTGTCATGCGTTGAGGCAAATTCTAACTGTGGCTGGTCAATAAAACGATTTTAACCAACCAAGCATGATTCTAGATAATATTACAATATAAATCTCCACTAATTACACTCAAACAGGTAACATACTATGGCCCTGGTACTCCCCAATCTGCAAGAAAAACAAATGGGTCAAGTAATCACTACAATCACCGTCACGAATCGCATCGATCGAGTTATGGCTGAACGGGGATTTATTTCTGCTGAGGAAGTTCGCTCTGTTATCCTCGATAACGTTGTTGTCGATACCGGAGCAACTCTGCTTTCCTTGCCAGCTCGCATTATTAGCCAGTTAGGCTTAATACAAGTAGGAGAAAGAGATGTAGAAACATCAGCGGGCATAAAAAAGGGTCGAATTTTTGCCGACGCTCAAATTATTGTAGAGGGGAGAGAAGGCAGATTTGATTGTTTAGAATTGCCCGAAGGCGTTTCTGCTGTTTTGTTGGGCGTGATTCCAATGGAAGAACTAGGCTTAGAACCAGATTTGAAAAATCGACAGTTGCGAGTATTGCCGATGAACAATCAGCAAACATATCTGATGGGTTAGTTGAGAGGCGTTTAGCGTAACACAAACCTCTCGCCTGTGATTTCTCTCATCTCCAGTCAATTACCCGCCATCAAAAATGTTGGTCGTGAGGACTAAACTCCTCATAAAGTTTTTATGATTTTATTCCTGCTTACAAAGTAAGTTTCTTTATTTTGGAGAGGTTAGATATTATTAACTGCCCTTAAAAATCGACCCAAAAACTTGGTTTTTAGGTATATGTAAGATTTTTGCCCTACATCTAGCGAGCAGAATAAGCCTTGAGCAAATACACGCTAACCGTCCCACATATCAAAACAACTAACCCTAAAAATAACTCGATACTAAACCTTTGAGCATTGCCCAAAGCGACAAGAATTTGCTGCCGCACCACAAACGCCAACAGCCAGCAAATCTCTGCCTTCAGCCAAACCAAAAGACCTCGCCCCAACAGATATTGCCGGCGAGCGTTTTCAGAAGTAATCCGTACCGGATAATTAAAAGTATGGGGATAGCGCGATACCGCAGTTAAAACCCCAAAAATAATGGCCGCAACCGCCGGCACGATCCAAATCGTCACCTTGTCGCCCCAAGCATCAGCCAGCCCCCCTAAGCCGAAATGAATCGGAATTCGATCGGGCAAAACCGCCCAAAACTTGACGATGAGCAAAACAGCCAGCAAAAGCGCGATCGCAGCTAAAAGCTCTACCGCCACTAAAACGGGCGAAAGCCCCAGAGAAATAACCGGCCGTTGGTTTGGTGCGTTTCCAGTCATGGCTACTGAAAATTAGATTAATATTGAAAATAATAGTATTGGTTCCAATTCCATTCCCCAACAGCTTTCGTTGGGGGTTTCCAAACATCCCACGAGGTTCTATGACGGCTCAGGTCTTGATTGAAAAGAAAAAGTTAGAAAAACCGCCCCTAACAATACACACATTAGGCGATCGCGTTCTGCGGCAGCCAGCGAAGCGGGTCAAAAGCATCGATGCAGAAATTCGGCAGCTAGTCCGAGAAATGCTGCAAACCATGTACAGTGCCGATGGCATCGGTTTGGCCGCCCCCCAAGTCGGAGTCCACAAACAAGTAATTGTCCTCGACTGTGACCCGGAAAATCCCGCTACACCCCCAATCGTTTTGATCAATCCCACCATCAAAAGTAGCAGCGGCGATATCTGCATCTTGCAAGAAGGGTGTTTGAGCATTCCGGGAGTTTATTTAGAAGTCAAACGCCCGGAAGTCATTGAAGTCTCCTACCGCGACGAATACGGCCGCCCACAAACCCTGATAGCAACAGACTTACTGTCGAGGGCAATTCAGCACGAAATGGATCACCTCAACGGAGTGCTGTTTGTAGACAGAGTTGAAAACAAGCTGGCACTGAATGAAGCATTAGTCAAGCAGAAATTTTCGCCAAAGGCAGTAAAATCAGTATGATGGCAGGAACTCCGAAAAGTGGTTTACTCTTAGCTCTTTCGTGCATCACTGCGATCGCGGCAGTCGGCTCAATTTTTGAGCTGTCCTCGGGAGAAGCTCAACTTGGCAATTTAGTCACGGGCATCATTCTCGCCCTGAGCGTACCGCTAACTGGCATATTTTTCTATGCAGCCGTTCAGGATGCCAGGGCAAATCTATAAGCAGAGTTATTAGTCATTAGTCATTAGTCAGCAGTTATTAGTAATTAGTAATTAGTAATTAGTCAGCAGCTAACAACCAATAACTGTGGAATAAAGACTGCTCAAAAATAACATCAGCTAACAGATCGCGAGCTCATGACCAATGACTAATGACTAATGACTAATGACTCATAACTCATGACTAATGAAATCGGATTTCTGCGACAATTGCCAGCCAAAGACGCTGTGGGAACCCCAGTATCCAAGTACCAACTTTGTGAAGAAGGGGAATTGGTCATCGGACGCGATCGCAATTGTCAAATAGCTTTAGAGTCGATCGCCCACGGCATGGTTTCCCGCCGCCACGCCACAGTCCGTCCCCTGACTCAGGGTACTTTGACAAGATGGGAAATTTGCGACCTCAACAGCGCTAACGGAACTTATATCAACGGAAAAAAGCTCTCTGGCTGCCAAACTTTAGAAACAGGCGATCGCATCAGTCTCGGCCTTGACGGCCCTGAATTTATATTTGAATCTCCCGTAACCCCTTACCAAAATCAACCCGGATTAAGAGCACCACAAAGGGGCAATTTTGCTGGTAGCGAAAAAGACGCTCTCACTTTAACTCAATTATTCCCGATCGCCTCGACGGGCAAACAATTAAGCCAAAAAGCTTACTTATATCCAGGTATTGCCACAGTTATTGTTGTCGTATCGATGTTTGTCGCGGTTGGAAATTCCGCAGCATTCAACTTGCTGCTGTCAGCTTACCTCGCTGGTGCGGCTTACTACTTTATCTATCAACTGTGCGGCAAACATAAGCCTTGGTGGGTATTGCTTGGTTCGGCTTTAGCTACAGTCCTGATTGTGATCAGCCCCTTATTAATTGGATTTATATTAGTATTTAGAGAAATTTTGCCCGGCCGCCTGCCAACCGAAGGCGAAACAATCAGTTTTTTGCCTTTTTTGACCAGAATGTTTTTCGGGGCGGGTCTGATGGAAGAATTGCTGAAAGCCCTGCCCGTTTTGGGAGCGATGTTGCTGGGAAATTGGCTAAAAAATCCGTGGCGCGATCGAATCGGCGTTTGGGAACCTTTAGACGGAATTCTGTTAGGAAGCGCCTCAGCAGTCGGCTTTACACTGTTAGAAACTCTGGGGCAGTACGTTCCCAATGTCATCCAAAATGTCACCCTGCAAGCAGGGCCGGACGCCGGACAATTAGTAGGATTGCAGTTGCTAATTCCCCGCATTTTGGGTTCCGCCGCCGGACACATGGCTTACAGCGGCTATTTGGGATATTTTATTGGTTTGAGCGCCCTCAAACCCAGGAAGCGCTGGCAAATTTTGGGCGTAGGCTATTTCAGTGCTTCCGCACTTCACGCTTTGTGGAATGCGTCGGGAGCAGCCAGCGTACTTTTGCTGGCGTTGGTGGGAGTTTTGTCCTATGCGTTTTTAGTAGCCGCGATTTTGAAAGCCAGAGCTCTGTCTCCGAATCGAGAGCAAAATTTTGCAACTCGAATATTCTTGGAAAAGTGACTTCTGAGTGCTTAATTGTTGAGATGCCAGGGCTCCTCAAGCTGCCATTTTTTTCTTTTGTTTTAACCAGCTTAAACCTGCCAATGCTAAAGCTGTCCCCCCAACGGTGAGAGGTTCGGGAACTGGTTCGGGTTCGGTATTCACTAGGGTGAAAACAACACCGGCAGAGTCGATCGTCTGTCTATCTACATATGGCATACTGTTCATGGGCGTAATATATACCTCCTTATACCCTAACAACCAAGATCCCCCAATAAAACTAATACCCCTATAATGCTGCACGTAGGTGTCGATAGACCAAGATGCGTAGCCCCTGATATTGATGTAATCAGGTCCTCCTGGTTCGTCTGGAGGAACGATTAATTCTCTCGTCCGTGTGTCGGAGCCGCCTGCTTGCAGTCCGCGAAGCACCCCTTCATAAAATATAGCTATAGCCCCTGCCAAATTGTAGTATTCTTTGCCTCCTAGTCCAAAAGAGTCAAGAATGAGAGGAGTGTATAATCTTCCCTCGCTTACAGGAATTAGTTGAAAAAGTATTGGGTTAACCGAGGAGTTATCCACCTTCAAAAAACCGCTACCTCCACCATTGTAAATATCCAAATTGTAGGTGAGTACGGCGGCTTGTGCTTTGTCTATTCCTACCAATGACACGGCTGAAAACAAACTTAAAATTGTGCTAGCGATCGCACTTCCTAATCTGGGTCTTAGTTTTTGACACATTGTTTTTTTTATTAGGCTTTAGGTAAGTCTAGTTTATGGTAGTGAGCGATCGCCCGTAATTATCCGCATTCTTAAAGTAAATTTTTTTGAATTCAAAGATTGCGGAATGTAAATAACCGCAGTAATACTGATGAGTTATCTGTTTTTTTGTATAATTTATGACTTTCACTATTACTTTTGAACAGAAACCAGAAAAATGTTTGATCGTAATCGCCAAATATTCCGACGGGTTTGTGTTGTTGCGATGCTGCTGACGATCGTCCCAATGTGTATACACACTTACCAACTTTTGTCAATACGCAATTTCCTGGCATTGTACCCCAGTATTCTGCCCTTGTATAGGATTCGCTTCTGCTTAATTGCCTGATGCGATAATCGCAACTGAACTTAGAAATTCTTCACAAATAGTTTGACTGTGGTACTATCTGGATGGCTGTGAGTAGCTGAGGGAAGCCAAGGGGCTTGATTCCTGTGGTGGTGGAGGAGAATCCAGGAGTGCTAGATAGGATGTCATTGGGATACGCAAACGTTTTCGCCCAGCGAAGTCAACCCGAACCCCTCCGCATTGGGGTGATTGGGGTTGGCAATATGGGCCAGCATCACACGCGAGTTCTGAGCTTGCTAAAAGATATCGAACTCGTGGGTGTTGCAGACATAAATGTAGAGCGGGGAATAGATGTAGCAAGCAAATACCGGGTTCGCTTCTTTGAAGACTACCGAGATTTGCTCGCCCACGTAGATGCAGTTTGCGTCGCCGTTCCAACTCGCCTGCATCACCCTGTGGGGATGTCTTGTCTCCAAGCGGGTGTTCACGTTTTAATTGAAAAGCCGATCGCGGCTAGCATTGCCGAAGCCGAATCTTTGGTCAACGCGGCTGCTGAGGCCCACCGGATTTTACAAGTGGGTCACATCGAGCGCTTCAATCCAGCTTTTCAGGAACTCGGCAAAGTGCTGAAAACTGAAGAGTTACTGGCATTGGAAGCTCACCGGATGAGTCCCTATTCCCAGCGGGCTAACGACGTATCGGTAGTTTTGGATTTAATGATCCACGACATCGACTTGCTTTTGGAATTGGCAGATTCCCAAGTGGTGAAGCTGACGGCCAGCGGCAGCAGGGCATCAGATTCAGGTTATTTAGACTACGTGACAGCGACGTTGAACTTTGCTAACGGCATTGTCGCCACCCTGACTGCCAGTAAGGTGACGCACCGCAAACTCCGTTCAATCGTGGCTCACTGCAAGAATTCTCTGACAGAGGCAGATTTTCTCAACAACGAAATCTTGATTCACCGACAAACAACCGCCAATTACGTGACGGATTACGGTCAGGTGCTTTACCGTCAAGATGGGTTGATCGAGAAAGTTTACACCAGCAATATTGAACCGCTCCACGCAGAATTGGAGCATTTTATTAATTGCGTGCGGGGTGGAAATCAGCCTTCTGTGGGAGGAGAACAAGCTCTCAAAGCTCTGCGGCTTGCGAGTTTGATTGAGCAAATGGCTCTCGACGGTCAAGCTTGGTATCCGCAAGAGCTAGAGTCTACTTTGCAAGTTAGCTAAATCAAGACAAATCGTGTCGTTTCCGGGTGCTTTTACAGTTTGGGTTTGTTGTTTGTTGAAGAGGGTAACTGTTCCCATGCAACCGGATTCGATGTCAGTCGATTTGAGATTGGACAATTCGGCGTGAGAAGTTCGGCGAGTGCGAGCGTCGAGTTGCGCTCAGTCGAACGATTTTAGATCTTAGATTGACTCTGCAGATGAATCTGGGGGCTTGAACTAAGGTTTCAACTTTTTTGCTCTCGACAACAGAAGTCGTGGGCAAGTATACGTTTTTAGGTGAGGTCACGATTTATGCAAAAAAAGAGCGACTATTTGACGAATGATGGTTTTGCTAACTAGCTGATTTCCTTGAGGACTGAGGTGAATGCTGTCTCGATACAACGTTGGAATTTCGGCCGCACAATTGAAAATGGGAAGAAAATCTATGTAAGTAATTTTCTCTGTTTCTACGAGTTCGGCGAGACGCGCTCTAGCTTTGACTTCCCAGTCGCGAGGGCCCGGGCCGCCGAGTTCGCCCCGCCTGGGCGTGATGGCTAGCAAAAACTCGATTTTGGCTGATACAGCTATTTTCTGGATGTGGCGAATAGCTTCTAAGTTGGAGCCTACGACATCGCCGCTTGTGGCTCCGGGTGCAGCCAATTGCGTAGTCGGCACTACAGGTAGCAGGTAGCGGCTCAATAACTCTAGCGTGGCCGATCGGGGTTTGTGAGCCGGGTAAGATCGATCGCGCCCCACAACCAGATCACAAGGAGCCGATGCAAACAAATCGTCCGTATTGAGCAGTAAAACCAAAGCCCTTGCCCCAAAAACACCGAACCGCTTGGCGTAAGCAAGTTGATTCCTCGGCCCCCAAGAATTGGCTGAGGCATTGAGAACTTCAAAATTTGAATAGTTGACTTGCGAACCTAATTGTGCATAGCTCGCCAGATTCTGTACTTGCAGTCTCAAATTCCGAGCCATAATTTCCGAGATCGTATCTGTCTGATGTGTCCACCAACCGCCGTTGGCGACAGAATCTCCCAACAGCAAGACGCGCAGAGTTTCTGGAGGGGCGATCGGGGCGATCGCTCCGCTACGCATCGAATACTCGTTAATCTCAATCCGGTTGCCCAAGCGACGCACCTTCTGGTTAGGCGCCAACAAATAGCCGCACTCGGCATCGGCAATATAAATCAAGGGATTACCAAAACCCAGCAGCACCCGCAGCAGCACTTCGATTGCTGCCCCCAATCCTGCGGTGACAGCCAAAATTATGAGAACAACTTCCACCACTTAACCTCGATAGAGAAGGAAAAACCCCTGCCGACACCAAGGTATAAAAAAGAATGCAACTGCAGTCAAGCTTTCAACCCCGATTGTAGTCAGTCGATTAAAGATTAAAGATTAAAGATTAAAGCATTGACTCCACAGATGAATCTGGGATATCTCCCTAAAATCTCAACTTTTTTGCTCTCCAGGATTCCTGTCTTGAAGCAAGTCTCCGTCTTTGAGTGAAATCAGTAGGTCGCCCTTGGAAAATCTAAAATCTAAAATCTAAAATCTAAAATGTTATGGCTGCGGGCTTTGAGCAACTTGGCGACCCGATTAAGTCAACCGAATCGCCCCCGTCGATATAGAATTCTAGAATATACCGTCAAAATCCGCCGTCAGCCGTCAGTGAACTTGGTGGTTTCAGGAAAATCCGTGGACTTAAAACAAATATTCAAAACGCCGAATCCCATAATCGGTGTCGTACATTTACAGCCTTTGCCAACTTCTCCCCGCTGGGGCGGAAACCTCAAAGCTATTATCGGAAGAGCCGAGCAAGAGGCTACAGCGCTGGCTTCTGGTGGCGCAAACGGTATCATAGTCGAGAACTTTTTCGACGCTCCTTTTGCCAAAGACAGCGTAGATCCGGCTGTGGTAAGTGCCATGACTCTGGTAGTTGAGAGGCTAACAAATCTCGTGACGCTGCCGATCGGCGTTAACGTGCTGCGAAACGACGCCCACAGCGCGATCGCCATCGCCTCCTGCACAGGAGCTCAATTCATCCGCGTCAACGTCCTCAACGGCATCATGGCTACAGACCAAGGCTTAATTGAAGGCCAAGCTCACCAGCTACTGCGCTACCGCCGGGAATTGGGCAGCGATGTCAAAATATTAGCAGACGTGTTAGTCAAGCACGGGCGACCCCTAGGCAGCCCCAACTTGACCACAGCCGTCCAAGAGACGATCGGGCGAGCTTTAGCCGACGCCGTAATCCTTTCCGGCTGGACAACTGGTAGCCCTCCCAATCTCGAAGACTTAGAACTCGCGAGTGCAGCAGCAGCGGGAATTCCAGTTTTCATCGGCAGTGGCGCCTCGTGGGAAAACATTTCCACCCTCATGCAGGCCGCTGACGGCGTAATCGTATCGAGTTCCCTGAAACGAAACGGCCGCATCGAGCAGCCCATCGATCCGATCCGCGTCAGTCAGTTTGTAGAAGCCGCCCGCCGCAGCTTGTCACAGAAAGAGCGCGAACAGGAAAATAGAGATGCTAATGGCTCAAGAGGGCCAACACCGGAACCGGGCAAAGTCACAAGTAAAACGTAAAATGGGAATTGTTGACTGTTGACTGTTGGCAGTAGTCATCAGTCATCAGTCATCAGTCATCAGTCATCAGTCAACAGTCAACAGTCAACAGTTAACAGTTAACAGTCAACAGTCAACAGTCAACAGTCAACAGTCAACAGTCAACAATTCCCAAATTACCAAATCAAAAAATGATTCGCCGACGTTCAACCCCTTGGATTCATCGCTGGTCTAGGACTCTGATGGCAGCGATCGCAGCCATAGGCGTCGTAGAAACGGCCTATCTCACGATCGCTAAATTCACGACAGGCTCGGTCATTTGTCCCACCAGCGGCTGCGACCAAGTTCTCAACAGTCCCTACGCTACAGTCTTTGGCACAGTGCCTTTAAGTTTGTTAGGCGGTCTGGCTTACCTGAGCATAGCAATCCTGGCATTGGCTCCCAAAGCTGTAAATCCCGACACCAAGAAAGGACTGCACTCTCAACTAGAAAACAAAACTTGGCAAGCGCTATTTATCATCACCGCTGCGATGGTAATTTTCAGCAGCTATTTGATGTATTTGATGGCTTTTGAAATTCAGGAACTGTGCATTTACTGCGTCACTTCCGCCTTATTTTCGCTGTCGCTGTTTGTGCTGGTGCTAGTCGGGCGCGAGTGGGAAGATATCGGACAGTTGGTGTTTACAGGCATTTTGGTGGCAATGGTGAGTTCGATCGGTGCCTTGGGACTTTATAACAGTGTCAACTCACCTGGTCCTACTGTCTCTACCCCCGGAATTGTACCCCCTGCCGTCACTACAACCTCCGGCCCGGCACAAATTGCTTTGGCCCGCCACCTCCGACAAATTGGCGCTAAAGAGTACGGCGCTTACTGGTGTCCCCACTGCCACGACCAAAAAATGCTGTTCGGCAAAGAAGCAGCCAAAATAATTGATTATTTTGAATGCGATCCCAGGGGGCAAAATTCCCGCGCTGAAATTTGCCAAGCTGCTGCTGCGAATGTTAAAGGTTTCCCGACTTGGGAAATTAATGGCCAGTTTTATTCGGGGACGCAATCTTTGGATAAACTCGCTGATTTATCGGGTTACACCGGCCCGCGCAACTTTCAAAACTGACAGGAAAGTTGGATATTATAGATGACAGATTTTAGATTAATGGGCAGGAAACATCCTGCTTTTTAACTTACTTTATCGTTGGCTCGTGCTGCGAAATTAATCTAAAATCTCGCATCTATAATAAATAAAAAATAGTAAGAATCAGTGAAAAGAAAAATTTTTAAAACAAGTGGTTGGTTTCTAGTATTTAGATCGATGAATTACTACTAAAACTTTTACATAAAAATGCAAGAAACCGGGTTTTTGGTTCCAGAATGATTGTTGAAATGACATATTTGGGTTGCCAAACCCGGTTTCTGCTGTTGCAGCCCGATCGCACCGAAAAACCAAAAAATTGGATAATCTAAAATCTAAAATCTAAAATCGACTCGCCCGCACCGAAAAACCAAAAAATTGGATAATTTAAAATCTAAAATCTAAAATCGACTCGCCCGCACCGAAAAACCAAAAAATTGGATAATCTAAAATCTAAAATCTAAAATCAACTCGCCCGCACCGAAAAACCAAAAAATTGGATAATCTAAAATCTAAAATCGACTCGCCCGCACCGAAAAACCAAAAAATTGGATAATCTAAAATCTAAAATCTAAAATCTAAAATCTAAAATCGACTCGCCCCGGAGAGGTAAAACCTATACGTAGTAGTAGTTTAGATGCTCACAGAGCGAGGGCCACATCCCCAAATATGCTAGAAACTATCAAAAAATGGGTCGATCAAGAACGCCGAGTATTGATTACTGCGAGTGCCGTTGCTAGTACGGTCATTGTAATGCGCTGGTTCGGATGTTTTCAGGTGTGGGAATGGGCTGCTTTCGATCAGTTTGTGCGCTGGCGGCCGGCCGAACCCCTTGACTCGCGGATCGTCATTGTAGAAATTAAGGAAGCTGACTTGCAAAAATACGGCTACCCAATTTCGGATGCTGCCTTGGCCCAATTGCTGCAAAAATTGCACGCTGGCAAGCCGCGGGCGATCGGCCTCGACGTTTACCGAGATTTGCCAACTCAACCGGGTAACGCCGAACTGCTCAAAACTTTTAAAACTATTCCCAACTTAATCGGCATTGAGTTGATGCCAGACGAAACCCGCTTCGGAGTTCGCCCGCCTCCGGTACTTGACAAGCTCGATCGAATCGGTTTCAACAACGTTGTCATCGACGCTGACTCAAAAGTGCGGCGAACTTTGCTCTACGCTTGGCCCGGAGACGGAAAAACTCATCAAAGCTTCGCACTCAGACTGGCTTTGCTTTACCTCAAAAGCGAAGGAATTTCGCCTCAACCAGCAAGAGTCAATCCTAAATACTTGCAGTTAGGCAAGGGGGTTTTTCGGCCTTTTCAACCGAATGACGGTGCTTACGTTCGATCGGACAGCCGCGGCTATCAAATTTTGACCAACCTGCGCGGCCCGCGAGGCAGTTTTCGCACTGCATCAATGAGCGATGTGCTCTCTGGCACAGTACCTGCTGATTTTGTACGATCGCGCGTTGTCTTGATCGGCTCAAATGCCCCCAGCCTCAGAGACTTTTACCAAAATGCTTACAGTTCCGGTTGGTTTGGTTCTCCCCAGCAAATACCGGGAGTCGAGTTTCAGGCTCATTTCTTGAGCCAAATTTTGAGTGCGGCCCTCGACGGGCGCGGGGGTATCAATGTCTGGCCAGAGGCTGCGGAGTTACTGTGGATTTTACTGTGGTCTTGGGCGGGAGCAAATGTGAGTTGGAATTTGCGATCGCTCGGTCGATCGGCTTATTGTTTATTAAGTATCTGTCTATGTCTGAGTGCCAGTTTATACTTAGCCTTTTTAGCCGGTTGGTGGCTGCCGTTAATTCCCCCACTCCTCAGTCTTTTGGGTTCTGGTGCTGCTGTTGTGGGTTATCTGGCTCACTTGCAAGAAGAATTAAAACGGTCTAAAGAATTTTTACAATCGCTAATCGATACAATTCCCGACCCGATTTTTGTCAAAGATCGAAATCACCGCTGCGTAGTTTTGAATCAGGCATATTGTCGGTTTATTGGCTATCCTTTAGAAATTTTAACTTGCCGAACCGATTACGAGTTATTTCCCCAAGCCGAAGCGGAGATATTTTGGCAGCAAAACGAATTAGTATTTCAAACTCACCAGCCGCGAGAAAATGAAGAATATTTTACTGACGCTCACGGAATTACGCATCTGATTGCGACTAAAAGATCCCTGCATAAAGATGCTGCCGGCAACCTATTTTTAGTCGGAGCAATCAGAGATATTACCGAGCGCCAACTTCGGGCAAATGCCCTTGAACAAAAAAATGCTGAGCTCAGCCACCAAGCTTATCACGATGCTCTGACCGGTTTGCCTAACCGCCAAATGTTCTACGAATGCTTGCATCGGTCTCTAGAAATAGCCTCCAGCACTCAAGAATTGGTGGCTTTACTGTTTTTAGATTTAGATGGATTTAAGTCAATCAACGACACTCTCGGACACAATGTGGGCGATTTACTCTTAAAAACAGTTGCCAGTCGGCTCAAAAAATGCTTGCGTGGCAGCGATACTATCTCGCGGTTGGGTGGCGACGAATTCACAGTCATTTTGCCGGCAATTCCAGGTCGTGAAGAAGCTGCGAAAGTAGCTGAAAAAATTTGCGACGCCATCATGCAGCCTTTTATTTTAGAAGAACATACAGTTTCTGTAACTACAAGTATTGGCATTAGTTTATATCCCATTGACGCTCAAGAACCAGAGATTTTAGTTAAGAATGCCGATGTGGCGATGTATCGTGCTAAGGAACGCGGGAAAAATCAATGTCACTTTTATTAATTAATACCCGTGAAAAACCTAATAAAAGTATAGGTAAACTCCCACCCCTAGCTTGATAAGTCATTTATAATTATTTAATTTTTTTATCTAAAATCTCAATATTTCGGACAAAATTTGAGCAATTTTTAGACCTCAAATCCTAATTGGGCAGTGAGGGAGATATTATTTTCAGGCGTCTCCTGTGCAGCTAACTTCAAAAAAATAGCTTGATCGATTCTTAAACCGTAAGCCCTCTAAGCTTTTTGAAACCGTTCAAAAAAATGCCCAAAGTAGTGAAATCTCAAATCTCAAATCACATAATTTAAAATTCTCTAATTTGTCATCTGTCATTAGATAGATTTAGCAAAATATAAAACTTATGAGAGCAACTTGCCGTCTCATCTAAATGTTACAAAACATTAAAATAAATCACAACCTGAAACCAAATTCAAATCGCCAAAAAGCTTTAATATAAAAAAATATGTAAACTTACGAAAGTTAATTAAAGTAAATGTAAATATATCAGTGGAAATACGGAAATTGATAGATATAATAGGTGGTACAGACGTGGATCTATTTCGGTGATTGGAATAAGGCTGTGAATACTATGCGTACTTTGATTCAGCTCACAACAACGGCAACCCTGGCGGCCTGCCTGCAAGTGAATATAGTCGGCACCGCAAATGCGGCTCGACTTGCCAGCAACTCAACTAGCAACTTAACAAAAGCCCGTAGCACCGGCGAGAACCCGACGCCATCGACCCCCAGAGTTTGGACAGTTACACCAACCTCTAGGTTTGGAAATCCCCAAGAATACCAACCAGACCCGAACGGGAACCCCAAAAGTGACGGTACGGGAACGCGCTGACCCCAAATTTTCAATAAATTTTCAATCTTTTATTTGCGGAGATTTGTACCAATTGGATTGGTTAATTAAAGTATGGCTGCACCAATCCGGATCGGTGAGAGGATAGTCCACCCGGTAATGACCGCCGCGACTTTCAGTGCGAAACGCAGCACTTTTGACAATTAAATAGCCGATATCCAATAAATTCCCAACTTCTCCCCAATTTCGCAAAATTGAGCTATTCTCCGCCTCAGCAGGGGAAAAATTAATAATTTGTCCTGGCTGTAAATTATCAAGCGTTTGACTCAAAGGCAAAGAAGCAAATTCTTGTCGCCAAATCTCAAGTTGGACGATCGCACTTTCCAAATCGCGTTGTCCTCGGCAAATTCCCGCACTCTGCCACACCAAATTCCGCAATTCAACCCGCAACCTTTCGATCGCCTCAATGTCCTGTTCAGAAATCGATTTTTCCCAGATTTCCCCCGCCTCGAACTGATCGGCGAATGCCTCGGGCGTTTCACCTTCTAGCTGCAAAAGTCCCATCTGCGCCCCAAAAACCAGACATTCCAGCAGCGAATTGCTCGCCAACCGATTAGCGCCGTGTACTCCCGTGCTCGCAGTTTCTCCCACCGCGTACAAACCCGGAATCGAAGTTTGGTTAAACTTGTCAGCGACAATTCCTCCCATCCAGTAATGGGCGGCGGGCGTCACCGGTACCGGTTCGGAAAAAATATCAATTCCCCAATCAGCGCACACTTGAATAATATTGGGAAACCTGTAGCGCAGTCGATCGACCGCAATCGGGCGCAAATCCAGCCAAACATGAGGTTCCCCCGTCTTCTGCAAGTGGCGGAAAATAGCGCGGCTGACAACATCCCGAGGCGCGAGTTCCCCGCTGGGGTGAGAGTCAAAAGCAAAGCGATATCCCTTACTGTCAACCAAATGAGCTCCTTCTCCCCGCACCGCTTCGCTAATGAGAAACCTCGGCGCGCCCGCTGTACTCAGCGCCGTCGGGTGAAACTGCACAAATTCTAAATCTCGCAGCAGCGCCCCGGCGCGCCACGCAATTGCCACCCCGTCGCCGGTACTTACCGACGGATTGGTCGTTTGAGCAAAAACCTGTCCGCCGCCACCTGTCGCCAGCACCACGGCTTTGGCCTGCAGCCACTTGACTTGTGAGCCGCAAATCGAGCTAATCCCCTGACAGCGCCCGGTTTCGTCTAGCCACAGACTCAAAGCAAAGGCAGGGGATACGAGTTGAATGTTTTTGCGGCTCAATACTTTTGCTGTCAGCGTACTGATAACAGCTTTGCCCGTAGTGTCGGCGGCGTGGAGAACTCGGCGGCGGGAGTGGGCTGCTTCTAGGGTGAGGGCTAAATCTGGGCCGGTGCGATCGAATGCAACGCCCATTTTCACTAGGGAGTCAATGCAGGCTGAAGCTTCCTCGACTAAAAATTTCACCGCATCCAAATCGCAAAGACCGGCTCCTGCAGCCAGTGTATCCTGAACGTGTAACGCTACTGAATCTTCAGGGGCGATCGCCGCGGCAATCCCTCCTTGAGCCCAATCGCTTGCAGAAACAGGCAGCATATTTTTATTGATCAAGCCCACCTGCAAATGTTCTGGGAGGCAAAGTGCCGTGTACAAACCGGCCGCGCCAGCACCTATTACCAATACGTCAAATTTGTCAGTCATAAGTCGGCCGCCAGTCAATTTTAGATTTTAGATTTTAGATTTTAGATTTTAGAATTGAGTCTACAGATGAATCTGGAGACTTGAACTAATGTCAGTCAAGGGATTTTAGATTTTAGATGAATGAGGGGAACCCGCTTATTTCAATCTAGCGAATTTGGGTCGGCTTTTGCCGAATGGTGGTTGAAAGTAAGTCTTGAGAAATTAAAGGCAGAAGTCATCAGCCTGTAGAAAAAAATCTTTTCTTTCTGCCGAATGCCTTCTGCCCAATTGCGAATGCCTTCAAAAGAGACCCGCTGCTACCTAGTCGTAGAGACCATTATTCAACCGGTTGTCTCCTTCAATAAAGACTGATTCAACATCAGTTACGGTGAATTTGTCCATGTTAGCTTGCAGCACTTTTTTCTGAGCTTCCGTCAAGTCTGAAATATTGAGTACGTCCTCAACATTTTCGTAAGGAGCATTCTTAATAATTAGTCGAGCTAAAGTGGGATACAACCCTCGAAATTCCCGAAAGTCCCGGACGGCGCTGTTGTTCAAATCAAGTTTTTTGCCGTATTCTGTGGCAAGCTTCTCATCGGCGCGATTGGTTCTAGCCGGAGCTTCAACAGCTAGGAGCGAGGATGATGGCAAGACGATACGGCTGAATGATGCCGCGATCGCGCTTTGGTCTCCAGCCCATGCAAAGCAGCCCAGCACTAAGCCCAATACTGCCAATAGACGACCCAATCGTTTCATGAAGTTTTGTCTCCCAATTTCATACACAGCATTTATGTAGAGACTACCATTTTGCTTATGCAGTTTTTCAGATAAATCCGCAATAGGTAAAGGGCTGTTATAAACTTTACATTAGGGTATTGACAACGCTGACGATATATGATATTGACCAACTTTTAAGCATCGCAGGCAAGTTTATCAAAGGCACTCCCAATTAAAAACTCGGACTGCCATTTTAAAAGGTTAATTCTTGCCCTGCACCCAATTTTCTACCTATAGAGAACTCTTTCCTTTCGTTTTGAGAAAAGCATTCAAGTCAGCATAAGTACCGCCGTAAGCCACGCTAGGATGGTCGTAACCCTTCAAAGCAACGGTGTGCTGCTCGAAAGCGCCCTGGGCCCCCAATTGTGTCAGGTATTTGTAGGTCGTTTCTCCCACAGCGATATCCTTGCCGAGTTGCTTGGTGCAAGATTCCAGGCGAAATGCTGCGTTTACAGTATCTCCCAAGGCGGTATAGTCCGATCGGTCGCTGCTGCCAGAATTTCCCACCATTGCATAACCAGTATTGATTCCGGCCCCGACTCGCAAAGGAAAAGGTAGGGGGTAACGGCTGCTGAGTTCGTCTGTTGCCTTGTGCAATTCGCTCAAAGCTTGGCAAATCCGCATCATTTCCTCGCTGCTGACACCGCTGGTTTTGTGGAACCAGACGGCCATAATCGCATCGCCGATGTATTTGTCCACCCAACTGCCGTGTTCGCGAATGATCTGTCCTGCTTTGCGGAACCAATTGCCGATGACTTCCGATAGGAGGGTTTCGTCTAGCTGCCTAGTCAAAACAGTAAAGTCTCGGATGTCCATTACCATGACGCTAATCAGGCTACGTACCGTCAAAGTCGCCGTAAAATCTTCAGAGTCTGTCTCGTGTATTGGATCGTGCCGGTGGCCGGCCGTTGGGTTGTAGAAGTCCAATTCGGTTTGACCGAAAATAATCCGATCGCCATTTCTGAGAGTGACAGGAATACTGACCCGTCGCCCGTTGACAAAGGAACCATTGCGGCTGCCCAAGTCGATCAGGTAGAACTCTCCTGTCTCCATTTGTTGTAACATCGCGTGATTACGGGAAATCCAGCGATCTGTCAGTACAAAATTATTGTCATCGCTCCGCCCTACTGTCCAGCAATTGCTGCCGGAGAGCGGCAAGTAGCGATTGCCGCCTTCTGTGCGAAGTACCATATGTGGATTGGGTTGCACTCGTCACAACAGTCCTAGAAACGACACAAAATTAACCGATTTGAAATTTGAGACTTCAGATTTTAGATTTTTTAGTCCATCGTCGATGCACCTAGCCCCTGTAGGATTTGTGAACCATAAATTCGATCGAGCTAGCGAAGGTATTTATGATTCAATCTACCAAAGCAGCCAGTAAAAACAGACTGTCTACCAAGATTGTACCTGATAATACTGCCTGCCCCGGAGCGGAGACAACTTTTATTTATTTTGATGGGCCAGAAAAAAGTGGGAAAATGGATCTCTGGCTAGGCAGCTACCGTGTACACACAAGTCCGAAATCTTGCAACACAATTCCTGAAACCCAAGTTTCGCATGAATCTCAGAAAGGAAGCTTATTTTCATGAATTTTAAGTTATTGATTCGGCCAAACGAGAAATCAAGATTCTAGGAAACAGAGTTTCTACAATATGGGTCAGCGAGCAACTTGTCTGTACACGGTAGAGCTAGGCGGGGGGGGTAGGGCGTGTGGTCTGGTATGCCGATCCAGAGTTCTGTGCACTACTCCCTCTGGTGTAAGCTTCCAATTTCAACCGGAACAGCCGATCGTACCGAAGATTTCCTTGCAACCATCAGACTTACATTCCGTCCATGGGCAGTAGTGCTAGTTCCTAACGCTAATAATCCAAGCCCTTCATCGCCAATAATGATAGCAGAATTCACATCTCTATCGTGCTTAGTTTTGCAGTTGGAACAACTTCAGCTACGCACTTCCAACGGCAGGCTACCCACCTGATTCAGACCTACGTAGCAACTCTTACTCGATGGTGCAAAAAACCGACCCATGTCTAGGTAATTTTTACCGTCTCTTTCAGCCTTGTATTTCAACGGTAGGGTCAATTTTGACCATCCGCAATGGCTCATTTATTTTGCTAGCTAATGATTTTTTACCATGTTATTAACTGCCAGATTTTCAACAACGATGACTTAGTTTTCCTGCACCAATTTGGGAGATTGTTTTTCCTGGAATTTCTCACGAGCGTTTGCCATCTTTTCGTGAGCCATGACCACTATACTGGCTATATGGCGACGATTTTAACCTTGATGTTTGCGAGATAGTTTATGCTGCTTACGGTTTATATTTTGTGTGAGATTTTCTGGTGTATTGTAGCAAAAATAATCCCCATCTTACCAGGAAAATTGAGGAATTTCTCACCAACAATTTGTACTTTTTGGGGGGTAATGAATTGATTGCTTGTCATGCGTTGACTAGAACTTCGGGAAAGATGCCCGTCCTTCAAAGAAGTTGATGAATGCTCTGCATAGGTTTAGTGAACTCAACTCATGCAGTTATGGGTGACAGGGCGATCGCCTCTGGTAAATAGCACTTTATGAAGCAAAACTGAGCTAGCGGGGTAACAAGCAAGGTGGAAAACTTAGCAGGCAATTGTTTAAGCGAACCCTCTCTGAGCTGATATCTTTTACTGTGCATTGTCCGATCATAATGAGCGCTATTCTTGCCGCGAGTAATAATCATTCTAAAATAACTAATTCTCTCAGTATTTTTACTTAAGAATCAGAGATTGAGCCACCGCCATCAACTCGAAATAACCGATGTGACAGTTGAGGGTGCGGAATGGAATTATAAATTTACCTAAATTTTTTTTTTATTCCGGATGAACATAGTTAGCTCTAGTAAATTATGTAAATCTATGCCACGACCCGAAAGTTTGGTGTCATTGATTACTGGCTTTGCAAGCAAGTCATTGATTACTGGCTTTGCAAGCAAAATAAAGACGGTAAAGCACCAGCAATGGCTACCTAATCAATGCTTAAAAGCCTACAGAGCGTCGTGAGCTAGGTTCGTAACAACTTATTTATCAAGGTTTGTAATGAGAACCCCCGAAAACTTCTGCATTCATAAGTTAGTAGAATTCCAAGTAAGGCAAACACCAAATGCTATTGCTGCTATTTTTAAAGCAGAGCAAATAACTTATCAAGAATTAAATAATAAAGCCAATCAATTAGCACATTATCTGAAAAGCTTAGGGGTTAATTCAGAGACGCTTATTGGAGTATGCGTTGATCGATCGCTGAATATGTTAATCGGACTTCTGGGAGTCTTAAAAGCCGGTAGTGCTTACGTCCCTCTTGACCCAACTTATCCCGAAGACCGGTTAGCTTTTATGTTGGAAGACTCCCAGCTTCCGCTACTACTTAGCCAAACCCATCTTCTCAGCTCCCTACCTAAAAGAAATGGTATGCGAGTGGTATGTTTAGATTCAGATTGGCAAAAAATTGAGCAATTCAGCCAAGATAATTTAGATAGCGAAGTCACACCTGATGATTTAGCCTATACAATATACACCTCGGGTTCAACGGGTAAACCAAAAGGCGTGCAAATTATTCACCGTGCTGTAGTCAATCTTCTGCTCTCGATGAAACAAGAACCAGGATTGACAGAGCGAGATGTACTACTAGCAGTAACTACCATCTCCTTTGATATTGCTGTTTTAGAACTTTTCTTACCGTTGATAGTTGGTGCTCGCGTTGTGATCGTTAGTCGCGCAGTCGCCATCGATCCAATGAAGTTATCTAAAACGATCACTGAATCTGGCGCTACAGTCTTGCAGGCAACTCCTGCAACCTGGAAAATGCTATTAGCAGTTAATTGGCAAGGCGATCGCAATTTAAAAATTCTTTGTGGAGGAGAACCTCTCAATCGACACTTAGCTAATCAATTGCTAGAGCGAAGTTCCTCCCTTTGGAATATGTACGGGCCGACTGAAACAACTATTTGGTCAACCATTCATCAAGTAGAATCTGGTGAGGAAACCATACCAATTGGTCGCCCCATTTTAAATACTCAAATTTATCTGTTCAAGTATCCACGCCATTCTCACAACGATAATCTTGAGCTTGTTACTGATGGATCTGATGGAGAGATTTACATTGGTGGTATGGGAATAGCGAGAGGTTATCTTAACCGTCCAGAGATAACTGAGGAAAGGTTTATTGATGATAATTTTAACAATGAACCGGGCGGTCGTCTTTATAAAACAGGTGACTTAGGTCGTTATCTTCCAGACGGTAATATTGCCATTATTGGGCGCAGTGATTACCAAGTAAAAATTCAGGGACACCGAATTGAATTAAAAGATGTTGAAGCAGCCTGTTTCGATAATCCTGCGGTGAAGGATGTGGTAGTGGTTGTTAGTAATGATGCTCATGGACACGATTACTTAGTTGCTTATGTGGTGTTGAATTCACAAGTATTAAAGCAGAGCTCAGCAGGCTTCCGAGCAATGCTAAAAGAAAAATTGCCTGACTACATGATTCCTGCGCTTGTGGTCTTTATGGATGCTTTGCCATTAACACCTAATTGTAAAGTAGATCGGCAGGCACTACCGGCACCAACTCTTGATAATGTTGAAAAATTTGTTGCTCCACGCACGGAAATAGAGAAACAATTGGTTGAAATTTGGACTTCGGTTTTAGGAGTGCAAATTGGCATCCATCAAAACTTTTTTGAGTCAGGCGGAAATTCATTACGCGCCGCCTTATTACTAAATCGAGTATCGCAAGCCTTCCCAGTGGAATTGTCTTTAGATTGCCTGTTCAAATCTCCGACAATTGCTGGATTAGCTGAAGTAATTGAGGCTGTGCAGTCTTCGGGATCTACGGCGATTTTTGAAACAAATATTGCTGACTTATCGGCTGATGCAGTCTTAGATGAAACTATTCACCCATTGACAATTACCAGATTTAGACCGAAGCATATTTTCTTAACAGGGGCAACGGGTTTTGTTGGTGCTTTTCTATTGCATGAATTGTTGCTGCATAATCCCCAAGCGACTATTTATTGTTTAGTTCGTGCTGATGATTTGGAATCCGCGACCTTTCGACTGCGTAGCACTCTACAAAATTACGAAATTTGGGAAGAAGAATTTAGTAGGAGAATTATCCCCATAGTTGGAGATTTATCAAAGCAATTTTTGGGACTATCGACACCAAATTTTAGTGAATTAGCAGATGTCGTTGATGTGATTTATCACTGTGGTGCTTATGTCAATTTGGTTTATCCCTACACTGCGTTACGGGATGCCAATGTGGGCGGGACAAAGGAGATATTGCGTCTAGCCACCATGACTAACATTACACCTGTCCACTATATTTCTACTCTGGATGTCTTTCAAGCGTCGAACTATGATGGTATGAAATTAATTGCCGAAACAGACGATTTACTTAGTGCTGAAGGATATTCAGATGGTTATTCTCAAAGTAAATGGGCGGCAGAAAAATTAGTTATGGCTGCCCGCGAGCGCGGTTTACCAGTTTCGATCTATCGCTTGGGAATGGTGACAGGCCATAGCAAAACAGGTGCTTTTCAACTCAGTAATACGATTTGTTTGATAATCAAGGGCTTGATTCAATTAGGGTATGGCCCTGAATTAGATATCAAGATGAG
Source organism: Microcoleus sp. N9_B4 (assembly GCF_036701635.1). Lineage (NCBI taxonomy): Bacteria > Bacillati > Cyanobacteriota > Cyanophyceae > Oscillatoriales > Microcoleaceae > Microcoleus > Microcoleus sp. N9_B4. The sequence continues at coordinate 28,334 of NZ_JAUBRC010000022.1, read as the reverse complement.
TCTCGCTCCTGTGGATTATATAGTTCAGGCGATTCGGTATTTATCGCATCAACCAGAGTCTCTTAACAAGACATTTCATGTATTAAGCCCCCATGTATTACCCATGAACGAACTTATCCTGAATCTTAATACGCTTGGTTATATCCTCCCTTCTATTCCTTACCCGCAGTGGCAGGCCAAACTACTCAATATGTCTCCCGATAATGCTTTAACTCCGATGGCTTCTCTATTTGTCAAGAAAATATCTAATAGCCAAAAAACTTTTATCGAGACAACGTCTTTTGTCTGTCAAAAGTTTGATGACCGCAACACTCAGGATGGACTGGTAGGTACTGATATTCTCTGTCCTCCCATTAATGATTCCGTATTAAAGGCTTATTTATCCTATTTCCGTCGTCAAAGTTTTTTGTGATGTAGTAAAACTAAATGATTTGTGCAAATATTGTAGGGTAGCGATCTGTGCCTACCCATTCATGGGGTAAACTACAGGGTAATTACCCTACAAAAAGCTCACAATTAATTAAAAATGATTAGAAAATAATAGGCAGAAAAATAGTTTGACAGAGCTAAATTTAATTTTCTCATAAATAAAAATGAAAATAAATTTGATCCAAAAATTAAAATTATCTAACTCTATCATCTCCCAAACTCGTAATAAAAAAAATAGCTCCCAAGAATCGCTGACAAAACAAACACTCTTAAAGATAGCTTTTGGCATGGGCATGGTTGTTGTCGCCTCCACTGCTATTAGCTATTTCCAAATAATCTCACGGATTACTGCTAATTCACTCACGCAGTTAGAGCAATACATAAAATTACGCTCCAAACGCGAAAGAGCAATATTTACCTTAGCTGAAGATAACCATAAGTTGCTCAAGCAAGCTTTATTAGATCAACTCAAAGCAGAAGCAGATCGCGATCCAAAAGCTGAATTCGATCAAAACTTTGTCAAATATCCAGATGGCTCAATTCGCAATCGCCCTGAACTGTTTGAAATCGACAAGACCGGGGGTTTATTCCTAGGAAAAAATGTCAATGTTGATACTGAGATGCAGCGACGAATAGTTGCTTTCTATAAAACAATAAATGCTTATGGCCCAGCATGGCGCAATCGGTTTGCTAACACCTATACGCAAATTCCTGAGAATGGTATGATCATGTATATGCACCAGTATCCCTGGTCGCTAAAAGCACCTTCTAGTGACTCGTTCCGCGTCACAGATGATGAGTCATTCCAAATTACCCGCCCTATCTACGATCCCGAACGCAAAACAGTCTGGACAGGCATTTATTACGACCAAGTAGCTGTAGCTTGGATGGCATCCTGTGTGACACCATTAGATGTAGATGGCAAGCATATTGCTACAATCGGTCATGATATTTTAATAGATGATTTGCAGAAACGGACTATTAATGAAGGACTGAAAGGCACATACAACATGATTTTTCGAGCCGATGGGCGGCTAGTAGCTCACCCAGAACTTATGCAAAGTATTCAAAAGGGAAATGGACAATTCTCCATCGCCCAATCAGGAGATGCTCATCTCCGGCGCATTTATGAATTAGTCATAACTCATAAACAGGAAAATATGATTATTGACAATCCTGACTATGATGAATACTTGGGTGTGACTAGAATTGATGAGCCAAATTGGTACTTGGTCACAGTTTTCCCCAAATCTCTGCTGACCCAAGAAGCCTTAGCTACTGCTCGCATGATTCTAGTGCTAGGGCTAAGTGCATTACTGATTGAAATTATTATTGTGTTCTTAATTTTAAGGCGAGAAATTTCTACACCACTCAATAAATTAATGGCTGCAACTGAGAGTATTGCTGCTGGAAATCTTGATGTCCAAGTTAATGTAAACCGCCAAAATGAATTGGGTCGTTTGGGATATTTATTTAACAAAATGGCTCAGCAACTCCGCGAATCTTTTGCCGCGCTTGCGAAAACTAATGAGGAATTGGAACTGCGAGTTGAAGATAGAACTGTAGAGCTTAAACACGCGAAAGAAGTTGCCGATACTGCTAACCGTGCTAAGAGCGAGTTTCTAGCTAATATGAGCCACGAACTGCGGACACCTCTCAATGGTATCTTAGGATATGCCCAAATTCTCCAGCGCTCGAAACACATAGTTGAGTCAGATAAAAAAGGAATTAATATTATTAACCAATGTGGCTCCCACCTACTGACTCTGATTAACGATATCCTTGATTTTTCAAAAATCGAGGCCCAGAAAATGGAAATATATGCTACAGATTTTCATTTTCCCGCTTTTCTGCAAGCAGTAATTGAAATTTGTCGGATTAGGGCAGATCAAAAGGGAATTGATTTTATCTCTACCATCGAAGGTCAACTCCCAGTTGGCCTTTTTGCGGATGAAAAACGATTGCGACAGGTATTGATCAACTTATTAGGCAATGCTATTAAGTTTACGGAACAAGGTAGCGTGAAATTTATAATTACATCAAAACTATTGGAAGATGAGTTCAGGGAACTACCTTTATATCGAATTATTTTCCAAGTTGAAGATACGGGAATTGGGATATCGAGCGATCATGTTAAAAATATATTTTTGCCATTTGAGCAGTCTGGTAATATGAAGAAGCAATCAGAAGGGACTGGACTAGGATTAGCTATCAGCAAAAAGATTGTTGATATGATGGGCAGTACCTTGGAAGTTGAAAGTGAATTAGGAAAAGGTAGTGTTTTCTGGTTTGAGATAGATTTACCCGAAGCTAAGGAATGGGCAAAAAATTCTAAAACTTCGGAGCAGGGTGTTATTATTGGTTTTAATGGCGATAAGCCCAAAGTTCTAGTAGTAGATGACCATTGGGAAAACCGTTCTGTTATTGTCAATTTACTCCGCCCTATTGGATTTATACTTTTTGAGGCTGAAAATGGCCAAGAAGGACTGGATAAAATTACTGAGGTTCAACCCGATCTGGTTATTACTGATATTGTTATGCCGATTATGGATGGCTATGAAATGGTTAAAAGTTTGCGAAAATTAGCATTATCTGCTAATTTGGCAGTTATCGTGTCTTCAGCCAGTGTATTCGAGTCAGATCTCCAAAAAAGTATAGAGATTGGAGCTAATGAATTTTTGCCAAAACCTATAGAAGCTGATAGCCTGTTAAATACGATCAAATCTCTCCTGAAATTAGAATGGATCTATGAAGAGAAATTACAACCGCAAAGCACAAGAGAATTGACAACACAAGTGGTTGAGATTGTGCCACCTTCGCATGATGACTTGCTAATATTGTATAATCTTAGTCGTAAGGGATTGATTAAGGATTTACTACAAGAGTTGACGAGAATTGAACTAATAAACCATGAGTTTATCCCTTTTGTTCAAGAGCTGCGCGAATTTGCTAAAGGTTTCAAGCTTAAACAGGTGCGAACTTACATAGAGCAATACCTAAATACTCCCTAGGTCCAAAAATTTTGTAAATTTATGTATCCCATCCCCAGTAAATTATGTATGACTGAAAACTCAGACAATCAATCTATTTTGATTGTAGATGATAATCCCAATAACCTAGAAGTTCTAGCCCACATATTGACCGACGTGGGTTATCAAGTTTCCGTGGCTATTGATGGTGAAACTGCGATTGAACAAGTAGAATATCATCCGCCCGAACTAATTTTATTAGATATAATGATGCCGCCCGGTATTGATGGCTTTGAGACTTGCCGACGATTGAAAGCTAATCCCTTAACCTGCGAAATTCCAATAATTTTTTTAAGTGCTTTATCTGATTCACATAATAAAGTCAATGGATTATCTGTAGGAGCCGTAGATTATATTTCTAAGCCTTTCCAAAGTGAAGAAGTTTTAGCGAGGATTAGAATTCATTTAAAATTATATAATCTAACTAAAAAACTAGAACAACAGAAGCAACTGCTAGAAGAAAAAGTTGAATTACGGACTGTGGAATTATTAGCAGCTAAAGAAGCAGCCGAAGCAGCCAACATTGCCAAAAGCCAGTTTCTCGCTAACATGAGCCATGAACTCCGCACCCCTCTCAATGCGATTATCGGCTATAGCGAAATGTTGCAAGAAGAAGCCGAAGATTTAGATCAAAATTTTTTTATCCCAGATCTGAAAAAAATTAAGGGTGCAGGCACACATTTACTTGGACTAATTAACGACATTCTTGACTTGTCCAAAATTGAATCTGGGAAGGTTGAACTTTACTTAGAAACCGTTAATATCTCAGATTTAATTAGGGAAGTCATCATGATGATTAAGCCACTGGTGGATAAGAATGCTAATATATTGATAGTTAAGTGTGAAACGAATTTGGGAGATATGAAAACGGATTTAACTAAGGTACGTCAGAGCTTATTTAATTTGCTTAGTAATGCCAGCAAATTTACAAAAAAAGGCATAATTACTATTAAGGTAGAAAAGAAATATAGAAATTCTGGAAGGGCCGATGGAGAAGAACAGAAATCAGCCATTCCCTATATTTTATTTAAGATAAGTGATACTGGCGTTGGCATACCTCCAGAACGAATGGAAAAACTGTTTCAACCATTCACCCAGGCTGATGCTTCAACTACACGACAGTATGGGGGTACTGGATTAGGGTTAGCCATTACTAGAAATTTGTCTCGGATTATGGGTGGAGATACGTTGGTGGAAAGCGAGGTTGGTAAGGGATCTACTTTTACTCTTATACTGCCAGCAGAAGTGATACTCCCAAAGTAAAACCAGTCTTCATACTTGCACTATAAAAAACAATTTTTAGAAAAGTGCCTATGTGACATCCCCCATTCTTATGACCATCAGCGATTTTTAACAAATCGGGTAAAACAGCAAGAAGCTGTGGCGTGTCAAAGTTTATTCCAGCAGAAACGTTTTGAATAATTTTAATAATTATAGCCGGGTCCGAATCAGACTGATTAAGGTATGTTGTTCTGAGATTAACTGTTGGTAAGGAGCGTAGGGAACCACTAAGAGTAAAAATCATCTATGCTAGAGTAAGCTGCTAAATGCCATATATAGCAATCCTTGCAGGAGTCGTAAATTTTTGACCCCACCCCAACCCTCCCCTTATTAAGGGGAGGGAGTAAGAAATTTACAAATGATTTAGGATGGCTATATCTCGCTTTTGAGGGCTTAGTTGTGGCAATCCTTGCGACATTTATGATGATTTATCAATTTTTTAAAACGAATTTTATTTATTGTTACCGTCTTGTGATAGCTGAGAGATTGGTTATTTCTTGGCTGTCCAACTCGTTCTCCAGCTAGGAGTGAAGACCACAAACAGGACGGCAAAAAACAACCCTGGCTTTCATCGCACCGCTAAGATGAGTACAGTTATAGCGGGGCGCTTCCCGCCGAGTAAGTTAAATTGGAAGAGAATTGTATGTTGTCGAAAAGAATTTTACCTTGTCTGGATGTGAAAGCCGGTCGCGTGGTCAAAGGTGTCAATTTTGTCAACCTTCAGGATGCTGGCGATCCGGTAGAAATGGCTCAGGTTTACAATGATGCGGGTGCTGATGAGTTGGTGTTTCTGGACATTACGGCGACTCACGAAGACCGGAATATTATGATCGATGTGGTGTACCGAACGGCCGATCGAGTATTTATCCCTTTGACGGTGGGCGGCGGCATCCAATCCTTAGACACAATTAAAAGTTTGTTGAGGGCGGGCGCTGATAAGGTGAGTATTAATTCGGCGGCGGTGCGCGATCCGAGTTTAATTGACAAAGCCAGCGATCGATTTGGTAATCAGTGCATTGTAGTGGCGATCGACGCCCGCAAACGGCAAGACGCAGATAATCCGGGTTGGGACGTTTACGTGCGCGGAGGGCGAGAAAATACCGGCAAAGATGCGATCGCCTGGGCCAAAGAAGCCGAACAGCGCGGCGCAGGCGAAATTCTGGTGACAAGCATGGACTCTGACGGCACTCAAGCAGGTTACGACTTGGAATTAACCCGAAGCATCGCCGAAATTGTCGAAATTCCCGTCATTGCTTCCGGTGGCGCAGGCAACTGTCACCACATCTACGAAGCCGTGACTGAGGGCAAAGCAGAAGCCGCCCTGCTGGCTTCCCTGCTGCATTACGGGCAACTCAGTGTAGGAGAAATTAAAACTTATCTAGCAAAATGTCAAGTTCCCGTGCGACAGCAGCAGCCATTAGTTATTAGTCATTAGTCAGTGGATAGTCGGGCGCATCTCATATCTTGCAACATTTTCAACAAACCGCTCTGCGGGTTCACTCCAGCGCCCTCTCACATTGCAAACAGGCTAATTGACACTCCCCTGCCTAAAGGCGAGGGGATTCTTAATTCAGCGACTGACCTTTAAGTGTTACGTCCTTTCGGCAATACTCAAACCTTTTAACCGTGGGAATTCCACCAATTAACGAGCCTGATTCGCAGCCACCCCAGAGGGTCTATCTCCAAAAGCTTACTAGGATACTGACCTAGAGTTTGGGTGTGCCCCACCCTACTTAACAAGACTAGAATAGTTGGTTTTTCTGGTTTTGAGACTGTGTTAAGCCTCTAGCTGTTTAAAGAGTTTTCGCCGCTCTTTGCCCCCCGGTTTATGCCTAAAAGTGTGTCTCATGTCCCGTTTCACGATGGCAAAGGAGTTTAACCTCGACTATTGCAGTCTACCACGATTACTGGAATTGCCAGAAGTCTTAGGAATAAATTAAAGCCGTCCTAAAAGGACGGGCTTTTAGACCCAACTCCTTTGATAAACCCGCCCCCACCCCACGATAAAACCAGTTACGGACATTGATACTGCTATGTGAGGCCCATCCGAAGGCACTTATAGAGAATTTTTTTGATTCTCCACAAGTGCCTTCTACATATCCTTCTACATAAATGTCTTGGGGCGATCGACGCCAGTCATCTAGAAATATTCCCTGAGAAGGATTTCAAATACCAGCTTTTTCAGCTAAAAATTATATATTAGCTCAATTTGACAGAGAGCAACGGTTGCTTTTCTCAAACTTGAGTTAAAGATTGTGCAGAATATGAGTGAGCTTCAGCCTGTTAACAATCTTAGCGATCAAAACTTCTAAAAACGGAGAAATTTTGTATGTCTTTTATCAGCTTTAACTTCCCTGCCAAGCGTTTAGTCCGCACTTTAATAGCTGTTTGTTTTTGTGCTTTGATGTTTGTTTCTAATGCTTTCCCGGCTTTTGCAGTTACTAGCAGCCCGACCAAAGGTGAAGATAAACTTTTGGGAATTGAGAAAGAAGCTCAAAAAGTTGCCGGTGATAATCCGATGTCCTTAGAAGAAACTCAAGACAAAGCGAGCAAAGGACCCAACGAAGTTCAGGGAGACGCTGACATTGAAAAAATGAAAAATCCTTCCAATACAAAAGCTACATCCTTTGAGCAACAAGTCAAAAAAGCTGTCAGCAAAATCAAAGACTAACTCAGCGCGCAGTTTTCAGTATCAAAGAGTAGGGACACGGCAAGGCGGTGTCCCTGCAAATATCTGGGTAGAGACGCCATTGCCGCGTCCTTACCCAGATATTTTATGTTTTAAAGTTAGCTCCAGTTTTGAGAATTGGTATCAGATAGAATAAAAAAGTGGAAAGGACTTGGCATCTTTTGGCTTTACGAACACTCTTTGCTGGGGCTGTAACTGCAAGCTATCGAATCTTTCTCTAGTCAAATTAGCGTTTACTACTTGACCGTCATCTAAGGTTAATTCTACCTGAATTTCCCATCCCAAATGAATCAAGCGACTGATTCTTGCAGGCACTGTTGCACTATTTTCTGTAGTTTCAATTACTACGTCGTGAGGGCGCAAGAAAATCTCTGGGTTGGCTGAGTCAAAGCCGTTGTCTTGAAACAGTCTTGAACTGCTGGGCAATACATTGACTGGGCCGATAAAACTCATTACGAAAGCACTAGCGGGATGGTCGTAAATTTCTGCGGGTGTGCCGACTTGTTCGATTTTACCTTTATTCATTACTGTAATGTGATCGGCAACTTCCATCGCTTCTTCTTGATCGTGCGTCACAAAGACTGTGGTAACGTGAACTTCGTCGTGCAGTCGCCGCAACCAAGCGCGCAAATCTTTGCGAACTTTGGCATCAAGAGCTCCAAAAGGTTCGTCTAGCAGTAACACTTTCGGTTCCACAGCCAGGGCTCTGGCGAGGGCCACCCGCTGCCGCTGGCCCCCTGAAAGTTGCGACGGGTATCTATCGCCCAATCCTGCCAATTGCACTAAATTCAACAATTCTTCTACCCGCGATTTGACTTTCGCGGGTGGTGTTTTCTGAATTTCCATGCCGAAAGCGATGTTTTTTCGCACTGTCATGTGCTTGAATAGCGCATAGTGCTGAAACACAAACCCAATATTGCGGTCTTGGACGCTAGTATTGGTGGCATCTTGGCCTGTCAGCCAGATTTTCCCGGAGTCGGGCATTTCTAAACCTGCAATCAGTCGCAGCAGCGTAGACTTGCCGGAACCAGACGGGCCCAGCAATGCGACTAGGGAACCCGATTCAATTTCTAAGCTGACTCGATCGAGTGCTTGGAAAGTGCCAAACTGTTTTGATACGTTTTCTACAACTATGCCCATAGGTAGGAAGAAGGAAGAGGGAAGAGGGAAGAGGGAAGAGGCAGGATACAGGAAGCAAGAGGCAAGAGGCAAGAGGGAAAAATGTTAATCTCCGGTTTGTGGATGGGTTAAGGTAAGTTTTTTTTATAGCACGATCGCACATCCGTTTGTTAATTTTAGGGTTTTGGCGATCGGTCAGTCGATTTTAGATTTTAGATTTTAGATTTTAGATTTTAGATTTTAGATTTACTTGCAGCTTGGAATCTGGAAGATGGAACTTTGGTCTAAAATTTTGGGAGTTCCAGGGCTTTGTATGGGTTTTGGGCGGTGTCAAACAGCCCAAAATTAACAAAAATGCACCTCCAAAACAAAACAACACAATTCTTTATCACCAAAGTTGGCGTTTGGTACTACAATGCAGCAAAAGTTCAAGCGTTTTTGACTTCAACGGCTGAGGGGATAAAGGAAAATGGGAGATGTTGGACGTGTGCCTGTAGGAATTATCGGCGCTTCAGGGTACGGCGGCGTGCAACTTGTGCGACTGCTGGCGGACCACCCGGCGGCTGAAGTAGTTTATTTGGGCGGGGATAGCAGTGCGGGAAAACCTTATTCCAGCCTTTACCCGCATCTGACTAACTGCATTGATTTGACAGTCGAGGCGATCGACCTAGACAAAATAGCGGCAAAATGCGAAGTTGTGTTTCTGTCGCTGCCGAACGGTTTAGCTTGCAAAATGGCACCGACGCTGATAGAAAAAGGCTGCAAAGTCTTGGATTTGTCGGCTGACTACAGATTTGAAAATCTGGACACTTACAAAGCTTGGTATGGCGGCGAGCGATCGGACTCTGCTTTAGCTGCAACGGCTGTTTACGGTTTGCCAGAATTGTATCGCGATCGAATTAAAGACGCTCAGTTAGTAGGCTGTGCCGGCTGCTACGTCACTGCTAGTTTATTAGCCCTGGCACCTTTGCTCAAACAAGGTCTCATCGTGCCAGAAACAGCAATTATCGACGCCAAATCCGGTGCTTCGGGAGGGGGCCGCAAAGCCGAAGTTAATCTCTTGTTGGCTGAAGCAGAGGGTTCTCTGGGCGCTTACGGCGTTGGCCGCCACCGCCACACGCCAGAAATCGAGCAAATTTGCAGCGATTTAGCGGGACATGATATTAAAGTTCAGTTTACTCCTCACCTAATTCCAATGGTGCGGGGAATTCTGGCGACTGTGTACGCAACTTTGCGCGATCCGGGTTTGGTACGGGAAGATTTAATCACAATTTTCACTGCTTTTTATCGCAATTGTCCTTGGGTAAAAGTGTTACCGGCTGGAGTTTATCCGCAAACAAAATGGGCTTGCGGCACAAATTTGTGTTACATCGGTGTGGAAGTCGATCCGCGTACTGACAGGGTGATTGTGCTGTCGGCGATCGACAATTTAATTAAGGGACAAGCCGGCCAAGGCATCCAGTGCATGAACTTGATGATGGGCTGGGAAGAAACTTTGGGTTTGCCACAATTGGCTTTCTATCCTTAATTGGTAATTGGGCATCGGGCATTGGGCATTGGGCATTGGTGATGGGTGATGGGTGGGGGCGGGTTTACGAGATTGTTGGTTTTAGGCAATTATTTCTGGTAAAACCCGCCCCTACAGGATGTAAATTGCCGATTCCCGATGCCCCATGCCCGGTTATCGAGTGTTATTTTGGCCCGTAACCGATCGAGCCTGCATAAATTGCCCGATCGCCCAATTGGTCCTCAATCCGCAATAAACGGTTATACTTGGCCACTCGTTCGCTGCGACACAAAGAACCAGTCTTGATTTGACCGGCGCGAGTCGCTACGGCTAAATCGGCAATTGTGGTATCTTCAGTTTCACCGGAACGGTGGCTGATGACGGCTCGATAGCTGTTCCGTTTGCCCAGGTCGATCGTATCCAAAGTCTCTGTCAAAGAACCAATTTGATTCAGCTTAATCAAAATCGAATTGCTAGCTTTCAAATCAATTCCTTTTTGCAGCCGCGTGCGATTAGTAACAAACAAATCGTCGCCCACCAATTGAACTTTGCTGCCCATTTTCTCAGTCAGCGCTACCCAACTGTCCCAATCATCTTCGTGCAAACCATCTTCAATGGAAACAATGGGATATTGACTCACCAAACCATCCAAATAATCGATTAATTCTGCCGGCGAATGAGCCACACCGTCGTAAGTGTACTGCCCATCTTTGTAAAATTCGCTAGCAGCAACATCCAAAGCTAAAGCAACTTGTTCACCCGGTTTGTAGCCAGCTTTTTCAATAGCTGCAATTAACAAATCTAAAGCTGCTTGATTGGATTTAAGATTAGGTGCAAAACCGCCTTCATCACCCACACCAGTCAGCAAACCCTCAGCTTTTAAGACTTTACTCAAGGATTCAAATACCTCTGCACCCCAGCGTAAAGCTTCTTTAAAAGAAGGCGCGCCCACAGGGACAATCATAAATTCTTGAATGTCCACATTATTGTTAGCGTGAGAGCCGCCGTTGATCACGTTCATCAAAGGCACGGGTAAAACGTTCGCCAAAGGCCCGCCCAAGTAGCGGTAAAGGGGGAGTCCTAAAGTTTCGGCGGCCGCCTTTGCTGTGGCTAAGGAGACTCCGAGAATGGCATTTGCGCCGAGGTGGGATTTGTTCGGGGAACCGTCCAAGTCAATCATGGTTTTGTCTACCAGCGCTTGGTCGATCGCATCTAGATTAGCCAAAGCGGGGGCAATTTTGTGTTCGACGTTAGCGACGGCTTTTAGGACTCCTTTGCCACCATAACGGCTTTTGTCGTCGTCGCGGAGTTCGTGGGCTTCAAAAGAGCCTGTAGAGGCACCGCTGGGGACTTGGGCGATCCCCACAACACCGTTGGCTAGGTAAACTTCAGCTTCAATGGTGGGGCGGCCACGGGAGTCGAGGATTTCTCTGGCTTGAATAGATTCGATCGCAGTGTCTAGCATATTAATTATTCCTGACTTAACTCAAGGTTTCATGACAATTAGCAGTCTCTGGGTTTTCCCACGCTGACTGCTGACGGGTAATAGATTACGCGATCCCCAGAATTATTGGTGCACAGTTCAAAATATTTGCGGATTTGGACGAGCAGATTGGTGTCAATAAGTGAGGCTTGTTGAATAAGGATCTACGGCAATTTTGACAGTAATTTGATTTTTTTAACCCCTGATTGCCGCAGATTTCTTAATTGGAATCTTTGTTAAAATCAGAATATCAACAAAGTCAATCAAAAAAGGAGAAACCTAGGATGTTAGAAACAAATCTCGGAGAAATTAGAGCATTAGCTGAAAATCCAGACCCAATTATTGCTGATCCCCCAAACATCAAATTACTCACAGGGCCATTGCCAAATCCAGCCAGCGACCCCAACTTTTTTGACTTAACTCCCAATGACGACGCATTTCAATTAGCAAATGGAATTCTGCGGAACACTCCCGGAGGTTTGCGGGCCTTAGCTGGCAACGATTTTGTCAGAGGTTCCGGTGGTGCGGAACTGATGAACGGTAACAGCGGCACAGATACTTTAATCGGAGGTTGTGGCAGCGATACAATTCGCGGCGGCCAAGATTTTGACATTCTTTATGGAGAATGTGGCAGCGATTTTGTCAGCGGAGATCAAGGTGATGACTACGTTTATGGAGGCACGGCAAATGACTTTATTCGCGGCGGTAAAGGGAATGATGCTTTAGTAGGAGAGAGTGGAAATGATACTATAATCGGTGATGCTGGAATTGATAGACTTTGGGGAAGTGAAGGCGCAGATTTGTTTGTCCTCCGCACAGAAGTGGGATCAACTTCGGGGGAAATTGGTTCGCTTCAACCGCCTCCTAGTGGCAATTTTGATGTCGATGAAGTGCCTGCCGATTTTATTCTCGATTACAATCCGGCTGAAGGTGATGTAATTGGATTGGCGTCTGGATTGACGCGAGATGATATTGTTTTGAGCGAAAGGTTTTTAACAATTGGTGATGCCAGAGATTATGACAGCAGTGGCCCTTTTCCTCCGGGAATTCCTCGCACTGCTGATTTTAGAATTTTAAATACTAAGGCGACGGTGATTCGGGAAGCTAGTACCGGCAATATCTTGGGTTTGGTGAAGGATGTTTTGCCGAGTCAACTTCAGTTTACCTCTGTGTCTGACGGGGCGATCTAGGTTAATTCAAATCGGTACACATTGCTGCTAAGAAGCAGAACACGGACGGGCGGGACGCCCATCCCACAACACCAAGGCTATCAATCCTCGTTCCCAGGCTCTGCCTGGGAAGGCATATCAGCGAGGCTCTGCCTCTCGATTCCTGACATAAATTCAACAATATTTAAGATTGCCAGAAATCGGCCACATCATATCCCATTTCGGTGAGCATTTGCCGCAGCAGAGGTAAGCTCAAACCGATCACATTTGTGTGACATCCTTCGATTTGTTCCACAAAAAAGCCGCCTTTACCTTCGAGTGCAAAACAGCCTGCACAGGCGAGGGGCTCTCCGGTAGCGACGTAAGCCGCTATTTGGCGCGAGGTAACTTCCGCAAAATGAACTTTTGTAACTTGGCAGCGAATGCTCGATCGCGACATTGCCTGATCAAAGTCATCGAATCTAGTATCAATTAAAGCATGACCCGTATAGAGTTCGCCCACCTTACCGCGCATTTTCTGCCAGCGCGATATTGCTTCCTCCGCATCCTTGGGTTTGCCGTGAATTTCGCCATCTATGAGCAAAATAGAATCGCATCCCAACACCAAACACGCTTTGGGATTAGAGATTTGCGGGTGAGAATTAGCTAGTAAAAACTTAGCTACAGCCTCAGCTTTTCCCTCTGCTAAAACCTGCACTAAATTAGTGGCATCTTTCATTTGTATTTGCCCTTCATCAAAGTCGCTGGGGCAAATCACAGCTTGAATGCCGGCATTTTCTAGCAGGCGGCGGCGTGCTGGAGAAGCTGAAGCTAATACAAAAGTTGGAATTTTCATAAGTTAATAAGTCATTAGTCATTGGTCATTGGTCATTGGTCATTGGTCATTGGTATTTAGTTGTTAGCAACTAACGTTTTAATTAAAAGCTAATAATTTCTGTATTTCTTAGTTCTCAATCCTTAACTCTTAGCTAATGACTAATGACTGCTGACTAATGACTAACAACTAATGCCCCAAGCCCCATGCCCCATGCTCTAATAAACAGAGAAAGATTTAACCACTTTCTCAAAAGCTTCTTTTACCTTGGGCCAGCGTTCTTCGGTAGTGGAAACGTTAAGCGTAAAAAGTTTGCCGCGGCTGACGGCTACACTCGCTAAGTTGTGGCGTTCTTGGTTTGGCAACTTAACGGCGTATTCTAAAATGTAATAGTTTTTCGATCGCGATTCACGAGCTTCTGCATTGACTAATTCAGCTTCGCGGCCGGAATCAGCCGGGGCGATCGCACTTTTGCTGAGCTTGTATCCCACATCCGTCGGCGATCCCAAATCCGCCAGAGTTTTGTCCTTGGCGACTGGACTGATTACCACGCTGACGTTCTCGGTTTGCTGAATCAAATCGCGGAACACCACATCGGGCCCGTTAGAAACCGCGATCGGCAGCCAGCCGTTAGGATAGAGAAATTGATAGCCATCGCCAGTATCAACGTAGCTTTTGAGTCCGGTGACTTTAGACACACAACCGGTCAACGTGAGGCTTAGAACCACCAGAAGTATTGCCGCAATTCGTTTGAGCATTCTTTTTACGGGTAGAGTAAAACAAAAATATTTAATTTTAATTGTCTCACCAAACCTTGCCCCTCAAAATAGTTAAGCTATGGATCGCGGTTTGTGTACCGCCAGCGATCCATAGCCATATAGTTTAATTGTTAACAAAATCATTACAGGTGAGTCAGCCAGCTAATCAGCCCGTGCTTGGTCGAAACTTCTAAAGCCAAGAGAGAAACAAAGCCAATCATGGCAAGGCGGCCGTTTAAGCGTTCTGCGTAGGGGGTAAAGCCGGTGCGGGGTTCGTCATCGATGTATACTTGCGGCTCGATCGCAAAATTGTTCATTTTGCCTTGGTCGTCCAGCATTAAGCCTCGGTTACTCATGTTTTTTTTCCTAAATGGTTTTTAGTGTACTGTAAATAAATGTAACAGACTTGTGAAGATATGTAAAGGATTGTGAGAAATTTTTTTAAAAGACCTCGCTCTGACACCAGTTAAAAAAAAATGCAACTGTAGGCAAGCTCTAAACCCTTATATAGTCAGTCATTCCCAAATCTAAAATCTAAAATCTAAAATCTAAAATCTAAAATGGTTATGACTGTGGGTAGACTCTGGGCCCCAGAGGGGGGAGGATAGAGTGGAGAGGCACAAAAGTCGATGGTGTATGGCAAATCCAGTCTGGGTTTGACAAAAATTGTGGAACGGAGGAAAAATTTATGCGGGCCAGTCTGGAAATGCGGTGGTTTTATAGCGGTGCACTGCCAAAATCGATCAATCAATGGTTTGGAAGCGAGAGTCTCGGCGGGTATCTTTCGCCTCCTGAAGAGCGGGAAGACATATATTTGCTAGTACCAAGCTGCGACTACTTGGGAGTGAAGCTGCGCGGGAAAACCTTGGAGGTAAAGTGGCGTCAGGGAGAGTTGGGGACAATGCAGTTCGGCAACCGCTGGGAAGGCAAAGCCGAAAAGTGGCTGAAGTGGGTTTGTGCGGACACGATGGCGCCGATACCGGCGGATATTTTGGCGACAGGAAAGTGGGTGGGAGTCAAGAAAAAGCGAGCGCAGCGTCTTTATCAAGTTTCGGCCCCTGGTGTCCTGATGTCTGTGCCTGTGGAAGCCCCAATTCCCCAAGGTTGCACCGTGGAACTTACTCAGTTGAACATTAACGGCAGCGCGTGGTGGACTTTGGGATTTGAAGCTTTTGGCAGCGAAAGTTGTTTGACAGAAAGCCTGGAAACAGTTGCTAGTTGGACTAGCAAGAGTTATCAGGCGCAAAAGTTGAAAGCTGAGGATTCTTCTGCTTATCCGATTTGGCTGGGCAGCAAGTAAGATCAAATCCGGCAATAATACCTCCTGTATTCTTTAGTCCTCCTCTGCTGGGAGGAAAAGCAAGTTGAGACGGGGTTTCAACCGCCGAGTCTGGCAATCCTGGACGCCACTGGCATATATAGTAAGGTGCTCTAAGTAACCACACAAAATTAATTACATAAAGACTCCTTGCTAGGCAAGGGTTTCAGTAGAAATATTGTGTAATTAATTCAGAACTACTACTTACTACCGGAAATCTTCAATAATCTTTCTAGAACGGAGTCTGACGCACCTGAGATGTTGCACCATTTTCAATTAGGTTTTTTACGGGCGGGCAGGATGCCCAACCGCTACTCCCCACAAGAAAACTCACTCTTTGTGGAACAGGCAAGATGCCTGTTCTTGAGAATGGTGCAAGATGCACCCTAAAAATCGATCGTCGTGTGACAGTTGGGCTTAGTCTTATCTAATCGAGGGGGTTTCTAACTATTCCCCCTCTCTCCCTTTCTCCCCCTCTTTCATTTTCCCCACTCTGCCAGCACTTCTGAGAATTTGACAAGCCAAAATCGCCGCCCCAAACCCGTTATCAATATTCACCACACCCACACCAGCCGCACAAGAATTGAGCATAGTTAAAAGAGGAGCAATCCCGCCAAAACTCGCCCCGTAACCCACACTCGTCGGCACAGCAATCACCGGACAATCTGCCAAACCCGCAACCACACTCGCCAAAGCACCTTCCATACCCGCAACCGCAATCAACACATCAGCATCAGCAATCACGTGCCGGTTGCTCAGCAAGCGGTGAATGCCGGCAACTCCGACATCCCACAAACGTCGCACCTGAAAACCGCAAAGTTCCGCAGTAATTGCCGCCTCTTCCGCTACAGACAAATCCGCCGTTCCCGCACTGATAATAGTCACAGTACCCGGATGCTGGGGACTTGGGGAATTAGGAGAAATTGCACAAATTCGGGCCTTTTGGTAGTAGCACAAATCGGGTATTTTTTGTTGCAATTGCTCGAAAACTTCCGGTTCGATTCGCGTGGCCATCACCGCAGAATTTCGCCCGCGCATCGCCTCGATAATCTCAACAATTTGGTCGGGCGTTTTCCCTGGGCCCCAAATTACTTCAGGAAAACCCGTTCTTAAAGTGCGGTGGTGGTCAATTTTGGCAAAATCCCCGACTTGTTCAAAGTCAAAATGCTTTAATTTATCCAAAGCTGCGATCGGGCTAATATCGCCGGTAGCCACAGATTCGAGTAACTTCTGTAAAATTTTAGGTTCCATAAATATTAGTCAGTTGTTAGTTGTCAGTTGTCAGTTGTTAGTTGTCAGTTGTCAGTTGTCAGTTGTCAGTTGTCATTAGTAACAAATAACTAATAACAACTAACAAATAGCCAATAACAACTCACAACTGACTATTCTGCAATTTTCAGATCGTACAAATTCCAGAAAGCACCGCCGAGGGCACTGTAGCGAATTCCCGAAACGCGATCGCGCACCGCCTCAAAAGTCAGCGGATTTACCATATAAACAAAAGGAACTTGTTCCGCTATAATCCGCTGCGTTTCAGCATAAATTTCCTTGCGCTTCGCCTCATCAAGCTCCTGGGAAGCCTTCACGTAAAGGTCATCGATTTTCTGCTCCCAGTCGTACACTTCCCAACCTTTAATCGGGGGTTCTCCGGATTGCGGGCCCTGGTTGAAACTGTGCAGCGTGCCGTTAACAGACCAAATATTGTAGCCGCTGTGCGGTTCAGTGCCTCCCGTAAAACCGCCGAGGTAAGTATCCCAATTCCGCGTCAGGCGCAGCTTTTCCACATAGGTGTTAAAACTGAGGAACTGTGTATCAATTTGCATTCCCAGTTTGCCCAAGTCTTGCTTAATTTGCGTTCCCATTTGTTCCCGAACTTTTTTACCTGCAGCCATCAACAAAGTAAATCGCACTTTGTTGCCCTCTGCATCCAACAATTCGCCGTTAGAATTGTACTTGAAGCCAGCACTTAACAGTAACTCTTTGGCTTTTTGCCGATCGTAACTGTAAGTTTTCAATCCCTCTTCTGGGGACAGGTAGAACGGACTTTGCGCCGGAATTGGGGAATGCAGCGGCGCGCCAAGTCCGCGATAAATATTGTTAGTCATGGCGGATCGGTTGATGCCATAGGCGATCGCCTGCCGAAATTCCTTAGTCGCGAACCAGCGAGATTTAATTGGGTCTACAAACGGCTGATTTTGAGCATTGCGCCCCTTATTCAGATTGAAACACATAAACACGCTACCAGTATCGGGCCCGCCGTTAAAGACCGTATATTTGCCGCGTTTTTCCTCCCGTTTCAGCAGCGGAAACACTTCCGGCTCCACGTTCAGAGTATCCAAATCGCCCGATCGAAAATTCAGCAGTTGATTATCAGTATTTTCGATAATTTGCCAAACAATTTGCTGGATGTAAGGCTGGACATTTCCCTCAGCATCTTTGCGCCAAAAATACGGATTTCGTTCCAAAACCACGCGCTGATTGGGAGTGTAGCTCAGCATTCGATATTGACCATTCCCCACAATTTTTTTAGGGTCAGTATCTGTTGCCCAAGTACTCAGGAATTTAGGCTGGCCGTCTGCATCTGTATTTTCGGCAGCTTCCTGTAAAATATGAGCTGGTAAAATCGGGATTCCCCCAGCATATCTAATAAATGGAGCAAAGGGTTCTGCAACGGAAAATTCAACGCGGCGGCTGTCAATTTTTTTAAGTTTTGGAAATTGGCCGCTGATGCCAACCCTCAGAATATCTTTCAAACCGCTAGGAATTTTGTCATTGAAATAAATCTTTTCATAGCTGAAGATAATGTCATCAGTAGTCAGAGGTTGGCCGTCCGACCATTTCAATCCCTCTCGCAGGGTGAAGACAATCTTTTTGCCATCTTTAGAAACTTCCCAGGACTCGGCTAAACCGGGTTCTAACTCCGATGTCAAGCCGTTTTCGTTGATCAATCCCTCGTACATATAGCCAAAAACGCTGTATGCAGATTGATTTAGCGGGTAGTTAAAGGTGGCTGGGCCGCTGGGGGTGGGAACGATGAGTCTGTTTACTAAGTTCGATCGCACCGGAGTGCACGCAGACATAGTTATAGTGGCAATTGCGGCCAGTAAAATCACGAGCCAGCGCAGTCTTGAATGTACCATCATAGAAATTTTCATAATTTTTAACTATACCATTTCAGTGCAACTACGACTGAGACTGTAGCCAACCGAGAAAATCTTCCGTGACCGAGAAATACTTCATTATTCCTACTTCCCGCAAAGCATCTCGAACTTTCGGCAGACCAAATTCTTTTGTATTATTGCTCAAAAATACCTTGACTTCATTAGGATGTAACTGTGCGTGGTTCAAGATGCAGTGGAGAATTAAATTGTCTGTCGGGTCTTCTTCAATAAAAATTGAATTCAAACTTTCTCGAAGTATGCCTGCTGTTAATGGGAGCATTTCTATCTTTATAGCCAACAAATCAAGAGCAGCAAAAAGACGTGCATTAATATCATTGAGCAACACCTCATTCTCATTGAGAGATTCCTCTAAGTGGAAGACAAGAGACTGGGCCGAGGGTGAAGTTTTATCTCGCTTTAGCTGACTGATTTGTTTTTCCATTTCACCTAAAAAACGGTTTCGTCGCTTGATTTCGTCTTCTAAAGCCGAAAGTGATTCCATGCAGCAAATACTTGGTATTGCTATGTTGACTGATGTCGGTACACTCACCAACAAGTTGTTAGCGTCTGGATCGCGTCCCGTAGCAATGCTCATCAGAAAGTTAGTCTCGATATATAAAATTGCCACCAATTTCTACCCCTGATTTTGTCGTCCCACCTGCTAGCAGCGGCAGCAAGCCGATTTTTGCTATCTGTTCTGACGCGGTGGGAATCTCAGACTTCCAATTATAAGCTAAGTCGCGCAGCCATGCTTCAACCAGTCTAGTTAGGTATCGCTTAAAGATCCGTTTGCTGCCAAATTCCGGCTCATAATGGCGAAGTATTTCACCAGTGTTTAGAGAACAAACAGGTTCAGATAAGTTTACTCCGTCCCATTTGAAAATCAGAATTTGTTCGGTGTCAACAAACATCGCATAGGGAATGAGTGTGCGCTGCTCGGACATCTTCGCTAACGCAGCTTTCATCCAAGATATCATGTAGTCAGCAATCCTTTGCTTTGCTGCAGGTTCTTGAGCTTCAATAATTTTAACTTCGATTAGCACGACTACCCGATCGTCCTTATCCAATGCGATAATATCCGCGTCAATGGGTAACTCTAAATCCAAGGTTTCAGTTTGCATGGTTTTGGTCTTCCTAAAACGTAGATTAAAGTTCTATTTTAGCACTAACAAAACTACAGCGTAAGCTGCGATTCCTTCTTCTCTCCCAACGGGGCCTAGCTTTTCGTTGGTGGTGGCTTTGATGCCGATTTGGTCTGGGTTGAGTTTGAGGATGGAAGAAAGCCGATCGCGCATTTGCTCAATATGCGGTTTCAGCTTTGGACGTTCTGCCACCACCACCGAATCAATATTGCCGATTTCCCAGCCTTTATCTAATATTAACTGATTGACTTGTGCCAGCAATACGAGACTATCAGCACCTTTCCATTTCGGGTCAGTCGGCGGGAAATACAGCCCGATATCTCCTAAACTGAGAGCTCCGAGCATGGCATCCATGATAGCGTGGGTAAGTACGTCTGCGTCGCTGTGTCCTAATAAGCCTAATTCGTGGGGAATGTGGACGCCGCCGAGGATGAGGGGGCGTTCTGGAACTAAGCAGTGAATGTCGTAACCGTTGCCGATGCGGATGTTCATGTAAAATTTAGGTTTTGGAAGTATAGTAGAGGACAATTATTTCATATTTTCAGGGAGATAAGTGAATTTATCTTTTAATGCCGATCCGAGTGTTAAAGATTTTTTTTTGCTGCTTTCCTCAGCAGTTATGGCAATCCTAAAGCTGTTGGAGGGGGGAGAGAACCGTTAATGCTGGAAACGCTAGAAAATTATCGCGGACTTCTCGATCGCTCTCCTGAACTCCAAGACTTACAAACGCGAATCCAAAATTTATTAGGCTCTTAAATATACGGGATTTACGCATCAAGACCAAAGAAACCGGGTTTTTTACCGAATCTGTGGACTACAACGAAGTATTACCGCAAAAAACCCGGTTTCTGACCAGGAATTTCTTGATGGTACCCGCCACGTGATTTATCCGTGGAATCAATCCAAAATCGAAAATGGAAACTCCTCAAGCCCCCGCATTTATCCTTGGGGTCAATCGAAAATCTAAAATCTAAAATCTAAAATCGATTGACCACTCGTGCGATCGCCCTTTCTCCTATTCTTCCCTCTCTTGCAACCAAACTTCATACAAATCCGATCGGCGCGATCGAGTTTTTTCAATTTGCTGTTCCCTGCGCCAGCGAGCAATTTCTGCGTGATTACCAGACAGCAACACGTCGGGCACCTTCAATCCTCGAAAATCCGCCGGTCTAGTGTACTGCGGATAATCCAAAAGTCCGTCCTCAAAACTCTCAAACTTCAGCGAATCTTCCTTCGCCACAGTTCCCCGCAGCAATCGCAAAACCCCATTAATTAAAGCCAAAGCCGGAATTTCGCCCCCCGTGAGCACAAAATCCCCCAAAGACACCTCGCGAGTTACCAAATGCAGCACTCGATCGTCCACACCCTCATAATGACCGCAAATCAACACCAACTGATCGCGATCGGCCGCCAACTCCCGAAACATCGGCTGCTGCATCGGTTCCCCCTGGGGAGTCAGCAAAATCACCTCCCGCCGTGGCAAAACAGGCAGCGACTCCACCGCAGCAAAAATCGGTTCCGGCTTCATCAGCATCCCCACTCCGCCCCCGTAAGGCTCATCATCGACTCGCTGGTGCTTGTCTGTGGTAAAATCGCGGGGATTGACAAAATTCACCTCGGCAATCTTTTTAGCTAAGGCTTTGCCCATCAGTCCCGACTCTAGGGGAGCCCGGAAAAATTCTGGAAATAGGGTAACAACGTCAAATCGCACAATTATTGGAATTTCATTGATACATCATCTCTAGTTTGACCTTTAGAGGGAGTTCAGTTTTCAGTAATTGCTTTATTCTTTATAATTTCTTATAATTTCTGAGAATTTTTGCAAGTTAAATTCTCTTCCTGTGTCGGCGGGCCGGTTTTGTACAACAATAATCAGTTTTTCATGACAGCGACTGCAAGTAAACTCACCGCCAAACAACTGCGGGATCGCGCGATCGGCGATCGCACCTCCCTCCCACAAACAAATATTTATTCTTAAAAAGCCCTATTGTACCCACAGCCACGGCAAAATTGAATTTCACATCCAACAGAGGAAGACACACCATGCAGCAGTTGACATCTCAAGCCCTTGAACACAATATTCCCCCGCGCACAAAAACCTCGATTATGGTCATCGGGGGAGCCGAAGACAAAGTTCACGGGCGAGAGATTCTGAATACCTTTTTTTGCCGTGCTGGGGGTGCAAACGCTCGGCTGGCGATCGTTCCGTGCGCTTCGCGAGATCCCGAAGGAATTAGCAACCGCTACCGCACCATATTTGACGAAATGGGCGTTAGTGCCGTCAAGGTAGTGGACATCCGCGAACGCGAACAAGGCGAAAACCCCGTCTGGAAAGATTACTTAGAAGACTGTACGGGCGTATTCATTACAGGCGGCGACCAACTGCGACTTTGTGGGCTGCTGGCGGACACCCCGCTGATGGAGAAAATTCGCAAAGAAACCCTCGAAGGCAAGATTACACTCGCTGGCACCAGCGCGGGTGCTGCGGTAATGGGATATCACATGATTGCAGGCGGTGGGAGTGGCGCCCCGCCAAACCGCTCTTTAGTAGACATGGCAAACGGACTTAACATTATTCCTGAGATCATCGTAGACCAGCATTTTCACAACCGCAACCGCATGGCTCGCTTGCTGTCGGCTGTGGCTTGCCATCCCGATCGCATCGCTATTGGTATTGATGAAGACACTTGCGCCTTGTTTGAGGGAGACGATACTATGAAAATTCTCGGTAAAGGCACTGTGACTATTGTTGATTCTAGGGAAAATTTTTATACCAATGAGTCTATGGTAGGAGCGACAGAACCCTTAAGTCTGTTCAATATGCGCTTGCACGTTCTGTGTCACGGAGATTGCTACAATATGCCCCTAGGCAAACCAATGCCATCGGGAGCGTGTTCCGAGTCTGGCTGGCCCCCCGAATGCCGCACAGCCAACTAACGTAGAACATCTCTTGTCATTGATTCGGCAGAAATTAGGCGGCATTCCGGCCGAATCATGGATACCACAATAGAATAGATTCCGAAGCAGCTACGGACTGACGCCAGGAAGCAGAAGCACAGAAAATTCTAGCTTCGGGCTTTGAGTTTTTGCTAGCCATTGACCTGTACTTGTTTTTAGCCGATCGCATGGACATGAATTTTCAATTGGGTAGCCCATAACTGGAAATTCACTCCCAAACTGTTCGCAGCGAACAGTCGATCGAGCAATCTAGATCGAAATTGAATAAATGCTCCAATTATCTATAAGATTTCGCGCCCCATACCCCTCTAACTGCCATGAAAATACTTAAAATTCAGACCTTACGCGGCCCCAACTACTGGAGCATCCGACGCCAGAAACTCGTTCTGATGCGTCTGGATTTAGAGGAGTGGGCAGATAAAACCACATCGGAAATTCCTGGCTTCTATGAAGGGTTGATCGCCGCACTTCCGAGTTTGAACGACCATCACTGTTCTCCAGGCCATCAGGGAGGATTCCTGCAACGGGTCAGAGAAGGCACAATGATGGGACACGTAATCGAACACGTCGCCCTAGAACTTCAGCAAATGGCAGGAATGCCAGTCGGGTTTGGCCGTACCCGCGAGACGGCGACCCCAGGTATTTACCAAGTAGTAATCGAGTATCAAAACGAACAAGCAGGTCGCTATGCAGCCCGGGCGGGTGTGCGGATGTGCCAAAGCATTGCCGAGACAGGCACTTATCCAGCAGCAGAATTAGTCCAAGATTTGAGAGACCTGAGAGAGTTTGCTGCGTCGGCGGCCCTGGGGCCGAGCACGGAAACACTGATTAAGGAAGCAGAAGCGCGCGGCATTCCTTGGATACCTTTGAGCGCCCGGTTTATGATTCAACTCGGCTACGGGGTTCACCAAAAGCGGATTCAGGCAACTCTGAGCAACCGCACGGGAGTTTTGGGGGTAGAACTTGCCTGTGACAAGGAAGGTACCAAAAATATCCTCGCCAGCGCCGGCGTACCGGTTCCCAGAGGGACGGTGATTAATTATTTGGACGAATTGCGTGGGGCGATCGAAGATGTCGGCGGTTATCCGATCGTCCTCAAACCCCTAGACGGCAACCACGGCCGCGGCATTACGATCGACATCAATTCCTGGGAAGCAGCAGAAGAAGCCTACGACTTAGCCAGCGCGGCATCAAAAACAAAAAGTGTGATAGTCGAGCGCTATTACGTCGGCCGTGACCACAGAGTATTGGTAGTCAACGGGCAAGTCATAGCAGTTGCAGAACGAGTCCCCGCTAACGTCGTGGGTAACGGCAGGTCTACAGTAGAACAGCTTATTGAAGAAGTAAACCGCGACCCGCAGCGAGGAGACGGACACGACAACGTGCTCACCCGGATCACGATCGACAAATTGTCCCTGGATTTGCTGGAAAAACAAGGATACGCGATGGACTCCGTAGTGCCCGTCGGCGAAAGAGTATTTTTGCGCGCGACAGCAAACTTGAGTACCGGTGGAATTGCAGTCGATCGCACCGACGAAATCCACCCAGAAAACGTCTGGCTGTTTTCCAGAGTCGCCAAAATTATCGGTTTGGACATCGCCGGCATTGACGTAGTAACTCCCGATATCTCCCAACCCCTGCGCGATGTCAACGGCGTCATCGTCGAAGTCAACGCAGCACCGGGTTTCAGAATGCACGTCGCCCCGAGTCAAGGTTTACCCCGCAACGTCGCCGGCGCCGTCTTCGATATGCTCTTCCCCTCGCCTCAACCCAGCCGGGTGCCAATTTTAGCGGTAACGGGAACCAACGGCAAAACGACAACCACTCGCCTACTCGCTCACATTGTCAAGCAGACAGGTCAGATTACTGGCTACACGACTACCGACGGCACTTACATCGGCGATTATTTGGTCGAAAGCGGAGACAATACCGGGCCGCAGAGTGCTCAGTTGATTTTGTCTGACCCAACGGTAGAAGTGGCGGTGCTGGAAACGGCTAGAGGTGGGATTTTGCGATCGGGCCTCGGCTTCGATCAGTGCGATGTCGGCGTCGTCTTGAACGTCGCAGCCGATCACTTGGGAATTGGCGACATCGACACCGTGGAACAACTTGCCAAACTCAAGAGCGTCCTCGTCGAGTCGGTAATGCCCAAAGGCTATGCAGTTTTGAATGCAGACGACCCGCTGGTATCACAAATGGCGCAGCGTGTCAAGGCTCAAATTGCATATTTTTCCATGAACCCGGATAACGAACTGGTTGCCAAACATACCGCTGCGGGCGGGCTGGCAGCGATTTACGAAAATGGCTACTTGTCGATCTTAAAAGGCGATTGGACGCTGCGAATTGAGCAGGCTGTGAACGTGCCGCTGACGATGGGCGGGCGCGCGCCGTTTATGATTGCCAATGCTTTAGCAGCTTGTTTGGCGGCTTTTGCCCAAGGATTGAAAATAGAAGATATTCGATCGGCTTTGTCAAGCTTCCAAGCATCCGTCGGTCAAACTCCCGGAAGGATGAATCTGTTTAATTTGGGCAGCTATCACACTTTGCTCGACTACGCCCACAACCCCCACAGCTACAAAGCTTTGGGCAGTTTCGTGCT
Source organism: Microcoleus sp. N9_B4 (assembly GCF_036701635.1). Taxonomy (NCBI): domain Bacteria; kingdom Bacillati; phylum Cyanobacteriota; class Cyanophyceae; order Oscillatoriales; family Microcoleaceae; genus Microcoleus; species Microcoleus sp. N9_B4. The sequence goes on along the minus strand of NZ_JAUBRC010000022.1, from coordinate 2,878 downwards.
GAATTGGCCGGGACGGCGGATCGGGGTAGTAGGTGCCCCCGGAGACCGGCGAGATGAAGATTTTGTCACGCTGGGCAAACTTTCGGCCGAGATGTTCGATCGTATTATTGTCAAAGAAGATATTGACAGGCGCGGGCGAGAACCCGGTACGGTGGCCAAATTAATTTGTCAGGGAATTGCCGAGGCTATTTCTGCAGGAACCGTAGACAAATCTAAAGTTGAATACGAGTTGATTCTCGACGAAACAACAGCCGTTAACAAAGCTTTAGATGAGGCGCCGGCCGGCAGTTTGGTAGTGATTTTACCTGAAGGTGTCAACAAAGCTTTGAGTTTAATTGAAGCCCGGAAACCGATTAAGGAATCTGTGGAAGTTCAAAATGGTTTAGATCGATCGAAGTCACAGGAAATTTTAAAACCGACTGTGGTGAATCAAGGCTAAACTCTTAAGTCTCATTTAATTAATAGGTTGGGTTTACTTGTGTTAAACCCAACCTATTTTTTTTAAAATTGTTAGTCATTGCCGTTTGATCCCACCTTCCGCACCCTCAACTGTCACATACGCTTTCTGACACCCATTTTTATTCACTTCTATGCTGGGGAGGCCACTGAACTAAGAAAAAATTCTATTTCCCATAAAGTATCGGCCTCCAAAGATCAAAAAAGGGCAGAAAAAAAATCAAAAAATGGCTAAATCATGCACAAGTATTTTTTAGAGAATCTGCATCAACAATTGAGAATCATTTTGAGGGTATTTGCAACTACTTTCTTCATCGCACCACAAGTGGAGTCATGTCAGGAATCAACAATCGGATTAAGTTGATAATGCGGCAAGGGTATGGTTTTTTTAATTTTAATAATTTTAGGAATCGCGTATTAGCTTGCTTTTCTGATTAGATAAACTTATAACCATAAGTTCAGGAGAGCCCTTTGAGGCAGGGGTTTCAACCCCTGTCGGACTATCGGTGTAACGTTAAGTTGACTCCAATGGACACTGCCGTGTCCTCATCATCATTCTAAAATAGATTGTTTTCCCAGCCATTCGCGAAAACTATTATGATACAAACTATAGCAAATTTCTCCTCCAATTTCTTGTTTATTTAAGAACTCGATCCAATTGTCTAACACTTTTTCAACATCGTATTCATCCTGATCAATTATATTGGATATCGCACTTACAGACAAACTTGATGTTGATTGTACCAAAACATTCAGCACAGACAAGTCAACGGCCGATAAACCATCACCTCTCATCCGCAGCCAGTGGTTTTGATAATACGCTGCTAAACCGGGAGGAAGTTCAGAGACAAGTGAGGACTCCCCCAGATTAGCATCGGGGTGCGAATTACCCTTAATGGCAGGTAACATCTGACTCAGATACATGAAATTGTTTTCGCTGACAGTTGCGAGTTGTTGGCAGAATTCGGGTTGAGTCAAATCCGGTGCGGTTGATAGGTATTGCTGAATGTAGTTAAGGGCATCTTCGCGATTTTGGGCGGGATAATCTCTTAAATCGAGAGTTTGAGAGGGCGTCTCAATTAACAAACCGGATTTCTCTCTCAAAAACGGGCGGCGGGCGAGGATAAAATAAGTACGATCGCCCAAATATCTCGGCAGATAAAACAGATTGGTGCTGGGAGGCTGACTGGTGCGGGCGATCGCGTCTACAGAATCAATGACTATTATCAACCGTTGGCGATCGGCTAATTTATCGCTAATTTGCTGAAGCAACAAAGACAGAAACCAACTCCCATCATGGGATTCGAGATTTTGAAGTTGAGATCGGAGATTGAGGATTTCGGCTGTTTCCCCATTGGCGGCAAGGTATTTGTCAATCAGTTGAGTGCAGACAGAAGCGAGAAAATCTTCAGCTCGATTTTTGCCCTCAACTGCAGCGTTGTAATAGATACTGCGAGGATGGGCCGTGACATATTGGGCGAGGATGGAACTTTTGCCGCAGCCAGGAGTGCCGACAATTGTGAAATAACCGCGGCTGTGGGAGTTCAGAAAGTCGGATATGGCAGAAAAAACAAACTTGCGCCCTGCAAAATTCTCGGTTTTTTCTCGCAGGAGTTGCTGAAATTCTTTTGGGTAAGCAGCGGTAGAGATGGGAGTTGAGAGAGGTGAGGAATTCATGTTAGTGCCTCCACCCCTTCTAGTCGCAGGAAATATACGCGGCCGGATTCGTCGCCTGCGACAATTGTGACTCCATCGGGTGCAATGGCGCAAGAGGCGATCGAACTTTCACCGGTGAAACTGGCAATGACATTTCCACTCAACAAATCCCAGACTTTGAGGGTGTTGTAATTGGAAGCATAAATTGCTCTCTTGCCATCAGTAGTGACTGCTACTGCATTTTCCAGGTTGTTATAACATTTGAGACTAAACTCTTGCTCTCCAGTTGTTAAATCCCACGCTTTTAGGGTATCATCATATGAAGCAGAAATCACCCGCTTGCCATCAGCAGTGACGGCTACTGCATATACCGAACTGGTGTGACCAATGAGAGTAAACTGTTCCTTTCCAGTTGTTAAATCCCAAACTTTGAGGGTTGTGTTTCTTGAACCAGAAATCGCCCGCTTGCCATCAGCAGTGACAGCTACTGCATTTACCCAACTATTGAGAGTAAACTGTTCCTTTCCAGTTGTTAAATCCCAAACTTTGAGGGTTTTGTCATCTGAACCAGAAATCGCCCGCTTGCCATCAGCAGTGACAGCTACTGCATTTACCGAACTGATGTGATCGTTGAGAGTAAACTGTTCCTTTCGAGTTGTTAAATCCCAAACTTTGAGGGTATTGTCATCTGAACCAGAAATCGCCCGCTTGCCATCCGCAGTGACGGCTACTGCATATACCGAACTGCTGTGACCTTTGAGAGTAA
>NZ_JAUBRC010000021.1:85009-121171 GCF_036701635.1 Microcoleus sp. N9_B4 | reverse complement strand
AACTCAGAAAACAAGCAAGCATCAAACAAATAGACAAACAAGTAAACAAACAACAATTAAGCGCCCAAGCCTCACTACGCAAGCTTTCCCGGCAAAAATTTGCCTGTGTTGCCGACGCAGAAACCGCCATAAAAAATCTATCAGACACATGGAAATATCACCAAATTACCGAAATTGAATGTCAAGAAAAAAGCCATAAAAAACCAAAAACACCCACCAATAAAGCGAGTAATATAGACACAATAGCCTATCAAATAATCGGTAAAATAGAAACCAGACCCGAAATAATATCAGCCGAAAAAATTAAAGCAGGGAGATTTATACTGGCAACAAACATCTTAAATAAAAACGAAATAACCAACCAGCAAATATTAGAAGAATACAAAGACCAACAAAGTAACGAAAGAGAATTTAGATTTTTTAAAGACCCATTATTTTTCACATCAAGCGTCTTCGTGAAAAAACCCGAGAGAGTAGAAGCAATTGCCATGATAATGGGAGTATGTTTATTAGTATATAATCTCGCCCAAAGAAAGTTGAGACAAGAATTAGAATCAGCCAATGCCAGCATCAGAAACCAGGTCAAGAAAATGACAAATAAACCGACAATGCGGTGGGTATTTCAGATGTTTCAAGCCGTACATTTAGTCAACCTAAATGGAGCCGAACAAATAAGTAACTTAACAAAGGAACGTCGGGAGATATTAAATTATTTAGGAAAGGTTTGCGGTCAATATTATTTAATAGTTGAAGATGGGTAACTCGGAAAACAAACCGGAGAATATTGTTGAATAAATTCAATAAATTGGCAACAGAAAAATCATGTTGCCGGAATTGTGATGTCTAATTTAGGGAAAATGAGTTCAGATATTGCCGAATAAATATATTAGGAAATATCTGTGAATTCAAATTTGTTATATCTAGCCAAAATCGCAAAATAATGATACTAAAATTAGAAAAGGTAGGCACAGATATTTTTCCTACACTGAAGGTATGAAAATCCTTAGTCATCAAAGCCAGAACTGCGGAATGTGGGCTATAACCTAGAGAAGACTAATTTAACGGGCGACCGATTGAGTAAATTATTAATTTTGCTATCGCTATCATACTTAAAGAGTATCATTCAAGGGATAGATATTAAATCAAAGCAAGTTCAAGAATATCTAGGCATAAAAACAGAAAGCCACAGAAAATATGCTAGACATAGCACTTTTTATATTGGACTCTGGGGTGAATCATGGGTCGATTCGATGTTTAGTAATTGGCAGGTTGTTGTTGAATTAATGTCTTTGTCTCCACATAAACTACCTAATTATCAACAAGGCATAAGAGCTATGAGGCTTATTCTATCAGCGTTATAGGCGACTTGTCGCCCCGACAGCAATTTGTCAAAACCTCAATATCCCTTATTTCCACTTGGACTCTGCGTAGAGTGACAAAAGAGGGTTATGAAATGGAACCGAAAAATAAAAAATAAAGGTAACGCGAGTTAATGCAGTTTAGATGTCGAACAGCTTACCCAATTTGGGAAGCCCTACTCAAGCATATCTCTCGCGTAACAAGGGAACTGACGCTGAGCAAACAATGCGCCTAGCCCCCCATCACTCCATCAATTAGTAGAAGCAGCCAACTCAGCCAAACGTTCCTGCTGATCCTGAGAAATGCAAGTTTGAATAATCCCCTCAATATCCCCTTCCAAAACACTATTGAGCGAGAAATTCTCCCCCAAACGGTGGTCGGTAGCCCGATTGTCCTTATAGTTGTAAGTGCGAATTTTTTCCGATCGCGAACCAGTACCAACCTGAGCCAAACGCCGCGACTTCACCTCATCCTGCTGCTCCCGCAACTTCATCTCATAGAGCTTCGCCCGCAAAATCTGCATCGCCCGCTCCTTATTCTGCAACTGACTGCGCTCCTCAGTACAGAAAATCCGAATTCCCGTCGGCTTGTGAAACAAATCCGCAGCAGTTTCCACCTTGTTCACGTTTTGGCCGCCAGCACCACCCGATCGAGCCGTACTCATCTCAATATCCTTCGGATCGATGTGAATCTCCACATCATCCACCTCCGGCATCACAGCCACCGTCGCCGTCGAAGTATGCACCCGGCCGCCAGCCTCAGTCACCGGCACTCGCTGCACCCGGTGTACTCCAGCCTCAAACTTCAGCTTGCTGTAAACGCTGTCGCCTGTAATTTCCAGAATCACCTCTTTAAAGCCGCCCATTTCCGCCAGCGACTCGCTCACCAACTTCACCTGCCAGCCTTGAGTTTGAGCGTAGCGCGAATACAGCCGCAGCAAATCTCCCGCCCAAATACTAGCCTCATCACCGCCAGTACCGGCCCGAATTTCCAGCATAATATTCTTGTCATCGTTCGGGTCGCGGGGGAGCAGCAAAACCTTCAAACGACTTTCCAAACTCTCCAGCTTCGCCTCAAGTTCCTGAACTTCCAGCGCAGCCATTTCTTGCATATCTCGATCGCCCGCGGCTTCCTTGAGAACCTGTCGCGCGCCCACCAAATCTTCCTGAGTGGTTTTCCACAGAGCAAAAGTATCGACCACTTCCTCCAAGGACGATCGAGCTTTCGCTACCCGTTGAAACTCTTGATTGTCCCTAGCCACATCCGGGTCAGCCATGCGGCGAGTCAACTCATTAAAAGTTTGCTCTACCGACTTCAATTTATCCAGCAAATAAGATTCAGCCATTGTCAGTTGTCCTTTGTCAATCGATTTTAGATTTTAGATTTTAGATTTTAGATTTTAGATTTGAAGAACAGTGGGGATAGAATCTCGATCAAACTCAACTCGATCGAACTCAACTGCCTGCTTAGCAAGTCTTCAATCTAAACTCTCCAATCCGAGGGCGGATCGATTTTAGATTTTAGATTTTAGATTTTAGATTTTAGAACTCAAGAGCAGTTAGGATAGAATGTCGATCGAGATCAACTGCCTGCATAGCGGAAGTCTTCAATCTAAAATCTAAAATCCGAGGGCGGTAAGTTGCCAGTAGAAAGAACTACTCTCAACAAACTGCGGACAAATGACAATCCAGCTACTTCTTCTTTTTGCCTTTACCAGCAGCCTTAGCAGCATCTGCTTTCGGATCTTCCATTTTCAGCGGTCCAGAGGAAGCATCTGCCTTCGGCATTTCTACCTCGGTCATGCCGTATTTCCGCATAAAGCGCTCCACACGACCTTCAGTATCAATAATCTTCTGAGTGCCAGTATAAAAAGGATGATTTCCCGACCAGACATCAACTTGAAGCTTTGGTCTAGTTGAACCCACAGTCATCACAAGTTCCCCGTTGCAATAAACCTGAGATTCGGGATACCACTCAGGGTGAATGCCATCTTTTGCCATTGTTTTTTACTCTCTAATTTTTGACTTTACAACCATTTTAGCTGCCGCAGGACTTGTACACCAACAACAGCAGGAATTTTGCCTTATATCTGTTGGAACCAGGAATCGGGAATCGGAAATAAACTTCAAAAAAAGGCAGATAAAATCTGGATAGATAATTTTTGCCTTTTCCTTCGTCCTTCGTCCTTCTTCCTTCTTCCTTCTTCCCTCGATTACCGCTTCGAGTATTGAGGAGCCTTGCGAGCTTTCCGCAAACCGTACTTTTTCCGTTCTTTGGCCCGCGGGTCGCGAGTCAAATAGCCCTCAGTCTTCAGAGGCTTGCGGTTGTCCGGGTCTAATTGACAAAGTGCTCTAGCGACACCCAAGCGAATCGAGTCAGCCTGACCTGTCAAGCCACCGCCTTCGACTTTTACCAAAATATCGTACTCATTTTCCAGACCCAAAGTTTCCAGAGGGGCCTTAGCGAGAGCCAAATAAGTAGGATTGAATTGCAGGTACAAATCCCCCTCTTTACCATTGACAGTCAGTATGCCAGTGCCGGGAACCAAGCGTACCCGCGCTACGGAACGCTTGCGGCGGCCGGTACCCCAGTACACAGCGCGACCGGATGTATCTGTTGCTTGCATTACTCATTTCCTCCCGGAATCGTGTGAACAATTAATTCTTCTGGTTTTTGAGCTTGGTGCGGGTGGTTGGGGCCAGCGTACACCTTCAATTTAGTAAACAGTTGTCTGCCCAGAGAAGTGTGAGGCAGCATTCCCCGTATAGCTTCTTCGACGATTCTTTCGGGTAAACGTGCTTGCAATTTGGCAAAAGTTTCTGTTTTCATGCCGCCCGGTCTTCCAGAATGGCGGCGGTAGATTTTCTGGGTGCGTTTTTTGCCAGTAACAGCGATTTTGTCCGCATTGATGACAATTACGAAGTCGCCGGTATCCATAGAAGGAGTGTAAGTCGGTTTGTGTTTCCCCCGGAGGTACATGGCAACTTCAGTTGCCAGACGGCCCAGCCGCTGGTCGGCGGCATCGACCACGTACCACTTGTGCTCTAGGGAGTCTTGAGTAGGGACGTAAGTTTTGTTCATTGTTTGTTGTTAGTTGTCTGTTAACTGTTAACTGTTGTTAGGTGTCAGTTGTCAGTTGTCACTTGTCAGTTGTCAGTTTTTAATTGTTAGTTGTCCTTAGTTTTTTATTAGTAGTTACCTAATGACTAATGACTAATGACTAATGACTAATGACTAATGACTAATTTTGGCTGGGTGTCGTACCAGACATCTGGGGGAAAGGGAAATTCTGAATAGCCAACCCGCAGCAGGCACAAACCTTGAGCGGGAGCGGCATATTTTACCATTTCTCGGCGTTCGTTGACCCAGATATCTGTGAAATTGTCGATCGGCCTTTCCCCGCGACCCACCTGCACCAGCAACCCCACCAGCAGCCGCATCATCCCGTACAGAAACCCGCTCGCCTGAACCTCAATATAGATAAGAGGCCCAGAACGCTGACACTCTGCCGCTTGTACGTCCACCCAGGAATGGGGGCGGGCAGACCCCGCGCGGTGGAAAGCAGCCAGGTGATGCCGCCCGATGAGCGGTGTCAAAGCTGTCTGAATCAAAGATTCATCCACAGGGGCGTGATAGCAGTGCCAAGCAAAAGGACGCACAAACAAATTAGGGGTCGGATCTGTATAAAGGGTGTAGCGATAGCGCCGCCAACTGGCTGAGAACCGAGCGTGCCAGGTAGGTTCCACCTTTGCCGAAGCTCGAATTAAAATATCTTTTGCCAGTCGAGAGTTGAGAACGCTTGCCCAGCGGTGAGCCGGAATTGGGCCGTGGGCATCAAAATGCGCTACTTGAGCAGCGGCGTGAACTCCCGCATCGGTTCTCCCAGCAGCGTGCAGCGTTACCGGGCGTTCCAGAACAGTCGATATTGCTGTTTCAATTTCTTCTTGTACTGTACGCTGGTTCGGCTGTCGCTGCCAACCGTGAAAGTTAGTGCCGAGGTATTGGATCACCAGAGCAACGCGCTGTATCGATTGGGGATTTTCGATTGGGGATTTTCGATTGTCAGTCATAAATCACAAATCTCCAACCCAAAATGGAATTAAACCAGTTCAACGATCGCCATTTCGGAATTGTCTCCTTGACGGGGGACAGTTCGGACTACGCGGGTGTAGCCGCCGTTGCGGGAGCCGTACCGTTCTTGTGCCGCCTCAAACAAGGCGTGTACTAACTGTTTATCGTAGATATAGCCCATAGCTTGGCGGCGAGAGGCCAAGGAGCCATCTTTTGCCAGGGTAATCATCCTGTCCGCCTCTGAGCGCAGCGCTTTGGCGCGGGCGAGAGTGGTAGTGATTTTACCGTGGCGGATTAATTCGGTGGTCAGCGAGCGCAGTAGGGCGCGGCGCTGGTCAGCCGGTTTGCTGAGTTGGGGAACGCGACAGCGGTGACGCATGGCAGTTGGTAATTGGTAATTGGTAATTGGGCGCCGGGATAGTCCGCGAGTTTTGAGCGGTGAATTCTTTAACTTAAAAACTCACCTACTTAAAATTCAGAACTTTTTTACCCGTTACCCGTTGATTAACTTTTAGCTGATTTTTCCTGTGGCAAGGTAATGCCCAAGCGTTTTTGTAAAGCTTCAATCACTTCTTCTGCGGACTTCTGCCCGAAATTCTTGATCTCGAGCAAGTCTTCTTGGGTATAATCCAATAAGTCTGCGACTGAGTTGATCTGAGCCCGCTTGAGACAGTTGTAAGCCCGGACGGACAACTGCAATTCTTCGATCGGAATTTGGCTGGTAGGATCGGCTTCACCGGGATACTCTGGTTTGAGAGAATCTTGGGTGATGTCTTTGAGAGGTGCAAATAAATCTACCAGGATGTTGGCAGATTGACTCAAAGCTTCTTGAGGAGTCACGCTGCCATCAGTCCAGATTTCCATAATCAGTCGGTCTTTCTCGACCGTACCGCCTACCCGAGCATCTTCAACGCTGTAGTTGACTCTGCGAATCGGCATAAAGATGGCGTCAATTTGGAGAAAATCCAAAGCCGATCCATCATCCCGACTGCGGTCTACTGCTCGGTATCCGATGCCTTTTTCAATTCTGAATTCCATTTCCAGAACTGAGCCGGGGGAGAGAGTTGCAATGTACTGGGATCGATCGATCAATTCCACCTCTGAGGGCAAATCGAATCTATCGGCCGTAACTGTGACAGGCCCCTCAATCCGCAACCTGCCGATTTGCGGCTGCTGAGAATGAGTTTTGAGGACCACCTCTTTCATGTTCAGGAGAATTTCTAGAACATCCTCACGTACCCCTTCGATCGTGGCAAACTCGTGATTGACGCCCGCGATTCGGACTGAAGTTACTGCTGTTCCTTCCAAGTTTGACAGCAGAACTCGCCGAAGCGCATTCCCAACAGTTGTTCCCTGACCGCGATCGAGCGGTTCCAGGACAAATTTTCCGTACTGACTGCGGTCTTTGTCAGTGTTAGACTCTATACATTCAATTTGAAACTGCGCCACGGAGTGACCTCCCTTTTCCACTTTGGATTTTTGATTTTGGATTTTAGATTGCAGAGCATACCCCTGAACGGATTTCGGATTTTGGATGGACGGGGCAACAGTTAGAACCATTAGTTTGTGACTTTAAGCAGTTAGCCATTATCCAAAATCTAAAATCTAAAATCTCAAATCGTTTTAGACTCTACGCCGCTTGGGAGGGCGACAGCCGTTGTGAGGAATTGGGGTAACATCTCTAATCAGGGTGATTTCCAGTCCCGCCCCTTGCAGCGCCCGGATTGCAGTTTCTCTACCTGCTCCAGGCCCGCTCACCATTACTTCTATTTGGCGCATTCCTTGGTCGTTGGCTCTGCGGGCAGCACTTTCTGCTGCTGTTTGAGCGGCAAAGGGAGTTCCCTTTTTAGCTCCTTTAAAACCGCTGGAACCTGCGGATGCCCAGGATATCACTTCGCCGTTGAGGTCGGTAATAGTTACAATCGTGTTGTTAAAGGTAGACTGGATGTAGCCTACCCCATTGGGTACATTCCGTTTCTGCTTTTTTGCACCAGATTTCTTGCCTGTTTGTGGTCGCGCCATATTAGTCTCTTTAACGTTTCTCTCAACTAATGTCCCGAAGCGCTAGGAGCCAGCAGCCCCCAGCGTATTTTTCCCAAAAAGATGTTACTTCTTGGAAGGTGCCTTTTTCTTGCCCGCAACTGTTCGGCGGACGCCACGACGGGTTCTGGCGTTGGTACGGGTTCGTTGTCCCCGCACCGGCAGACCCAAACGGTGACGCCGACCGCGATAAGTTCCGATGTCCATCAGGCGCTTGATGTTCATTGACTCCCAGCGCCGGAGGTCTCCTTCGATTTGGTATGTGGTTTCTACATGAGCCCGCAGAGCTGTCACGTCGGCCTCTGTTAAATCCTTGACGCGAGTGTCAGGATTTACGCCTGTTGCAGCGATAATTTTTTGGGCCCGCGACAAGCCTATTCCGTAAATGTATGTCAGACCTATTTCGACGCGCTTATCGCGTGGAAGGTCTACCCCGGCAATCCGTGCCACACTTTTTGTCTCCCTAGTTTTCCTGTTTGGCTACAATGTTCAATTAGGATGCACCTGGGTGCAGCGCCCAATCTTCTTTTTTTCTAACCTTGGCGTTGTTTGTGTTTCGGGTTAGTGCATATCACCATCACTCGACCGCGACGGCGGATGACGCGACATTTCTCACAAATTTTTTTGACAGATGCTCGAACTTTCATCTTTCTTCCTGCCTGGAGAACCCCGCTCTACCGGAGAGCAGGCACGCTGGGACTGCCCGTAGAGCGGTGGGAGGAGAGGCTGGGCAAGGTGTAGGCCTCTCCTCGATTAAATTGTATAAAGTGCGGGTTGTTTCATGAAGGAGCCCGCTTGCACCCACTCCCATTGCTGGGTAAAGTTCGCCTGCGCCAGAGTTTGGGCGAGCGATACTTCTACGGTGTAACAATGACTTAACCCGGTACACCGGTGGGTTGTTGACGCCCTTCTCGGCAACACTACAAACGTAGCATTATAGCATAAATTTGAAGCTTTTTACCAAATTCTCTCTAAATTAAACTTAGAATTAGTTTTTAGAAAGTTTTATCTAAGCCTATTTTTTCCGAAGGCGATAAGTAATCCTGCCTTTGGTCAAGTCGTAGGGAGTCAATTCGACTTTGACGCGATCGCCAGGCAGAATTTTGATGTAGTTGCGGCGGATCTTGCCGGAAATGTGAGCTAGCACGTTAAACCCATTATCTAGGTCAACGCGAAACATCGCATTGGGCAGGGATTCCGTCACTGTCCCTTCCATTTCAATTAAATCTTGCTTAGACAATTTGGTATTTACCTCAACTCTACATTTGATTAACTAGGAGTGTCCCGGCGTTGGCCTCACAACCTATTTACTGGTAGGATTCAAACGGGAACGGGGGGGCAATAATTAGGGCGACTCGATCGACTTAAAGACTCAATTAACCGCTCACTTTGGCTTTACTTGAGTAAAGTTGTGGCAATTAGTATCGAGTTCAATCCGGTCTCTAGCAACCCTCACAAAACCTGATAGCACAAAAAGCTCCTAGTTAACATATCTTAGCAAAAGCTGGTGAGTAACAAGCTGTATTGAGAGGGTTCAAGAGTCGCCAGAGAGAGATTGTTGGAGTTCTGCGGTGACTAATTCCATTGCTCGATCGCCATCAACCGCAACTAACTGTTGACGGCCACTGTAAAAATCAATCAAAGGCTCAGTTTGCTCGCGATAAACTTGCAACCGACGGCGGATCGTCTCCTCATTGTCATCCTGCCGGCCCCGCGACAGCAGGCGAGACACCAAAATGTCGTCAGGCACGTCGAGATTAACAGCTTTGAGACCAAATTTTGGGTTCGATGTACTCCCCTCGGCATCGCTAAGATCGTGCAGCAGTTTGTCTAAAAAAGTTGCCTGGGCGACTGTGCGGGGAAAGCCGTCAAGAATCCAGCCAGCATTAGCGTCCGGTTCATTCAAGCGTTCCTGCACGATATCCATCAGCAATTGGTCGGGAACCAACTCACCCCTGTCCATGTAGGCTTGCGCCTTTAGGCCCAAGGCAGTTTTCGCCACCACGCAGGCGCGCAGGATTTCGCCCGTAGAAATGTGGGGTATTTTCCAGAGAGCAGCTAATATCTGAGCCTGAGTTCCCTTTCCCGCCCCTGGAGGTCCCATGAAAATAAATTGCATTACGATTACTTCACCATTCCTTCATATCGCTGGGAGATGACGTAAGTTTGAATTTGCTTAGCAGTTTCGATCGCCACACCTACTAAAATCAGTAGGGAAGTTGCGCCAAAACCTCTAAAAGTTTGCACTCCGATCGCGCTTTCTACAGCAGTTGGTACAATAGCCACCAGACCGAGAAAAATCGCTCCCAAGAAAGTCAAACGGTTCAAAACCTTCTCCACATAATCACTCGTTTTCTGACCGGGACGAATTCCAGGAATGCTAGCGCCCATTTTCTTCAAGTTCTGAGACATATCTACGGGGTTGACAATCAACGAAGCGTAGAAATAGCTGAAGAACAGAATCAAAGTCAGATAAAACAGCGCGTAAGCCCAAGGGGCAGGGCCGTTCGGACTCAACACATTAGCAACTTGAACCAAAAACGGGTTATTGAGAGACTGAGCGAGGAAAGAAGGCACAATCAGCACCGAAGATGCAAAAATAATCGGCATCACTCCACCTTGATTCAAACGCAGGGGCAGATAACTCCGGCTCTCCCGATAAACTTTGCGGCCGACTTGGCGACGGGCCGAAATAATCGGAATGCGGCGAGTACCTTCCTGAACAAAAACAATCCCGACAATCGTTACCAAAAAGACCAGCAGCAGAACGACGACGCGGCCGACTACTTGCGTGTCCCCACTTTGGGCCAATTCAAAAGTTTGTCCCAAAGAGCGCGGCAATACCGACACAATATTGATAAAAATCAGCAGCGATGCTCCGTTCCCGATACCTCGTTCCGTCACCACTTCCGATATCCACATCACAAACATTGAGCCGGCTGTCAGAGCCAAAGCTGTTTGTGCTATGAATAAAGGCGCTGGAGATTGAGCAAAAGGGCTGACCCAAATCGCAATGCCAATACTTTGCAGAATTGCCCAGCCCAAAGAAACGTAGCGAGTAATTTGAGAAATCTTGCGCCGCCCTGCTTCTCCTTCATTTTTCTGCAAGTCTTCTAAGCTTGGCAGAGCCGCAGTTAGAAGTTGCACAATAATTGAAGCATTAATGTAGGGCAAAATCCCCAGCGCGAAAATCCCCAAAGCTGACAAGCCGCCTCCTGAGAACAAATCCAGAAAGCCAATTAAAGGGCTATTTTCGACGTTTTGGGCAAAGGCGACTCGATCGATGCCGGGGACTGGCAAGTGGACACCCAGGCGTACTAAAATCAGTAAGCCAACGGTTACGAGGATGCGGCCTCGTAAACCAGCAGCTTGAGCCATCTGCATGAACGTCTCTTGTGCAGTTGGCGCTTTCTCTCTACTAACGTCCATAGTTACGATTTTGGATTTTAGATTTGGGATTTTCGACTAAATCATTTTCTGATAGCAAGGTTGAGGATTTGAGATTTGGACAGACTCTCAAACCTCAAATCTTCACGCAACTAATTCGCAACTTCCGCCTGCAGCTTCAATTTTGGCGCGAGCACCTGCGGTAAAAGCCGAGGCCCGCACTTGCAAAGGTACATTCAGTTCGCCATCTCCTAAGATTTTCAGCGGCCCGTCATCTGTGGTGACAATTTTTGCTTGGATCAGAGAGGTGAGAGTAACTTCGGTGTTTGCTGGCAGCGATGCTAATTTACTTACATTAATGGTAGTGTACTCTTTCCGGTTCACTAGAGGGAAGCTTTTCAACTTGGGGAGACGGCGGTAGAGAGGATTTTGACCTCCTTCAAAACCGGGTCTAGTGCCGCTACCGGCTCTAGATTTTTGACCGCGCATCCCTTTGCCGGAGCTCGCGCCTTGACCGGCAGAAATACCTCTGCCCAAGCGTCGGGGGCGCTTTTGGGAGCCTGCTTTGGGTCGGGCGTCTTGCAATCTCATAGTTTTAGTAATTGGTAATTGGTAATTGGTATTTAGAGAGGGGGTACGCAGTAGTTTTGAGTGCGTGAGTTTTAAGTTGCGGATTTTTTTATTTTCACCGCAAGCACTTAACACTCAAAACTTACAGTTTCCCATTCTCGCGTGCCCTAACCGTAGAGATTTTCTACTGGAATTCCGCGCTCTTGAGCAACTTCGGACAAGGTGCGGAGGGTGGAGAGGGCATTGACTGCGGCTCGGGCGTTGTTTAAGGGATTTCCGGAACCTAGCTGTTTGGCTAAGATATTGCGGACTCCTGCTAGTTCGAGAACAGTTCGCACTGCTCCCCCTGCAATTACCCCGGTTCCCGGAGCGGCCGGCCGCATCATCACTTTAGCTCCGCCACCGTCACCGTTGATGGGGTGAGGGATGGAGTTAGATTTGGTGAGGGGGACTTCAATTAGGTGCTTTTTGCCGTCAGCGACGCCTTTTTTAACGGCACCGATTACGTCGCTAGCTTTGCCGACTCCTACTCCAACTTGACCGCGTTCGTTGCCGATAATGACTATGGCGCGGAAGCTGAGTTTTTTACCACCTTTGACTACTTTGGTAACGCGCCGAATCTGAACAACCCGTTCTTGCCATTCGGATTCTTTTTCGCGCCCTTTGTTGTTGCTGCTGCTTTTTTTCTTGTTGCGCTGTTCTTTTTGTTCTGCCATAGTTTTGTCCTGTGGGAATTAGTAATTGGTGAAAGGCGATCGGCAAGTGGTAATTGTTTGAGTAAAAAGTAAAAATAGAAGAAATCTGGATTTTGCCTTTTAACTTTCAACTTTTGACTTTTTACTTTTTAATTACTCATTACCCGCTACCCATTACCCCCTCTAGAAGTCTAACCCCGCTTCGCGAGCTGCTTCTGCGAGGGCTTTGACACGACCGTGATAGAGGTTGCCCCCCCGATCGAATACGACTTTGACTATGCCAGCGCTGGAACAGCGTTTGGCAATCAACTGACCGACTTGCACGCTCGCGGAGCAGTTGCCGCCAGAACTGAGAGTTGACTTCAATTCGGGATCGAGGGTTGACGCGGCGGCCAAAGTGTGCTGGGCGGTGTCGTCGATGACTTGAGCGTAGATGTGCTGATCTGAGCGAAATACCGCTAGTCTGGGACGTTCGGCGGTGCCGAACACCTTGCGCCGAACGCGGCGGTGTCTGCGCTGGACTGATTCTTTGCGAGTAAGCTTCATGGTTACTTCTTACCTGTTTTGCCTGTTTTACCAGCTTTGCGCCGGACGACTTCGCCGCTGTAGCGAATGCCTTTGCCCTTATAGACTTCGGGCGGACGCACCGCGCGGATGCGGGCTGCTGTATTGCCTACGAGTTCTTTGTCAATGCCGGAGACAATGACGTTGGTGTTGCCTTCAACTGCCATTGTGATGCCTTCGGGAGGGGGCATTTCAACGGGTTTGCTGTAACCGACGTTTAAAATCAGGTTCCGTCCTTGAACCTGTGCCCGATAACCTGTGCCGATAATTTCGAGACGCCGCTGAAAACCTTCTGATACACCTTCGACCATGTTGGCGACTAGGGTGCGGCACAAGCCGTGGAGTTGTCTGGCGACGCGAGATTCGTCTCGGCGGGTAACGAGTAAAGTCTCGCCTTCAATTCCCATGAGGATTTCGGCTGGGATAACTCGGGAAAGTTCACCTTTAGGGCCTTTGACGGCTACTTTTTGACCGTCTAGGGTGACGGTGACTTTCGTGGGGATGCTAATCGGACGCTTGCCAATTCGCGACATAGTTTTTTGTCCTTTGTTTTTAGTTAATTAGTCGTCAGTTGTCAGTTGTTAGTTGCCAGTTGTCAGTTGTTAGCTGTCAGTTTTTAGTTGTCAGTTGTTAGTTGTTAGTTGTCATTATTTGCTACTAACCACTAACCCATAACTAATAACTAATGACTAATGACTGCTGACTAATGACTAATGACTACCAAACATAACAAAGCACTTCACCGCCCAAACCTTGGCGTCGAGCTTCTCTATCCGTCATAATGCCACTGGAGGTGGAAATAATGGCAATGCCAATTCCGCCTAATACTCTGGGCAATTCTTTACGGTTTGAGTAAACGCGCAGTCCTGGTTTGCTGACTCGCTTCAGTGCCGTGATAATGGGCTTGCGAGTTTTACCTTTGTACTTTAGAGAAAGCACTAAATGTCGCTTGATCCCTTCTGGTTCTGCTTCTTCAAATTCGCTGATAAAGCCTTCACTTTTGAGGACTTGGGCGATGCTGCGGGTCATTTTTGTAGCTGGAATTTGCGTTGTTTGGTGGCGCGCCATGCAAGAATTGCGAATGCGCGTCAACATATCTGCTATGGTATCGTTAGCTGCCATCTTTTGCTTCTTACTCTAGTGCTTAGTTGTCCCGGAACGGCATTCCCATTTCTTTAAGCAAGGCGCGTCCTTCTTCGTCGGTGTTTGCTGTGGTGATAATTGAAATGTCCATGCCTCGAATTTGATCGATGCGGTCATATTCTATTTCTGGAAAAATTAGCTGTTCTCTCAGACCCAAGCTGTAGTTGCCGCGCCCGTCGAAGCTTTTGGGGCTGATGCCGCGGAAGTCGCGAATACGGGGGAGTGCGAGGTTGATCAGCCGATCGAGAAAATCGTACATCCGATCGCCGCGCAGCGTCACCATAACGCCGACGGGTACTCCTTTGCGGATTTTGAAGCCTGCGATCGCTTTTTTCGCCCGCGTCACCACTGGTTTTTGCCCGGTGATGATGCCAATTTCGTTGATCGACGAATCCAGTGCCTTAGCGTTTTGAGATGCTTCTCCCAAACCGCGGTTCACTGTGACTTTGACGAGTTTGGGAACCTGATGGATATTAGTATATTTAAACTGATCCATCAGTGTGGGAACGATTTTTCCTTGATAAAGAACCTTGAGTTTGTCCGGCATAGTTTTTGTGTTTCGTTAACTGTCCCTGGGCTTGGTCAGGGAATTGGTTTTTGTCAGTTGTCAGTTGTCAGTTGTCAGTTGTCAGTTGTCAGTTGTCAGTTGACTGTTGTCAGGAAAGCATTTGTCTAATGACTAATGACTAATGACTGATGACTGATGACCAATGACTAATGACTAATGACTAATGACTAATGACTAATTATCGAGGATTTCTCCGGTTTTTTTGAGCTGTCGCAGTTTCCGGCCGTCTTCGCTAAATGTATAGCAAACGCGGCTAGCTATTTTTTCTTTTTCGGAATAGTGCATGACATTTGAGCTGTGAATGGGAGCCTCAAATGTGAGTATTTTCCCGGACTCTCCCTCTTGCTGGGGCTTGACGTGCTTTGTTCTGATGTTTACACCTTTAACAATTACTTTGCTGACTTTAGGATATGTCTTTAAGATTTCTCCGACTTTTCCTTTCTCTTTGCCAGTAATTATTTGCACGGTATCGCCTGCTTTGACGTGCATTCTGTAGCGCTGCGGCTCGCTAGTTGGTTTACCCTTTTTTCCGTACATTTTAAAGTACCTCCGGGGCTAAGGAAACGATTTTAGTAAAGTTTTTGTCGCGCAGTTCACGGGCGACGGGGCCGAAGACGCGAGTGCCTTTGGGGTTGCCGTCTACGTTGATAATAACGGCGGCGTTATCGTCAAAACGAATGCTCATGCCACTGTCGCGGCGCAAACCTTTGCGGGTTCTGACAATGACAGCCCGAACGACATCTGATTTTTTGACGGCCATATTGGGGATGGCGTCTTTGACGACGGCAATGATGACATCGCCGACTCCGCCGTAGCGACGGTTGCCGCCTCCCAATACGCGGATGCACATCAGTTTGCGGGCTCCGCTATTGTCGGCGACATTGAGGTATGTCTGGGGTTGAATCATGGTGATTGTTGACTGTTAACTGTTGACTGTTAACTGTTGACTGTTAACTGTTGACTTTTGACGGCTAATTGATTGATCAAGTACCGGGCGGGCGCGAGATCGCAATTAACTGTTAGCCGTTTTTTGTCCCGAAAATCTCAGCAACCGTCCAACGTTTGGTTTTGCTCAGTGGGCGAGTTTCAGTGATGCGGACACGATCGCCCGATTTGCACTGATTTTCTTCGTCATGAGCTTTGTAGCGCTTGGTGCGGACTACGATTTTGCCGTATTTGGTGTGGGAGGAGCGGTTTTCGATTGCTACCACGACGGTTTTATCCATCTTGTCGCTGACTACTACGCCAACTCGTTCTTTAATTGCCATAGCTACCTATTTTTGTTGTGCAATTGACTGTTTTTAGCTACTGTGCGATCGTCGGCTCGGCTGCTTCTGACTCTTGGCTGACTGCTGCGGTTGCAGCAGGCTGTCCTACCTGTTTAGATGCGGCTAATTTTGCTGCTGCTGCTTCTTTCTCAGCAACGATTTGGCGCTCGCGTTCAACTGTCATCAATTGAGCTAGCCGGTGTTTGGCGTGCTTGAACAGGTGAGGCTTTTCCATGCGGCCGGTAGCTTGCTGAAGCCGCAATTCCATTAGTTGGCGCTTGACGGCTAAAATTTGCTCTGCTACTGCAGCATCGCTTAATTCTCTAGCTTCTTTAATCTTGGTCAAAGACATAATTGTGTGCTTTCTCGTTAGCGAGCGGTATGACAGAAGACAGAATTGTCTCTTAGGCTGAAGGTCGAAGGAAAGAAAAGTTATGAAAGCCAGATTTTAAATTGCTGTAGCCGTTTAAAATGCTGATTAATACAGACCTAATTCTACCTTCGCTCTTCGCTATGACTGGTCTTCTTCGCGAGTGATGAACTTGGTTTTAATTGGTAATTTGAAAGATGCCAAACGCATTGCTTCGCGGGCAGTTTCTTCACTTACGCCGCCAATTTCAAACATTACCCGACCGGGTTTGACCACGGCAACCCAAAACTCAGGATTACCTTTACCGGAACCCATCCGGGTTTCTGCTGCGCGCTGGGTGACTGGTTTGTCGGGAAAAATGCGAATCCAGATTTTGCCGCCCCGGCGGATATAGCGGGTCATGGCGCGCCGTCCGGCTTCTATTTGGCGAGAAGTGATCCAGGCGGGTTCGACAGCTTGGAGCGCGAAGTCGCCAAAGCTAACTGTATTGCCGCGGGTGGCAATACCGCTCATTCGCCCGCGCTGTTGTTTGCGGAATTTCGTTCTTTTAGGGCTTAACATGGCTTTGGGAGTTGGGTAATTGGTAATTGGTAATTGGTAATTGGTGATTGCTAATTGCTAATTGGTTTGGAACAACTCACACTTAACAAATGACAACTAACAGTTAACAATTAGCTAGCCTTCGTTCGATCGATCTTCAAAGTTCTGGCGGCGGCGCTTTTGTTTGGTGCGGGGCACTGCTGCATTTGGTGCAGCTTCTTGTTCCTGTCCGGGAATAATTTCGCCTTTGAAAACCCAAACTTTAATGCCCAGAATACCGTAGATGGTTTGAGCAGTGCAGTAGGAGTAGTCGATGTCTGCCCGCAGCGTGTGCAAGGGGACTCTTCCTTCCCGTGTCCATTCGGTACGGGCAATTTCTGCACCGTTGAGGCGTCCACTGACTTGAATTTTGATGCCTTGGATGCCGACTTTTTGGGCGCGGGTGATTGCTTGGCGGACTACTCGGCGGAAGGATACGCGCCGTTCTAGTTGCTGAGCGATGTATTCCGCGATCAGTGTGGCATCGGCGTCTACTCGCTGGACTTCGACGACGTTGATGCGGATTTGGCGGTTGCTACCGAGTTGCTGCTGCAAACCGACGCGCAAGGTTTCGATGCCTGCTCCGCCGCGGCCTACGACAACGCCTGGTCTGGCGGTGAACACTTCTAGGTCGATTTGATCGGCTTTCCGCTCAATTCTGACCGAGGAAATCCCAGCATTGCTGAGGGTTTTACGAACGTACTTGCGAATTTTATAGTCTTCTTGCAAGAGTTCTGGATAGTTTTTAGGATCAGCAAACCAGCGAGAGCGGTGCTCTTGGGTAATGCCGAGGCGAAAACCAATTGGATGTATTTTTTGGCCCATAATAGTTGATGAGTTAATTGGTAATTGGTAATTGGTAATTGGTAATTGGTAATTGGTGATTACCCATTTTTTCAACTTTAAGCTGTTTATTACCTATTACGTTTTTCCCTGGTTTAGTTTTCTAGGAGCGGAGCTACTACTACGGTAATGTGACAGGTTGGCTTGCGGATTTGGTAGGCGCGACCTTGAGCGCGGGGTCTAAAGCGTTTGAGGACTGGGCCTTGGTCTGCGTAAGCTTGAGAAACTACGAGTTTGGATTTATCCAATCCTGCGTTGTGTTCGGCGTTGGCTACTGCCGATCGCAAAACTTTGACGATTGGTTCGCAGGCGCGGTAGGGCATGAATTCGAGTAAAATCAGCGCTTCTTGGTAGCTTTTGCCGCGAATTTGGTCGAGGACTCGGCGCACTTTGAAGGGGGATGTCCGGATGTAACGGGCGATCGCCTTAATTTCGGATGTGGTATCTATAACCATTTCGATTTGGGTAATTGGTAATTGGTAATTGGGAAAAAGGTAATTGGTAATTGGGAAAAAGTTTGTCCGATTACCTATTACCTGTCACCTAATTCGGCTATCTTTTTGCCTTTTTATCACCACTTTTCGCGTGACCTCTAAAGGTGCGAGTGGGGGAAAATTCTCCGAGTTTGTGGCCTACCATTTGGTCTGTGAGGTAGACGGGTACGTGCTGTCTGCCGTTGTGAACGGCGATCGTGTGACCTACCATTTGGGGCAGGATTGTGGAAGACCGCGACCAAGTTTTAATTACTTGTTTTTGGCCGGCGGCGTTGAGTTTTTCGATTTTTGTCATCAGATGATCTGCGACAAAGGGGCCTTTTTTTAGCGATCGAGACATGATTTTTTTAGTAATTCAGGAGTCATTAGTCAGCTTTCAGCAGTCATTGGTCATCAGTCCTCAGTCATTAGTTAGCAGTTAATAACTAAGCACTGAAGACTGCTGACTGATGACTAGCTTTGTCTACCGCCCTTGCCACGCTTGGAAGATTTGCGGCGGCGGCGGACTATTAAAGCGTCGCTGCGCTTGTTTTTGCGTCGAGTTTTTGCACCCAATGCTGGTTTACCCCAAGGAGTGACAGGCCCCGGACGCCCAATAGGAGCTCTGCCTTCGCCACCGCCGTGCGGGTGGTCTACCGGGTTCATGACACTACCGCGAACGGTGGGTCTGCGACCTTTCCAGCGGGTACGACCTGCTTTGCCGAGGCTGATGTTTCTGGCGTCGGTGTTGCCGACTTGACCGATGGTGGCGTAGCAATCGGCGCGGACTTTGCGCTGTTCGCCGGATGGCAGTTTGAGGGTGACGTAGCTACCTTCTTTTGCCATTAGCTGAGCGCTGGAACCGGCGGAGCGAACGATTTGTCCGCCTTTTCCGGGTACTAGCTCGACGTTGTGGATGCTGGTACCGAGGGGAATGTTCTTCAGGGGGAGGGCGTTACCGATTTCGATCGGCGCGTCTGGGCCTGAGACAATTACTGTACCGACGTTTAAGTTGAGCGGGTGCAGGATGTACCGTTTTTCGCCGTCTTTGTAGAACACCAGGGCGATGCGGGCGTTGCGATTGGGGTCATACTCGATCGCCTTGACAGTAGCGGGAATGCTGTGTTTGTCGCGGCGGAAGTCGATGTCTCTATACAGCCGTTTGTGACCGCCTCCCCGGTGGCGACAGGTGATGACGCCTCGGTTGTTGCGGCCTTGTTTGGTGTGCTTATTGCTAGTTAGAGACTTTTCTGGCTCTGATCTGGTAATTTCAGCGAAGTCCGAGACGGTTTGTTCTCGGGTGCTGGAGGTATAAGGTCGGTAAGAACGGATGCCCATAATCGATCTATTTTAGATTTTGGATTTTGGATTTTGGATTTGACGTTGATCGATTTTAGATTTTAGGTTGAAGATTGGCGATGTTTGGTTAACTTACGAGTTTTCTGGTTCGAGAATTGCCACCAGTTAACCGCAATTTAAAATCTAAAATCTAAAATCTAAAATCCAAAATCGTCTAGACTTCTGGGAATAGGAGTTTGCGGATCGAGTCTCCGTCAGTCAGAGTTACGGTTGCTCGCTTGTAACAAGGTTTAAAGCCGACGAATTTGCCAACTCGACGCTTTTTGCGCGGCGGGTTTTGGGTGTTGACGCCGATGACTTTGACCTTAAATAGTTCTTCGATTGCAGCTTTGATTTGAGGCTTTGTCGCTTTGGGGGCTACGTCGAATGTGAATTGATTTAATTCCATCATTCGGGTAGCTTTCTCGGTGAGAATCGGACGCTGGATCAAATCTGCGTAGTCGCGGGGGTCGATTTTACTCACCGTAAATCTCCTGAATTTTAGCTATGGCTGTAGATGTGACGATAATTTTGTCAGCCGCGAGAACGTCGTAAACATTCAGGGAGGTTGCCAAGATGACGTTTACTAATTCGATGTTGCGTCCTGATAAGTAGACGTTTGGTTGCGGTTCTGGCAAGATTAACAGAACTTTTGTATCGGGTTCGATGCCCCAGCGGGCGATCGCACTCAGCAATTCTTTGCTTTTCGGTCTCGGAAATTGCTCTGCAAATTCTTCAACCACAATGATGTCTTCGGTGCGACTTTGGAATGCTGTCCGCAAAGCGAGACGGCGTTCCTTTTTGTTCATCTTGACTTCAAAGTCTCTCGGTTTTGGTCCGAAGATGACACCGCCGCCCCGCCACAGCGGAGAACGGATAGAACCTGCTCTGGCTCGACCTGTGCCTTTTTGACGCCAGGGTTTGCGGCCACCGCCTCTGACTTCCGATCGAGTTTTGGTGCAAGCATTTCCTTGACGGGCGTTATTCAGTTGCCGCGTCAATGCTCTGTGAACGATGTGAGACGCATTTTCTTCTTTGGCTACGCGCAGTTCTAAAGTTGTTTCCCCAACTTCTTCGCCTTGCCAATTTCGGACTACACAATTAACCATATCTTTTGTCCTTTGTCTGTTGTTAGTTGTCTGTTGTTAGTTGTCTGTTGTCTGTTGTCTGTCGTCTGTTGTCTGTTCTCAGGTCTTAGTTTTCAGCTCTTAGTTTTCAGCTTTTAGTTCTTAGTTATTGCTTGCTACTAACGGCCAACCACTATCTACTGACTGCTGACTACTGACTAATGACTACTGACTAACGTCCTACTTTTTTCTCAGGCACAACATTGACTAAGGCGCCAGCTTTGCCGGGAACTGCTCCCTTAATTAGCAGCAAATTCTGCTCTGTATCCACCCGGACAATTGTTAGTTTGCGGACGGTGACTTGAACGTTGCCCATACGTCCTGCCATTCTTTTCCCAGGATAAACGCGACCAGGAGTAGTTCCAGGCCCGATCGATCCAGGCTCGCGGTGGTTCTTGGAACCGTGAGACATGGGGCCTCGTTTAAAGTTGTGGCGCTTTTGAAAACCTGCAAAACCTTTACCGATGCTGGTACCGATGACATCTACTATTTGTCCCGGTGTAAAGGTATCTGCTTTTAGTTGTTGACCTAATTCAAATGAACTGGTATCTTCCAAGCGGTATTCCTGCAAGTGGCGCAGTGGATTCGCCCCTGACTTGGCAAGGTGTCCTAGTTCTGGCTTGTTGAGAGCCTTTGGTTTGACTTCGTTGTATCCAACTTGAACGGCACCGTAGCCGTCAGTTTGTTTTGTTTTGATTTGAGTTACTGTACAAGGCCCTGCTTGTATGACGGTGACGGGGATGGCTCTCCCTTGGTCGTCAAACACTTGAGTCATGCCTAGTTTAGTGCCAAGAATGCCTACAGACACGGATTTTCTTCCTTTTATTTACGCAAGAGGTTTCGGATTGCGAAGTTTTCGTCAATCCGCTTGCTCTTGTGCAGAAACATTTATTTCAGTGTTCCTGCAATTAACTGTTATCAACCAACAGCCTTCCTCGGTGTTTAAAATTTGAGTTTTAAATTTGGGAGCGAGCTTGTGGAAGTCTTGCAAGGGTTGAGATTCGCGGCTTTTTACCGACTCTATCTCCGAGTTTTGTCTCGGTCTTGCTTTTTTGTGCCAGGACTTGAGCAGTAAACCACTCAGTATCCTTTACGGCGACAATTCACAATAGTACATGAAGTGTTTGCCGTTTGTCAAGGCCGCGATGAGAATTTTTCGCCTCAACTTTAGGATTTATAATATTTCCAGCTCGCAAGCAGCGATCGACCAAACTTAACGCAGCACGCAACACAAATTTATGGGACTAATTACGACGGGTTCGGATATGATTCGGGATTTGGAAAAGTCGGGGTCGCTGGCCCTGTATGTTCCTTTAGAGGGAGGATTTGAGGGGCGCTACCTGCGGCGGCTGAGGGCTGCAGGCTACGGTGCATACACAATTACGGCACGGGGTTTGGGCGATTTGGCGATGTATTTAACGGGGGTTCACGGGGTACGACCGCCGCATTTGGGCAAGAAAACTACTGGCAACGAAGGGGCGGTTGGTTATACATACTACGTGCCGCCGATGTTGAAAACTCAATTAGACAATTTGCCACCGAAAGCAAAAGGACTGGTGCTGTGGATTATTGAAGGGCAAATTTTGTCGAGTCAGGAGATTGAGTATTTGACTGTTTTGCCGACGTTAGAACCACGAGTTAAAATAGCAGTGGAGATGGGGGGCGATCGAGCTTTTAGCTGGAAGCCACTTAAAGATGCTTTAGTTGCAGCTTAAATTCCGGCATTTGCGATCGCAAATCAACTAAAAAAAACTCAGCGAGCAACTAACGCTCAACAGTTTCTGCTCGCTGGTTTTGATATTTTTGGAAAAAACTTAATTAACAGGAAAAATCTTATGCTTCAGAACCGCGATTATACGATCATCATTGACAAAAGCGGCAGTATGTACACAAAAGACCAGACGGGCAGTAAAAGTCGGTGGGCGCTCATGCAAGAATCGACGATCGCATTAGCGAATAAATGCGAAGAACTCGATCCTGATGGCATAACAGTTTATGTGTTTTCCGGTCGCTTCAAGCGCTACGACAACGTAACATCAGCTAAAGTCGTGCAAATTTTCCAAGAAAATGAACCTTCGGGAACTACGAATTTAGCTGCTGTTCTGCAAGACGCTCTGAACAGTTATTTTCAGCGCAAAGCATCCGATAAGACCAAGCAAAATGGGGAAACCATATTAGTGGTGACGGACGGGGAACCGGACGATCGCAAAGAAGTGATGAAAACGATTATAGAGGCTTCTCGGAAGCTCGATCGAGATGAAGAGTTGGCGATTTCTTTCATTCAAGTAGGGAATGCGCCGGAAGCTACTAAGTTTCTCAAGATATTGGATGACGAACTGCAAAGCGCCGGGGCTAAATTCGATATCGTTGATACTGTCACCATGGATGATATTGAAGGAATGACCCTGACAGAGGTATTGCTGAATGCAATAACTGATTGAGGAGGCGGGCGAAGTTTCCGTGAGTATATTGGGGCCAGTTTGCCCAGCAGCATTTTTTAGGGGGTTTAAGTTATGGAATCTATCGATCGCCTGTTAGGTGAACTTAAGGCAGAGTATCAAGCATCTCAAAAAATTGCTGAGTTGAAAAGTCAGGCGTCGGTGCAAGCACAAACGCCGTCAAATCCAACATTTAAAACATCAGATATAAATTTGTCTGACAGTCCTTTGGACAAGGATTTAGCTCAAATTAAGGCTGAGTACGAAGCACAAAATAAAGCTCAGGAAGTGGCTTTACCTGAACCGCTTAAGGCTGAGCACCAAGCACCAAATAAAGCTCAGGAAGTGGCTTTACAGGAACTGCAGCCAGCCGAAAAAGTCGCGGTGCCGCAGTTGGACGTACAAACGCACAGACAGAAAGTTAGGCAAGCTCAGGTTTGGCTGAAAAAGTTGGATAAAAATTCCGATGAGGGATATTGGTTCGATCAGTTTGCTTTTAAGTATTCTTCGAGGATAGATGCGGCGATCGACTATTTGCAAGCTGTGAATGAGTTTGATTGAACTACACGGTATTCACAATTTGTCAGGCCGTTTTTTGGTTAATTGCCATCTCTATTTGTTGTAAGGACACGGCAGTGCTGTGTCTTTACAAAGCGTAAAATAAATATCATTTGTATCACGCGAGATTTAGGATGCGGCAGTGCCGTATCCTATAAATCTCCAGCAAATAAATATCATTTATAGCGACACAGCCCAGTTATTTCCTGTGGCTGCGACAACCACGGGGAGGATTGAGCCTATACTAAATTTTTGGCAACAGATGTAGGATGCAACAAAAACAAAGCCGCCTTTTTTGCTGTATCTTCAGATAGCTGAATTTGTTTTAACTCAACAATACCTTCACTGATAAAAGTATCTCTCAAAGCAGCTTTTTCTCCGCTGTTAAAACTGGTTTCGTAAAACACTTCTCTAATGCCCGCCGCAATGACTAATTTCAAACAATAGATGCAGGGTTCTAAAGTGACGTAAATACTAGCCCCAGCAGTAGATATACCGTGTTTAGCAGCTTTGGCGATCGCATTTGCTTCCGCGTGAACCGCCCTTGAGGGCAAAGTTTTGCTGGCGTCGCAACTACTCAAACCAGGATAGCAGAAGCCTTGAGTAGTACAGTGTGCCGAACCTGACGGCGAACCGTTGTAACCCGTTGCTAAAACTTGCCTGTTTTTAGTTATCACAGCGCCTACAGGAAAAGCCAGACAAGTCGATCGAGTAGCGGCCAATTTTGCTAACATTAAGAAGTATTCGTCCCAAGTCGGTCTTTCTTCTTCTAGATTCATTTTCTATCCTGAATGTATTGGTTGCTGGTTTTCAGACACTCGGCCGCCTTTTGCAATTCTATTCCCAAATAACCAATATGATCGGGTTGGATGGCAGGGGAAGCCGCACAAATTTCTCGCACTAACTTGAGAGGGTTTTTTCCAGAATAACAGGTGACAACTTCGCCGCTGCCGGGGGTGGTTTGCGTGACAACTATTTGATTGTCGGCTACTTCAACTAAAAAATTGCCTGCGGCATCGAAAAAGTCTCGATCTTCGCAGATTTTAGCATATTGGGTTTGAATTAGTCGATCGGCATTTTCAAAGGTATCGTCATACAAGTGAGCCGATTGACTCAGCGTTACCAACGGGCCCATTGTCAAATTATAATCGGAACGCCTCGCAATTTCATCGCGAATATGCTGCTGCAAAGCCCGCAAACCCATTGCATTGGCTGGCCAAGCCGCAAACATATCGTTACTGCGGAGAGTTGCAGTTAGGGATATTTCACCGTCTACAACTCGCACCCAAATGTGATTTAAACAAGGACTGCCGCTGTGCTGGTGGTCGGAGGAACCGTCAGGTCTTCTGTTAACATTTCCGCCGGCATCCCACAGACTAATTACAGCACTTGCCGCGTCAATTTCCTTAATTAGTTTGGCAATAACTTCTTCGATTTGATCGCGTCCAAACCACGACCGCATCCGCTGTGCATAGGTATATTTAATGCCTTCGTTATATGGGGCATCTTCGAGCATTTGCGGTTTGTACTGTTCGAGGAAATCACGGTCTATTGGTAAGTAATTCGGTTCTGGGAAATAGAACTCGGCAGGTTCATCTGTAATCACTGCCATTAAGTCAATTAATTCTTGCCATTGTCCGTCATAACCAGTCGGCCGCAGGGTGCCGGTGGTCTTAATTCGGTGGATTATTTTTACCCAAGTTTCGGCGATAGTTTTGCCTTCGATTCTGTGTCCGTATTTCTGACCGGGGAGTACAGTCGGGACGATTTCGACTAGCGGAAAAGTTACGGCTTCTCCCCAAGGTTCAACAGATTCTTTTTGGGCAAAAGACTTGACAAAAGTCACTGTTTCTGCTATGTTTTTTGCTTCTTTCCATTCTATTGAATGACGCAATAGTTCTAAGGCTTCTGCTGCTATTTCAATATCAATGTAGCCAAATATTGCAGATTTAATTAGCCAGCAATCTCTACCAGTATCGCTTTTGCCGACTTCAAAGCCGTTGCGAAAAAAATCGAGCAAACACGCGGCCGCACCCGAGTTGCGGTCTTCTTTCGTAGCGTTGAGAATTACTAAAAAGCGGACGTGGGGATTGCACAGCAAGTTTCTAATTAAGAAGTTGATGCCGCGAGTAGGAGAGTAGAGTTGTCCGATCGCAGCAAATTCGTTGGGTTGTAATTTTTTGCCGATCGCACTTTTTACCGTCCAGCCACTGACAATGGCTGTTTGCCCCGTTCCACAAATTAATTGATTTGGTTTGTATAGGGGTTTGTACTCAAATTTATTGACGAGATTTGTGGCTGTCATGGTTTACCGTTTTTTGCACCGCGTACTACTATATCAATAGTTTGGATGGTTTGAAGGGGCGATATCAATCATCTTTATGCTGCCGCTGCAACGATTTGTTATGCTGCGTCAACGCAGATCCTTGCCTGAATGTCTTTTACAGCGAGATCCTTCACCGGAATTGAAATCACAAACTCTGTACCTTGACCTAAAGTTGAGGGCGTTGCTGAGTTAGAGTATGAATAGGAGGAATAATTTATGCAATGCAAGCGAATGTAAATCAACCCATATCCGTAAAAATGGCAAGAAGAAAGGAAAACAGAATCACATTTGTGTCCAATGTGGTCGTCAATTCATTAATCAGTATGAATCCCACCCTTGGTTATAGCGATAGCATCAAACGTGATTGCCTAAAAATGTACGTCAATGGTATGGGTTTACAGGCGATAGAACGAGTTAAGGGAGTTCATCATACCACCGTAATAAATTGGGTAAAACAAGTCGGGAAACTGTTACCAGATGTTTATGACCCTGAAGTCATTCCAGAAGTTGGTGAACTCGATGAATTACAAACTTATGTAAAAAAAAACAGACCAAATCTGGTTGTGGACAGCGGTTGACCACTTTCGACCAGGAATTTTAGGATGGGTATTAGGGGACCATAGTGCTAAGACATTTGAACCACTATGGGACAAAGTAAGTGCATGGAAATGCTACTTTTATGTAACTGATGGATGGTCTGTATATCCCATGTTTATTCCTGATGGAGATCAGATTATCAGTAAGACTTATATGACACTCCTTAGAAGGGGAAAATACAAGACTAAGACATCCGGATAGCCAGACTACATCGTAAAACTATTTGTTATTCTAAATGTGAGAAAAGGCTCAAGCATTCTATTAAGTTATTAATACATTACTTGAAATTTCACGATATTCCCATTCCTGGGGTATTCATACCTTGATTCAGCAACGCCGTTGTGGCTGATGAATTCGGGGAGAGGGGAATTGGGTTATGTGGATTTAGACACAGGGAAATTTGAGGCGATTGCGTTTTGTCCGGGCTAGGTCCGAGGACTAGCATTTTGGCAAAATTGGGCAATTGTTGGACTCTCGAAACCTCGGGGTGGTGACAACACTTTTAGCGGTTTAGAATTGGATGAGTTGTTGCTAGCCAAGGATGCTGAGCCTCGCTGTGGTATGATGGCGATCGTTCACTGGTTGCGGTTGGAAGGAATTGTTACAGAACTCTATGATGTGCAAGTGAGTCCGACAGTGCAAAGGCCGATAACTTTGGGTTTTCAGACAGAAGAAATTGCTCAGTTAATTACTTTGGAACTTTAACCGCAGATGGTGGCGGATGTACGCGGATTAACGCAGATAAATGTTGACAGGATGTACGCCGAGGGTGTGAGAGAAAGTATTTAAGCGGGATTTGGTATTACTCAAAAATCGCCCCATCTAAGGAAGTTTTTCTTAAGTCTGTTCTTGCTAAATTTGCACCTCTTAAATCGGCACCTGTTAAACAAACATTGCTGAAATCTGCATAACTCAATTCAGCACCTTTGAGATTAGCATCAGATAAATTTGCTCCTGATAAATTCGCCCTCACAAGTTGCGATTTACTCAAGTTACAGCCACTCAAATTTGCGGATTGCATCTGTGCTGCCATTAAGTTTGCTTTGCTTAAATTAGTGTCGCTGAGGTTAGCTAAATTTAATTTAGCATAACTCAAATCAATGTTTTCCAAGCAAACTTCGCTCAATTGCGCGCATCGCAAGTTAGCATTAATAAAAAACCTGTCTCCAACCGCATAACGGCGCAGCAATTCGTCAACTTCCAGCCGAATTAAAACTGGTTCGCAAGTATTTTGGTAGCACCACGATGTCTCTAGCAAACTAGCGGCTGCTTCAATTGCTACCTTGTCGGATTTAGGGATCACCAAACTATTGCACCCATCCCACTCACCGTTGAGCATAAATGCCATGTCAGAAGCTGCTGCTATTGAGTCGCATAGCAAAACGGTTTCTGGTTTGGGTTGCAGCCAGTTCATTAAACCGATCGAGCTCTTGTTTTTCACTGTTGATTCAGGATTTGGGCGTCTTTCTTAATTATAGGTAAAAATATTGAAAACAGTATGCACAAATTCGCTGCGGCTTCAGAGAATGAATTAATTGTGTCTGGTGCAGCCAGACCAGGATACCGCGATGCAGAAATTGCTCGCTGGATAGAATTTATGCAGGGGCATAATATCAAGCAAGTTTGCTGCTTGCTTGCTCAGACGCAACTCATCCGCTACACTGATTTACTGGGAACATATCGGAAAATATTTGGATGCGATCGAGTTTGCTGGGCCCCGATTGCAGACTTTGAATTGGTCGATCGCGATATTTTAATCGATCGCATATTACCGTTCTTGGAATCTGCAAATAGCAAAGGCGAACGGGTGGTAGTTCACTGTTCTGGGGGGATCGGACGTACAGGACAGGTTTTGGCTGCTTGGTTGGTCAGCGGGTGGGGATTGTCTAACAAACAGGCGATCGCAGCAGTAAAAAAAACTGGCAGAAATCCCTATGAAGCAGCGATGGTAGCTTGTTTGAAAGGTCGAAACCCCTGGCTAGTCGTTGAAGAACTTAATGCTGTCTTAGATGATTGTCGCCTTGCTGCGAGAAATGATATATAGCACTCTAGCAACTATATATATAGCAATCCTAAATCATTGGTGAATTTCTTACTCCCTCCCCTTACTAAGGGGAGGGTTGGGGTGGGGTAAAAAGTTTACGACTCCTGCAAGGATTGCTATATGTGCCAATGTCGTAAGTCCTAAAAGATTTAAAAGACTCGGCTTCCTGCGATCGAACTCAGGCATGGAATAAATGGCTGTTTTGGCTGTCACCGTTAGCCGAACCGCTGGCGTTTTTGCGAATATTAGAGAACAAATAACGCACTTACAGCAGCGCAAGATCCTTGAAGCAACGGCGCGTTAACTCGATTCTTGCAGATGCGTCATTATTGTTGCGGATGTCAATGTTTGTAGCAAAAAAGTAAACATTTTTATTCTTTTCTAAATAACCTACATACCAGCCAAGTTGAGGCTTTGTTTGTTCTCCAAAGCTTGCCCAGCCTGTTTTTGCCCTAATTGTGTAATCGGGAGTTTGTTCAACAATTATGATGTCTTTAACCAGAGACAGCGATCGCTCAGAAAAGGGTAAGTCATTTTTGTATAGACGGCGGAGAAATTGAATTTGCTCGTTGGGTGTAATTCGCAGTTCTCCCTCTAACCAGAATTTGTCAATATCGTCTTTGTTACCGATTTTTTGGTTGCCATAACCGACTTTAGCTACCCATTTTTGCATTTGCTCGTACCCGACTCGGCGGGCGAGAACTTGGTAAAACCAAACGGCGGAAAGTTTCATGGCTTCTCTCATATTCAAGTCTCGATTCCATGCGGGAATTTGCCTTTGAATTCCATCCCATGTTAGCACGGCAATCTCATCTGAAATCACCCCTGTTTCTAAGGAAATCAGAGAGTTGAGAATCTTAAATGTAGATGCAGGTAAAAAAGCTGTGGCGTTACGCTGCGGGTTGTGTTGATAAAGCCGATCGCTATTCAAATCGTAAATCGCGATCGAGCCTTCAACTCCTAGTTCTTGAAAGTGCCGTCCAAAATTCATTGTCTGAGCAACATCTCCTCCGCGTCGTGGAGATTGTTGCACTGGAGGTGGCACGGTTAAGGCTGATTGCGGTGGCTGAACTAAAACAGAAATAATGCAGCCTAATACAATTAAAACAACAGCGATCGCACGAGATATTCGGTTCATAAACTTCGATAAGTTATCAAAATTACAGGCAGTAATGTCACAGGGGCGATCGAATTGTAAGGTGCGTCTGACTTACGCTGTCTGCGAAACAATTAGGATTTGCCCCTGACGCACCCTACTATATAATATATGTGCCAATTGCGAATTACTTAACTAGAAAACTGCCATCATAGTTAAGGCGACCAAGCAGCTTAACTGAATTACTAAGCTGAACAACCGAAACTTTGGATCGAGACCAGCAATGTGAATCGCTGAATGTACCAGCCGAAATAGAATGTACACAACAATCAGCAAATCTACTGCTGTTCCTGAAACACCCCTAACGGTTAGAAGAAAAACAACTCCCAAATACAAAGGCAGGTTTTCTATCAAGTTGGATTGTACTCGAAATAGTCGCCAAAGCAAGCTGTCGTCGTTTTGTGTGCCGAAATCTTTTACAGATCCGCCCGCAGATAGATGCCGAATCCTGACTGTTAGCAGCAGGATAACAACCGCGATCGTCCACAGGATGAAAATTGTTAAACCCCAGAGAGGGAAAGTCATATTTGTCTGTTCAATTTGCATCATCTTTCTACCTTGCGAAACTGCTGCTAACACTTTAGAAAAGTTATCGGTCAAGACTCTTGTTCTGGCGTTCTCATTTTTAGCTAAAACAGCTTGAGGATACTTGTATTCTGACTGTTTTTCGACATGGATAGATCGCCCACCAAGCTCAAAGTAGCATCTAACTGAGATATTTTACCATTCTCAATTACTTGTTTAGGAACAGGCAAGATGCCTGTTCCACAAGAAAACTCATTCTTTGTGGAACGGGCATCTTGCCCGTTCTTGACAATGGTGCAAGATATCAGATATAACCGACAAGCTAACGCTAACTAGAGTGCGATCGCATCTCGTGAGTGTCAATTCCAGCCGCTAGCAACTGAGCGTTTACAGAGGGTTTTCGGCAAGACGATCGCACCATTGTATCGAGCAAGTGTTCGATCGCACCCGGTAGACTCTGGCAAAAACCAGTGTGTACCCGCGATGTCTGAACGATCGTACTGCGGGGTGCTACGAGCCAGTGAAAGCGCTCTCTGTGGGGAAGTTGACCGATCGCCCCAGATTCCTTGCCGCCTGCACAAATGATGGGAATGACTGCTAGGTGATTGCGAATCATTTCCAGATCCAACGTTGAGTCGATCGCCATCAAGCGCTCTTCATCAATTTCGATACGAGCTTCGAGGAATTTTTTCGTACCGCAGGAAACGATCGCCCCCACGTTGATAAACTCCTCGCGCTCAACTTTGGGAACGACGCGGATAATGGCGTAATCATACAGAAATCGATCGGGCACTAATCGCTTCCTCCAAAAAAATATGTGGTGATTCTAGCCGATTTAGCAGGTATTCGATATAAGCATTCCGATGTTCGTTGCTATCGCTGAAAGGAGAATCTCCCACCAGCCAAGTATCAGGAATTAGTTTAACGATGTTGCGAATGATGTCCGGCGTTAGCCTTTGAGTCATCTTGGAATTTGCCGCTTCCAGCGTGCTCGCAAAACGCAGCAAAACGTGGTCTTTGATTGAGGGGAAACGATCGCGGCTGCGCGAGAGATAATCTTTCCAGGTGTGGTGGAAGTAGAGAGCTGCACCGTGATCGATCAGCCAAAGCCGGCGGTGCCATACCAGCATATTTGCATTGCGCGGCGTGCGATCGATGTTGGTCACAAAAGCATCAAACCAGACGATTTCTGAGGCCAAATCCGCCTCGGACTTCCCCGCTATCGGGTCAAAGGTGATGGAGCCCGGGAGATAGTCGAGGGCGAGGTTGAGGCCAGCACTTGCTCGGATCAAATCTTGAATTTCCGGGTCAGGCTCAGTGCGAGCCAGTTCGGGATCGAGTTCAACAAAGACGAGTTCGGGGATTGGGAGCCCGGAGGCGCGAGCAATCTCTCCCGCCACTAGCTCGGCGATCAGAGATTTGGCTCCCTGGCCCGCACCGCGAAATTTGAGCACGTACATACCATCATCATCTGCTTCGACGATCGCCGGTAGCGAGCCGCCCTCGCGCAAGGGAGTGACATACCTGGTAGCAATGACTGTTCGCAAGCTGATACTCATGCTATTTGAGATTTTCGATTTGAGATTTTCGATGGGAAATCACTGATTTTATGAGGGTTTAGAGCACGAGTTTACAGTTGGATTCTTTCTTTCAACTGAGACTGATGTTAAATAGTTTGTTTAGTAAAATGATGACCAAAAGGACACAACTAATGTTGTGTCCCTGCGGAATTTTGCCAAATCTTGCTTTGAGACAGTCATTAGTCATTAGTTATTAATCAACTAATAATTCATGACTAACCACTAAGCTGTTGCGGCCTTTAAATTGTATGTCAAAAAAAATCACAGTTTTGTGGGGTGGGCGTCCCGCCCGCCCCGAATATACAATTTAAATGCGCGACAACTTAATCAGTTGTACTAACGTGGTCGATTCTCTCTAATTGCCAGAGAATTTGGTTGCCTTCGCGCCGCACCCGCGACACTACCCAATTTCGCCAAACCCAGTTGTCTCCACGACTGGTGACAGCGCTGGCATTTACATCCATCAAATCAGCCAGTTCAGAACTGGTAATCAAGTAGCCTTTCGTCGCAACCTCGTCGGCGATGTGCAACGTTTCGATCAGATTGCGGAGGTCCTGAACCCTCACCTCACGGGGCAAGTTCTCCAGGGTATCGGCAGTTGAATCCATCATGGTAGAGTTGGAGATCGGAAGGTCAGAAGTTATGACATAGGATTCTATCGTTTTGTTACCAGTTGCGTCCGTTTCTTCCGAAACAATTGTGTTTTCCGAACCTAGAGGCGCTGCGGCCGCGCTGACAAAAGGGCCCGCCTGAGTCTCACCTGCAGTTAGTTTGTGCTGTTGCAGTTCGGGAGTGAGATTGTGCGAGAAGCTGCGGGCGATTTCATCGCATCTGTCGTTGTAGAAGTCGCCGGAGTGGCCGCGGACGTGTTCCCACTTGATTTGTCGGGAATTCAGCTTGTCTAGCCGGTGCCAAAGGTCTTGGTTGACCACATCTTTGCCCGTTGAGGTTTTCCAGCCTTTATTTTTCCAGCCTTGAATCCATTTAGTGATGCCGTTTTTAACGTATTCGCTGTCGGTGTAAACGGTGACTGGTTCGCTTTGACCGGAATTGGCAAAAAATTCCAGCGCAGCGACGGCCGCCTGCATTTCCATGCGGTTGTTAGTAGTTTGGGGGTCTGCACCTCCGAGTTCGTGACACTTGCCGTCGGCGAAGCAAACTACTGCACCCCAGCCACCAGGGCCTGGGTTGCCGGAACAAGCGCCGTCTGTGTAGAGGCTTTTGATTTTGGGAGTTGTCATGAGCGAATTAATTTGTTATTTACAGGTAAGTTGTTTGCAAGTGCGATAATTAAGGCAATTGCGATAGTTTTACTTGCTGCTATGAAAAATGCCAACTTAAAGATTAAAAAGGTTGCGCTATTTATTTGTCCGTTTTCTTTGTTAATTTTTAATACTTTCGCGCAAGCACAGCCCATAATCCCTGCTGCTGACGGTACGGGTACTGTTGTCACCCCCAGTGGCAACCGTTATGATATCAACGGCGGCAGTTTGTCGGGAGACGGCGCGAATCTTTTTCACAGTTTTGGACAGTTTGGCTTGAATGAAGGTCAAATTGCTAATTTTCTGACTAATTCGGCTATTCAGAATATATTAGCTCGAATTGCTGGCGGGGACGCTTCGCTAATTAACGGTTTAATTACTGTCACGGGCGGCAATTCTAATCTGTTTCTAATTAATCCTGCGGGGATTGTTTTTGGCCCGAACGCGAGTTTGAATGTGCCGGCGGCTTTTACTGCAACTACTGCTACTGGTGTTGGTTTTGGTTCAAATTGGTTTAATGCTGCGGGTACAAATAATTTTAGCGCCTTGGTTGGTACGCCAAATGCTTTTTATTTTGGTGCGGGTGTACCGGGAAGTATTGTTAATGCTGGCAATTTAGCGGTGACTCCGGGGCAAAATTTGGCTTTGCTTGGTGGTACGGTTGTTAGTACCGGGCAGTTGTCGGCTGCGGGCGGGCAAATTACTGTTGCTGCTGTTGGGGGAGACCAGATTCTCCGCATTAGTCAACCGGGGCATTTGTTGAGTTTGGAAATAGTAACGGGCGGAAATTTTGGTATTTCTCCACAGACTTTGAATCCTGTTGCTTTGCCGCAGTTGCTGACAGGTACTGGGCAAAATCAGGCGGCGGGTGTTGCGGTTGCTGATGACGGTTCTGTGCGGCTTGTGGGTTCGGGTTTGCAGGTGAATTCTGGGGATGTGGCGATTGCTGCTAATGTGTCGGGGCTGCCACAGTTGAATGCGGGAAGTGCGAATTTATGGGCTGCGGAAAATCTCACGTTAGCGGGCGCTAGGCTGCAAACTACGGGGGATTTGAGTTTGCTGGGTGGGGATGCGGTGCGGGTCAGGGACAGCGCCCAGAATCCTTTTTTGGCGCAGGCTGGGGGGAATTTATACATTCAGGGATCTCGCACTATTGATATTCTCACTCAAAATGCGATCGGCGGCTTATCTCTTCCCCCGCAATTCCAAAGCGGCGGCAATTTGAGTTTGGTTAGCAACGGCGTTATTTCGGGGGATTCCCACTTTGTTTCTGGTGGCAATTTTTCGATTCGCAATTTGTCGGGAATGCCGGGAAACTTTGTCAGTTTATTTGACCCGATTATCAGTTCGGAAGGAGATGTTTTCTTTGGAGATTATACCGGAGTTTCGCTGAAAGTCGAGGCGAAGGGGAGCATTGTTGCCGAGGATATTACAATTACCGGCCCCGATATTGCATTGGGTAATGAAAATGTGAGTGCAGACCCGGATATTGCTATTTTAACCAGCAGTCCGGCCTTAATTCTGCGGGCGGGAGTGGCAAATCTGCTAAATCCTGTTAGTAACAGTTTAGGTGAAGATTCAATATTTACAAGTCCACTTTTATCAAGCAATTTGATTTCTGTTGAAAATATTTCGGCAGGTGGGCCAGTAATTTTGTCAGCCCCGGGAAGTATCGCAACTAGAGATATTAATGGCGGTCAAATTAGTCTCGAAAGCAGGGAAGCAGGAGTGCTAGTTGGGGGCAGATTAACGTCTAGTTCGACAATTGATATTCAAGCTAATGACAATATTATATTGACAAATGACATTTCTCGTGCTGATATCAACGGCAGTATTAGTCTGAATACTGTTCGAGGCAATATAGTAACAGGGTCGATCGATACTGGGACTTCGGGGGCGATCGAACTCAGAGCTTTTGGCAATGTGAATTTTGGGACTTTGCAGGGATCTAATGTTAATATTACCAGTAACTCCGGGGCATTGGGGGTTTTGACTGATGCCAATACCATTGTGCCTAATACTACACCTGTCAATATCACAGCAACTGAGAATATCAATTTGACAGCTTTTAGGGACTTAACGGTTGGCAATCTCACCGCTGCGACTGTCAGTGCTAGCAGCAATGGGAGTGTTAATACGGGTGCGATCGCTACTAGCGGAGATGTCAGAATTCTAGCAGGACAGCAAATTACAGCAGGGACAATTAATGTGAATCCTACCGCCAGCACAGACGGAAGCAATCGCATTCCTACAGTAAATCTGGATGCCCAAACTAATATTAGAGTTCTATCGATCGATGCTGGCACTGGCACTATTGCTTTGAGAGCATCCAGCGACTTAAATGCAGTGAATTTGCTAGGAGGAGCAGTTGAGGTCAATAGCGATGGGGGAAAAATTGCGATCGGCAATACTACATCCCTTGGGAACATTAATGTAACAGCTTCTGGCGATGTAACTTCAGGAAATTTGCAGGGAGTGGGAGTGAATGTCAATAGTAACTCTGGAACAATTCAAACTGCAAATACCACAGCCACTGGGAATATTAATGTAACAGCTTTTGGTAATGTCACTTCCGGAAATTTGCAGGGAGAGGGAGTGAATGTCAATAGCACTAGGGGGAATCTGCAAATTGCCAACATCACTGCAACAGAAAATATCACTTTCAGAGCGTTAGACAATGTGAATACGGGGAATTTGCAGGGAGTCGCTGTTGATGTTAATAGCAGCAGGGGAAGTGTCAGCACTGGCAATATAAATGCTGCGGAAATTGTGAGTATTTTAGCCGCAAACGAAATCACAATAGGGCGAATTAATGTCAATCCTGTTGTTAGGGTCGATCGCACTTTTACAGTAAATCTTAACGCTCAAAATGATATCAGCGTTGCATCGATCAATGCTGCAGGCGGTAATGTTGAGATCGCAACTCCGGGTTTAGTTCGAGTGACGGGTACTTTTGACCAAAACGGGACTCCTGTTAGCATCTCGACTCTTGGCGACACTCAACCGGGTACAGTTACGATCCGCCACGGCGGCGGCGATGTCACTCCGCCGACGCCTTTTGCGGTGGGAGATGCGACGACTAACGGTACTGCTGGGACGATCGCCAGCAATGCTTTGGGTACGATTACTCAGGGGCAATCTTTCATAAATTCTTACACTCAAGGCAATAGTGCGATCGTCACTACCAACCAACCCACTAATCCCGACAATCCGAATAATCCCATCAATCCCGACAATCCCATAAATCCCATAAATCCCATAAATCCCATAAATCCCATAAA
>NZ_JAUBRC010000021.1:0-84909 GCF_036701635.1 Microcoleus sp. N9_B4 | reverse complement strand
TCCCATCAATCCCATCAATCCCATCAATCCCATCAATCCCATCAATCCCATCAATCCCATCAATCCCATCAATCCCATCAATCCCAATAATCCCAATAATCCCAATAACCCCAATTCGCCCCCAATATCACCAAGGGATAGATTTCCATTAGATCGAGGGCGATTGCTTTTCCCCGATCGCAACCAACCCTTTAACCGCGAACAGCGGCAGAACCAAAACAGAATATGGCGAGATATAGGAAAACCGAGAGACAGGATGCCGCCCGAAAGAATGCACTCTCCCAGAGAACTGAGAAATTTCATCAATTCAAATATCAGAGATTCAGTTATTCAGTCAGCATTTCGCGGCGACATCGGCAGGAATTTGGAGGCAGGCCAAATATCGGCAGCTTTGTCTCTGCTGGACAAATCTTTCAGCCAAGAATTCCGGGAATATTTAGGGATAAACATCAGCGACGAGTTGGTATCCCCAGAGGAAATTAAAATAAAATTAGCATCTGTGGGGCAAGAAACTGGCACGAAACCCAGCTTAATTTATCTGTTTTCGCAACCCGAAGAATTAAATTTAATGCTGATCACTTCTTGCGGTGAAGTTGTTCACAAAAGTGTGCCGGCCGCGAACCGGGCAGAACTGCTGAAAGTTGTAACTCAGTTCAGGGATGAGATTACCAAACCGGGGGTGCGGGCTACTACGAGTTATCTACCATCTTCCCAACAGCTTTATAAGTGGATGATTGCGCCTTTAGAGGACAGTTTGAAAAAGTGCGAAACGGATACTATTTCCTTTGTGGTCGATCGAGGTTTGAGAGGTATGCCCTTTTCTGCTTTGCACGACGGACAGCAATTTTTGGTGGAAAAGTACAATCTCAGCCTGATGCCCAGCATTAATTTAACAGATACTCGCTACGTCGATCTCAGAAATTCTCAAGTTTTAGCAATGGGTGCCTCGGAATTTTCCGATTTGAATCCTTTGCCTGCAGTTCCTGCTGAAATAGCCGCTATTTCCCGAGAGTGGCCGGGAGTTAGTTTTCTGAATGAGGATTTCACTTTAGATAATTTGAAGCGACAGCATCAA
Organism: Microcoleus sp. N9_B4; assembly: GCF_036701635.1. Taxonomy (NCBI): domain Bacteria; kingdom Bacillati; phylum Cyanobacteriota; class Cyanophyceae; order Oscillatoriales; family Microcoleaceae; genus Microcoleus; species Microcoleus sp. N9_B4. The sequence goes on along the minus strand of NZ_JAUBRC010000021.1, from coordinate 83,834 downwards.
AGCCGGCCTTTTGGCATTATTCACTTAGCTACTCACGGCGAATTTCGACCTGGAGCACCGAATAATTCTTTTATTCAGTTGTGGAATAGTCGGCTGCGACTGGATCAATTGCGGGATTTGAGATTGAATAATCCGCAGGTGAATATGTTAGTTTTAAGTGCTTGTCGGACTGCGGTGGGAGATGCACAGGCGGAGTTGGGTTTTGGGGGGTTGGCGCTGCAAGCCGGGGTGCAAACGGCTTTGGGGAGTTTGTGGTACGTGAGTGATGAAGGTACTTTGGGATTGATGAGTGAGTTTTACCAGCAGTTGAAGACGGCGCGAATTAAGGCGGCGGCGCTGCGACAAGCGCAAATTGCGATGTTGCGGGGAGATGTGCGTTTGGAGGGTGGCCGATTGCGGGGTTTGAGTCGGGGTGAGGGGGTGGAGTTGCCGGCTTCGCTGCAAGGGTTTGCGGATTTAAAGTTGTCGCATCCTTATTATTGGTCGGCTTTTGTGATGATTGGAAGTCCTTGGTGATTGGTGATGAGTGATTGATTAAGTAAGTCGGGGGAAATATTTACAAGTATGTAACAAAAGATTAAGTAACCTGATTGGAGTTAAATTTAACACGTTCTGTAGTATAGTTTCCTCTTTATGCTCTAACTTCTACCCCAGGAATTACAGCATAAGCCAGCTCTAATTCATCCTCCAACATTTTTCCGGCTAATTCATTTTTTTTGATATGTTGCCACTCCAATTCAATTGGATTCATTTCTGAAAAATATTTAGGCAAAAAGAAGATGTATAAACCCTGACTTTCCCACTTTGACTATAATTGTTGGACTTTGCCGACATCGGTGTATCGGACTGTTTTCAATTTCATGGCGACACGGCGATGGCGCTGCTGTTCAAATAATCCTAGGACGCTACCAAAAAGCACGTCAATGCGAGTCATCATCCAGCGAGTAAAATCATCTCAAGTCGAAATTGACGGTCAAATTGTCGGCAAAATTGGCTGCGGACTTAACTTGCTTGTAGGTATTGCAGACACCGACACCGAAGCAGAACTCGATTGGATGGCTCGCAAATGCCTAGAATTGCGTTTGTTTCCCGACTCGGCCACGGATACCGGGCGCTGGGACAAGTCCGTACAGGACATCGGCGGCGAGTTGCTGGTTGTGAGTCAGTTTACGCTCTACGGGGACTGCCGCAAAGGTCGGCGGCCTTCCTTCGATCGAGCCGCAGCTCCTGAACGAGCCGAAATTTTTTATGATAAATTTGTCGAAAAGTTGCGCCAGAGCGGCTTAAAAGTTGAAACAGGCTTGTTTGGAGCGATGATGCAAGTCTCGATCGACAATGACGGGCCGGTGACTCTGGTATTAGAGAAAGAATCAGGGTGAATTGTTTGTAAACAAAGCTCTCTGTGCTTCTTTCTGATTCCTTCTTCCTTCTTCGCTCAGATCAAATTTTCAGATTAACCGGGTTTCCGAATTACTGTGCCGTAGCTTCAGAATACATTGCAGTTCGCTACACTCTGCCGAGTCTCGATTCCAGAATCTCCAACGGCCAAAACCACCTCAAATAGCCAGTTAGTAAATTGTCCACTCAGCGGCCCCGGAACACCGTCAATCTTTTTCGCGATCGCCCAACCTTCCCCATAGCTCAGAATGCTTGTACAGTAAGGTTTTAATGGCAATAAAATCAATCTTCCACAGCCAGCGCTTAGAATCAGATTCAGCAGCCAAAAACTGTTGCATGAGAGAGTGGAACACTGGCATCACTGCGGTTATCTCTACTTCCGTAACATTCAATGTATAGAGAGTTGAATCAGCACAGCAAGCGAAACTGCCAGCAACTGCCGCCTCACTCTCTGACAAATGTCCTCGCACATCCGCTGTGCCCTACCACCCGATAAACGCCATGACTGTCAAAACTGCCACCAACACCGTCAACTGCAACACCGCTTCTGACCTCAACAGCATTCCGGCTGCATCCAGCGAACAAACCGCCGAAATCAATACTGTTCCCAGCATCAATATCCTCGCTTTGGCTAACTTCGCCCTCAAAGAATTGCAAGCGGAAATGAAAACTTCCAGCCGCAGCGCTCAAGCAGTGGCGATGCGGATTGCTAAGGAAGTCGAACGCATTTGCCAAAAAAGCGATCGCATCCAAATTTCCGGCGAAGTTGAAGCTTGGCAAATCACCTTGGCCGAGCACCGGTTGCAAAAAACGCTGCAATACTACCGCCTCGGTTCCAAACAAGGCCGTGTCGAACTGCACTCCCACCTCGCGGCTATGATTTACCGCCATGTTGCTTCTTTCAGATCGAACTTGAACTTCCAAGCTCGCTACAACATGATTGAAGACTTTTTGCAAGGCTTTTACATCGAATCTCTGCGAGCTTTCCGCCGGGAACACCAACTCGATGCCACCTACCAGCCCCGCACGCAGCTAGAATTGGCTGAGTACATGGCTTTCACCGAACACTACGCCAAGCGCCAAATTGGTTTGCCCGGCCGCAACCGCCAACGCCTGATCGTGTTGCGCGCTCAAGGATTTGCCAAGGGCCAGCCTCCCGAAACTGCGATCGACATTGAAATGGCTGTAGAATCTGGCAAGGGAGAAGATGCGGAAATGTACAGTCGCTCTCCGGCGCTGCAACAAGTGCGCGAGCAAATGGTATCGGAAACTGTCGATCCGGCTGATGCTGTGCTGCGCGATCGAGTAGTGTCGGAATTGATCGCCTATCTGGAATCGCAAAATCAACCAGAATGCGTGAATTACTTAACTTTAAAATTGCAAGACCTTTCGGCTTCGGAAATTGACCGCGTGCTCGGTTTGTCTTCCCGCCAGCGCGACTACTTGCAACAACGTTTCAAGTATCACGTCGAAAAATTTGCCCGCACTCAAAATTGGAAACTTGTCCACGAATGGCTGGGTGCTGATGTCGATCAAAAGCTGGGAATGACTTCGGACAAATGGGAAGCGTTTCGCGCTCAACTTGCGCCCGAAATGCAGCAACTGTTAGAAATGAAGCGGAACCAAGAAAGCGACAAGGCGATCGCCACCGCGCTCAAATGCACTCCCAAACAAGTCCAAAAACGCTGGGCGCAACTGTTGGAGCTGGCTAGCCAGACTCGCAACAGCAACCAAGCTTAAGTGGTACTCAAATATGAATGCAACTGTTTTCTTGAGACTGGAAAATGCGATCGGGTGCGGCACCTGCACAGGAATGCCCGCCCCGGCGTCCGCTCTCAAATCAACAATCGCTGCTACTAATTTATCGCCACTTTTGGGCCTATTCAATTTATTAAAACAACATTACTTTTTTTAATATTTTTCCTTCCCTGGTTAGGCCGGGGAATTTGTTTTTATTAGTCATTAGTCATCAGTCATCAGTCATCAGTCATTAGTCATTAGTCATTAGTCATTAGTCATCAGTCATCAGTCATTAGTCATCAGTCATCAGTCATTAGTCATTAGTCATTAGTCATTAGTCATCAGTTATTGGAAATTGCTTGCTGAAGAGGTGGCATTGCATATATTCATAATAATATTTAAACAGAGGGAGTAGCATAATAAAGGCAAAGTTGTTCAAATGTGTTTCCCCAAAATTTATCACATAAAAGTCTATCTTTAAAGTAATCAATTGTGTATATATTTTTTTGTCCGTTAATTTACAGTATCAAGGTCGAACTTATAAATGTATTTTTTTATAAAAATAGTTAAAAACCTCTTGTGAGACGTGAGGGAAATGAAGGTGTATAAGAAATAACAATTCATCTATCTAAAGACAGAAAAAAACTAAAATAAATATACTCATCGTATTATTCTGTTTCATTTAATCATTCATAAGAAGGAAGCATCAAATTTGAGTTCTCTCTAAAATGGGGGCATAAGTTGATGTAGATAGAAAGGGAAAGACTCCTATGTTACTTTACAAAATTGAAGATTTTAATCCCAACTACCGCGAAGCTGCTTTTAATGGCGAAGATATCAAAGGTCTGGATATCTATGCTGGAAATACAGATGAGAAGATTGGCTCCATCGATACCGCGCTAGTTGATGAGACAGGACGTTTCCGATATTTTGTTGTTGACACGGGTTTCTGGATTTTTGGCAAGAAGGTATTAGTTCCAGTTGCTCTTTGTCGAGTTGAGGTTGATGCAGAACGCATCTACGCGACGGGTTTGAGAAGTAAAGACCAAGCAGAAAGACTACCCAGGTATGAGGATGGGATGGTAGTTGATTACGATTATGAAGAACAAGTGCGGGGTGTTTATCGTACTCTAACGGTAGAAGGGTCTGCACCTGTAGAAGCATCATTGCCTTTAGAAGCATCTGCACCAGTTTCTATGCCGCGTTCTGTCTCTAATCAAGCTAAGGCGGCTGGTTATGACCGCAACACCTACACTTACGAACAAGAGCCTCAATTGTATCAGATGAACGAGCGCGAGCATCACAAATTCCGACTCTACGAAGAACGACTGGTTGCAGAAAAAAGCCGTCACAAAGCTGGCGAGGTAGCAATTGGCAAGCGAGTTGAAACCGAAACGGCACGAGTTTCAGTTCCAACAGAAAAAGAGCGAGTGGTAATTGAAAGTATAACTCCCGAAAAGGCAGGTGCGCCAGTAAATCGGGATACTCCATTCAAGCAGGAAAAGGTGATGCGTATGGACGTTTACGAAGAAAATGCTGATATCACAAAAGAAGCTTTTGTGCGCGAAGAAGTTAACATCAGGAAAGAGGTTGAAACCGAGACCGTTGAGGCAACGGAAACACTGCGTCGTGAAGAGTTGGAGGTGAAGAGGGAAGGACGTTAGAGTGCGAATGAATTGGACAAGGTTTTGTAGTTGCGCTGTCTTCGCGAAGATTAGCGTTGAAGCGCAAGTACGAAGCTAAACAATCACTACCACTGCCAAAAAAAGGACATGATTTCTCATGTTTAATTTCTGGCGTTGACCCCTAATATGTGCAGCATTCCTAGCTTTATCGTTTAGCATCGGTGCGACCAGTTTTTTAGGATATCCTCGATCGCTATTTCTTTTAGCCCAACTTAGATAACAACAGCGGTAGTGCATCCAATCAAGCAAAGCATAAAAATTCATTGGAGGCGGTTAGCACGATCGAGCGTGCGGTCAGTTCTGTTGCTCGCACTCTTAATTGCCCTAACGATAACGTGTATTACCCCGAATTCCGCAGGCGCGCAAGACGAACGGGTAACAGTGCGTTTAGATGGTCGAGCAGTGTTTCGGGTGAGTGCGGTAGAAAACGTAGATGCAACCGCACGTGCGCGGCAGATTGAGCGGCGCATGAGCCGACTGTTGGAGAATCCTACGGCGATCGCACCTCCACGCATTGAAGCGACTCAAAATAGCGATCAGCAGGTGATTACGATTGCTGGAGTCCCTGTTGTCACCGTAACTAAAGCAGACGCTCAGGATAATTTGACAACGGTTGATACGCTGGCAACTCAGTGGTCAGGGGCGATTGCTACCGCCCTAACGCGAGCCAGTCAGCGCCGTCTTTCCCCTTCGGAACGCTTTGTGGCAGAGGTGCAATCCTCGGTGCAAACCGGATTTGGACGACTGGGTGAATCTGCGATCGCGATTATTCCCCGCGCGCTAGCTGCATTACTGGTGATTGGATTATTTTGGGCGATCGCGGCTTTGGTGCGCTGGTTGATGCGCCTGATTTTCCGTCACATTGTAGAAGACTTAACGGTAGAAAACCTAATCAAACAAGTCGCCTACTATGTTGTCTGGAGTCTCGGTTTTATTGTGGCCCTGGATGCCTTTGGGTTCGATCCGCAAGCAGTTGCCACCGGATTAGGTTTAACGGGTCTTGCTCTCGGCTTTGCTTTAAAAGATATCCTTTCTAACTTTATCAGCGGCATTTTAATACTGGTATTGCGTCCTTTTGAACTTGGCGATCAAATTGTTGTCGGGGAAACTGAAGGCAATGTCGAGCGGATCGAATTGCGCGCAACCCAACTCCGTACTTATGATGGTCGAGTGGTATTGGTTCCCAATGCGGAATTGTTCACCTCGCGCATTACCAACAACACCGCCGCCCCGATTCGTCGCAGCAGCGTGACTCTGTTTATCGGCTACGATAGCGATTTGCAAACAGCCGTAACTGTGATGACAGAGGCAGCGCAAGCTACGGAAGCCGTGCTCAACGATCCGCCAGTTTCCGTGCGAATTCGAGATTTGGGACAGGATGACATCTTGGTTGAGGTGCGGTTTTGGACGGACTCGCGGCGTACTGACTTTGTGGCGACAACCTCAGCCGTGAGAGGGGCAATCGTTCTTGCCTTCAAAGATGCTGGCATCGGCTTGCCCGATCCTGATGTGCGAATACTGATGCCGCGCCATCCCGATAAGTGGCGAACCGCATTGGGTTTGGGAGATAGCGATCGGACTCAGGATTCTGACAATGCGAGTCGGTAAGTCATATCGATTCCGGTTGCACCGTCGGTGATGGTTGACTGTTGACTGTTGACTGTTGACTGTTAGTCAAAAAACTGAAAATAGCGCGAATTATTTGTTGGCAGCTTGATTCGACTTTACGCCCGACGATGAAGCATTGATATCAGTAGCATCATAATTACGAATCAACTTTTTGTCAGCGCTGGCACTACTTTTTCGCCAAACACCTCAATAAACTGCTCTTGTTCTCGGTTAACGTTGTGTAAAATTAGTTGATCAAACCCCAATTCAATATCTTTTTGCAACCACTCAATATGCTGCTCTTGGTCTGCCGAGATGCGGACGTGTTGATATAACTCCTCTGGTTGCACAAACTCCCCGGCCGCATCAAATTGATCGGGTGTTATCAGTTGTGTCAGCATTTTACTTTTGAAGATGTTACTACGCCATTGATGATGAGCGCCTTGTAGTGCTTTCTCTGCATTACTGTCATAGGAAAGCTGCACTTTCAAAATCATTGGTTTCCCTACTCCACCACCGCGACGAAACGCATCGACGACTTTTTTTAACTTTTCAGGTGGGCGAGAAGTAGTAATTAATCCATCAGCCCAACTGCCCAACCATTCTGCGGTTTCTGGGGTAACTGCGGCGCCGATAATTAATGGGAGAATTTCCGGGCGGGTATAAAGTTTTGCATCTTCTACGCACACTAAACCGCGATGGGTGACGGTTTCTCCTGCCCAAAGGGCGCGGATAATATCGACACATTCTTTGAGACGTTTGTTGCGATCGCTCTTAGTAGGCCACTTATCCCCTGTAATATTTTCGTTCAACGCTTGACCGCTGCCAACCGTGATCCAAAAACGGTTTGGAAACATTTCTGCCAACGTTGCCGCAGCTTGGGCAATAATAGCCGGATGATACCGCTGTCCGGGAGCGCAAACAACCCGATAGGAAAGCGTCGGCGTTGCTTGCATTGCTGCACCCAACCAAGACCAAGCAAAACCACTTTGTCCTTGCGCTTCACTCCAAGGATGAAAGTGATCGGAAGAAAGGGCATGGGTAAAGCCAGCTTGTTCGGCCATTTGGACATATTTCAGCAGTTCGCTGGGCTTAAACTGTTCATGGGAAGCATGATAACCAATTTTTGCCATAAGTTTTTAGGAGTTTTGAGTTGAGTAGGGGCGGTGCTTCCGTGCCCGCCCTGAGTTTTGAGTTAAAATCTCCCGACTTAAAAGCAGGTGATTTCATCAAAACGCCTTGTAAAAGTTATGAGTTTTGAGTTATATAAGTAAAAAAAATCTAACTCAAAATTCATAACTTTCCGCATAACGGGCAAGCTTATGAACTGAAAATTCGCCGATAGCGAGCTTCAATTACCGAGTAGATGCCATAGGCAATTAAACCCAAAGGTACTAGAGCCAAAATCACTGGACTAAAAGGCTGTTGTGCCACAATTCCCAACACCTCGCCCAATCCTTTCGTTTGACTGGCATCCGATAGCCTTGCTGCTTGAATTAAGAAAAAACCGATTATAACGAAAACAACTCCACGGGCAGCAATTCCAGCTCGACCCAACCGTGTCGCCCAAGTTTGCTCGGTTTGGCTCATTTCATCTAGCTTGAAATGGCGGCGAAATTTGGCTTTATATGCTTGGTAGAAATAAGAAAAACCTACACCAATAACAATTGAGCCTGCCAATCCTACCAGCCATTCTCCAAACGGTTGCGCTAAAATTTGGGCTGTCAAATCTTCGGTTGTATCGCTCTTACCACCGCCCGAACCCATTATCAGTTTTACAGCCGTTAAAGCTAAACCTGCGTAAGCTAAAGCACTTAAGGCGTAGCCAATGCGTTGGGCAATTCGCTTGGCATCCATTTTCTGTCCTTGGTGTTCTGGGTCGAGAATTGTCTGAACGATACGCAAAAGGGCATAACCAATAATGCCAATCGTTACAAGAAATAGCAGAAATTTACCGAAGGGTTGGTTAACAATTTCTGATAATGCACCGCTAGTATCTGTTGTCCTGCCGCCCATACTAAAGACGGCTTGTGCTGCTAAAAAACCGACAATAAAGTAAACTAAGCCTTTGGAAGCATATCCCAATCTTGCCAGTCGCTCAAACCAGGGATGAGAAGCTGCCTGTCCAATTGAGTCTTTAATGCTGTCGGTGGGTGAGTTGTCCCGTTTCATATTTTTTGACAATTTAGTTGTTAACGACTGCTGCCATAGGCAATGGTGCATTCCTTTCCAGTTAACTGAGTTCTTAAATAAACTATTTATATTATTATTTATTAACCTAATTATTAGCTCATGTAGAGATGTTTGTCATCTGTCTTGAGCGGGAGTATCATCGGTTGATTGATTGATAAACTTCATATTAATTGGGCTTGACAAATATAGCTTTATGGGTTATCGACTGGCTCTGATGGAGCAGTCTGCCAGCGGTCTAGTATATCTTTGATTAAAACTTCTTTAACCCAAATTTGAATAACAATTAGAATTGGTAGCGCTAAAAATAATCCCAAAAAACCAAATAAAAATCCGAATGCTGTCACGAGAGCTAAGGTGTAAGCGGGAAGCAGAGATACCTGCTTTTCCATAATGATAGGTGTGACCAAGCTGCCTTCAATTTGTTGAATTAGGAAATAAAGCAACAACACCGCGCCTGCTTTTGCAGGCGAATCTAATAAAGCCAGCAGCAGCGGTGGAATTACGCTTAACATTGCGCCCATATAGGGAATTAAGGCTAATATGAATGCCAGAAGCCCGTTCACAAAAGGCAGTGGAACTTGCAAAACAAACAAACCAATAATGCTCGTAATACCAATAAAACTCATGCTTAATGCAACGCCTGCCAACCAACCCATTAAACCCTCTTCGCATTTTGAGAGAATTTCATCGGCTCGCTGACGGTAAAAAGCGAGAAAAGGGCTGATCGTTGGGTGGCCCTATAATAACTGCCTTAACTAGCTTATGGACGTTGCAAGAATGGATGCGCCCCAGTGCGGCTGTTGGGAATCAAGCATCGATCGCCAATACTCCGATCGATCGCACTTAACTCAAAGCAGTATCATAAATTTTTCCTCAATCATCTTCCATCAGGTGGATATTTTCTTATGGCATCAGACAGATGGCAAGGTTGGGCTAGTTAGATTAAATAGAGATGGAAGCAAGCTTTTGAGATGGTGAACAGAAACAATAGACGTTTTGCCTAAGTCGATTTTTAAGACTCTAAATTCCCATTGTCGCAAGAAGTTGATTGTTCAGAACCGGGAGGATTTTAGGAAAATCAAATCACCACAGCGGCAGTGCCTGTGTAGAGTTCAATCTTTTATTGACCGGAAATTGCCGAATTCGGTTCCCAAACATCCGGCATCCTGTCCTGCCCTTAACTGAACTTTTCAGGAAAACTCTAATAGCTAACCACAAGGCGATCGCTTGCGACAGGAAGACAACCAGAACCTCTTTTTTACCTCGTTTATTTTGATGCTCAATTCAGCAATTAGGTGGATATAATGAATCAACCAGAATCCGTGCCACAACCGCTGACCCAAAGCGAATTCGTCGCAACTTTTCGCTTGTTTAGTAGATTTAGCTTCTGGATACAGTTATTCTTGGGTGCTGTTTCCGGCATTGTTTTATTATTTGCTATGTTGGGTCGCAACATGGGCGAACAAACCAATAATGCAGGTATTGGTTTCGGGGTAGTTTTAGCAATAATTGGCCTGTTATTGCTGGGCTTTAGAATATTTTGGGATTTTCGCTATAGGCTGTTAGGCAGACTTTTGCACGCCGAAAATTCCCAGGTATATCCCAGCAAAGAACATATTACTCACACCTTACGGATTGGATTAGTTTCTAGTTTGGTGGGGGTATTAATCGCCTTTGTTGCTTCTGAAGAAACAGTTGCTTTAGTCCTCGCAAAAACTCTTAGTCAGCCCCAAGCGATGACAGCTTATGCGCCAGAAAATGTGATTCGTTCCCTAGATATTTTTGTGACGATGGCAAACGTAAATCTGATTGGCGCTCACTTTTTTGGAGCTGTTACTTCTCTTGGGTTACTCAATTGGGTAGAAGATTAGTTGGCAGCATTGGCGATCGCTAAAGGCAAACACAACTCCTATGCCGTTAGGAATTACAAGCGCTGCCCGATTTAACTAAGGTTGGTGGCTTTGCACTGTCTTGGCGAAAGAGAGCGAAGACAGTGCAAAGCCACAAGCTAAACAAGTTGGCTATTTGGATCAACATCTAATCGGAAATTGGTAGCGATCGCTCCTGCTAATTGTAGTCAGCCGGATCGACCGTTTTTTAATTGGAAAAACGTAATTTATTATCTTGGTAGATGTTTAATATACCTTTATATTGATATTTTAAATGGGTACAAATATGACTTAGAATTATCTTCCGAAGGATGAGCTATAGCCGTGGAATTCAGCTTCCTAAATAGCCCTGTGGCAGGGTTTCTGAACACAGCCATGTTACACCGTTTCTCTATTAAGAAATTTACTGATATGAAAGACCTCTGGTATAAAAACGCAATTGTCTACTCCCTCGATGTTGAAACCTTCATGGACTCGGACGGCAATGGTGTCGGCGACTTTCAAGGACTTATCAACCGCCTAGACTATTTATCCGCGCTAGGAATTACTTGTTTGTGGTTGCTGCCGTTTTATCCTTCCCCTAACCGGGACAATGGTTACGACGTGATGGATTACTACAACATTGATCCGCGACTGGGAACTTTGGGAGATTTTGTCGAGTTCATGCACCAAGCAAGGGAACGAGGCATTCGCGTGCTGATCGATCTGGTAGTAAATCATACGTCCAATCAGCATCCTTGGTTTGTGGCAGCCAAAAGCGATAAAAACTCCAAGTATCGCGATTACTATGTGTGGTCAGAAAATCCACCCAAAACTGCTCCAGAATTGCTGGTGTTTCCCGATGCGGAGGACAGTATTTGGGAGTACGACGAACAAGCAAACGCTTACTATTTGCATCACTTCTATAAAGAACAGCCAGATTTGAATATTTCCAATCCGGCGGTACGAGAAGAAATCTGCAAAATTATGGGTTTCTGGCTAGAACTAGGCGTGTCTGGATTTCGCATTGATGCTGTTCCCTTTTTAATTAAAGGAATTGGCATCGAAGGTGCAGACCCCGAAAGCCTGCGAGGTTTCTTGGAAGAAATGAGAGAGTTTGTGTCATCGCGTCAGGGTGATGCAGTGTTGCTGGCCGAAGCAAATGTCGATCGCGAGCAAATTTCTATCTACTTTGCTAAGGGCGACAGAATGCACATCCTGTTCAACTTTTTGCTGAACCAGCATCTGTTTTTGGCCCTGGCGCGTCAAGAATCCACCGCATTGCGCGATGGACTAAAAACCTTACCGGATATTCCTGATATTTGTCAGTGGCTTAATTTTGTGCGCCATCATGATGAACTGACGCTAGACCGCATTACTTCATCGGAACGAGAGGAAATTTTTGCAGCGTTTGCCCCTGAGAAAACTATGCAAATTTTCGGGCGCGGGATTCGTCGTCGCTTACCACCGATGATGGGAGGATCTCGCCGCCGGATTGAACTAATCTACAGCTTGCTGTTCACCCTGCCTGGTACACCCATGCTGCGCTATGGCGAAGAAATTGGCATGGGCGATGACCTTTCGCTGGAAGGTCGAGGTAGCGTCCGCACGGTGATGCAATGGTCAGATGCAGCGAATGGTGGCTTCTCGACGGCTGCAACTGATGTCCTTGCCAGACCTGCGATCGCCAACGGAGAATACGGTTACAAACAAGTCAATGTCGTTGCAGCGCAGCGCGATCCTGCCTCATTAATTAACTGGATGGAACGTGCAATCAGCATCCGCAAGCAATGTCCTGAGTTGGGTAGGGGCAAGTGGCACATTCTGGAAACCGACTCTCCCTCGGTGTTAGCCCACTGCTGCGACTGGCAAGGCAGGACGGTGATTGCTGTGCACAATCTAGCCGACAAACCTTGTACCGCTACGCTCAAATCTAACGAATACACTCCTCTGTTCGATTTATTTGGCGATCGGCTCTATGAATCTATCGATGCGGACTCGCCCTCTATTCCCTTAGAGGCCTACGGCTATCGCTGGTTTCGAGTCAATAGAATCCTAGGGTAAAAAAGTTAATGTTGATGGCAGAACTAGCGACGTGGGCTCGTAGGAATGTACTTAGCACTATCCTTGTCTGGAAGCGGTTTTATCTGACCTTGATTGACCAAAGCTTGATGAATTAGGGCAGTAGCACTACCCCGACTGAGCAACTCGTTCGGATTAAGAACTGTGGGATCTGGATAGTTGACCACTATCTTTGCCTTTGTCGCTGCTGCCACGGGTTCAACCGCATATTTAGGAAGTTTCTCGGCATCTTTATAATACGAATTGAGAAAATCTAATGCCGAATTTTTAGCAGGCGCAGTTGCAGCTTTTGTCGTTGTTGGTGGAACAGTCTTAGCCGGTTTAGGTGCGGGCGCAGCCGCAGGCTGCTGTCTTGCCACTACAGGTAATAACGGCTGCATTAAAACAGTCGCTGCGAGGGGAAATGCCAAACGGTTCTTAGCAATTCGACGTTTATTTACTGGAGTTGGTCTTGCTGGAGTCGCAGCAGCTCGATCGGTTTTGACAACAGGGGGATTGAAATCCATATTTAAACCCCTCATTAACACAACTAATGCTTGTGCTTTAGTCAAGGGCTGCTTCGGACGAAACTCATTTCCGGGAAAATCATTCATAAATCCCGCTTCATAAGCTTCTTGAATCGGAGTTTCTGCCCAATAGTTTTGAGGCACATCCTTAAAGTAACTTCCACTCGGGATATTTCTAACGCTTGATCGATTAAAAGCTTGGCGGATCATCGCCGAAAATTCATCCCGATCCACAGCCTGTTTGGGTCTAAAAGTTCCGTCTAGATATCCGGTAACAATCTCTTTTTCAGCTAAGGAATCAATAAACGGACGCCCCCAGTAATTCGGCGGTACATCAGGAAATTTCGATTTAGCTTGTTGAGCAGCAACTTGCTGGGAACTTAGCACAAAGCCAGTGCCACTGACACTAATGGCTAAAGCTAAAAAGGCTACGCTGATTGACGGTAAATGCCTGCGATCAGACATGATAAATATCCTCCTGATTTTGGCATTTTTAACGAGACTATTTGGCTGAGTTAAAGCGGATTACGTTTTTTTCTATCCGATTCCCATTCGGTTTTTACATCTAACTCTTCGCGACGTACTGTGTCTGTTGCCTCAACCGTATCTTGCTCAAGGTTGTTTCCTGTAGTATCTACATCCAGCTTTGCACCTACTTTAGATAGATATCAGTTCTAATACTTCCTTCTTCTGAATGATTCAGCAAATTGAAAATCATCAAGATAGCAATATTTTTTTATATTTTTCTATCTTTAGATAGATGAATTAAGCTCTCCCGTACTAAACGGAATAAATGGATCTAATTATTCCTAGGTTGGGTTGAGCCAATCTACAACCTTTAGGCCAAAATATCTCACAATGATTTCTCAGGTTTTATTATCACCTCAACTACGGGAGATCCTACAACAACTACGAGAGATTCTACAAAATTAAGGGCATCTATAAGTAGCTACGAGGGTTTTTTCTGAATGAGATTTCGATTTATGAGCGAAATTACTACTTTTGATATTTAAAATAATCAAATTAAAAAATATTATGCCCCTCGGTAGATATTCTAGTAATAATTATTAAGTAGAATTAAACTACAGGCAACGGAAAACAAGCAACAACGTAACGCAGGGGTTAATCTTTTATGACTTATCCAGATCGATCGGGCAGTCAACTCACTGATCCTACAATCGTCAATCCGCTGGTGGATTACCACGATCAAGTGAGGTGGGGCCAATTTTGGCAGGAATTGCGATCGCTCTGGGCACTCAACTAATTTTAAGCGCTTTGGCAATGGCGATCGGATTAAGCGCCGGTGCAACAGGTGCGGATGCAGGTTCGGTTGGTTTTGGGGTCGTAATTTGGTCGATTATCAGTTTGCTAATTTCCCTATTTTTAGGCGGTTGGGTGATGGCTCAAAGCTGCGGCCCTATGACTAAGAAAACAGCATTTTTGAATGCAGCAATTCTTTGGGGAGCTACATTAGCACTTAGTGCTTGGTTATTAGGAAGCGGGATATCGGGTGCTGTTGGCGCTGCCGCTGCTAATGCTGGAGAAATTGCCAATCAAGTACAACAACAGGGCGGCGTTAATATACCGAATCAAGCGCCGAATGTAGACCCAAATCAAGTTCGCGATCTAGCTGGTAATACAGCTAAAGCTACTTGGTCATTTATACTTGGCTCTTTGCTGAGTTTGGCAGCGGCAATGATTGGTGCTGCTCTTGGCGCTCGCAAACCTCGCGTTTATGCTTGATTAGCGATGATAAAACCTGAAAATTTAACAAGCACAGCAGGGAGTCGAATTATTTTATAGCATGGGGATGATGATTCATCTTTTCTTGGAGAAGATGAACAAGCTAAAAACCTTTTCTAAGGTTTTGGCATAGAGATTTAAAAGGAGATAAAGCGATGCAACAGCAAAGTATCTGGCAAAAATATACAACGTTAACAAATTCGCTCTTGTTAACAGCAACGGTTTTAGTTGCTCCCTCGTTCGCCGCGGATACAAATCAAACACAGATTCAAGGTGAATCTTTACTAGCGCAAGTACCGGATAGCTGTCGCCAGGTTATTGCGAGGAATGGCCTTAATGTTCGGCGACAACCGACGGCTAACAGCGAAGCGGTTGGCATTATCGGTTCCGCACGAAATGTGACGATTCAGAGTCTTGGTGAGAATGGCTGGGTACCAATTACAGCCCCGATACAAGGCTACTTATTGTAGTTAATTGAAAAAACAGTGATGGATGACCAATCAAACCAAAAAAAAGAAACTAATTCACAGCAAAAGTCTGATTTGTTAAATTTCATTGCTGAGACAACAGAATCTGCACTGAATACAGGCAAAGCGGTTTTTGACACAGCATTAGAGTTGGGGGAAGCTGCTGCTAAACAAACTTATCGATTGATTGGACAAGCGACGCAAGGAACCGGAGATGCGGTAACTTATGTTGGCAATCTTCCCTTTGTTAAACCAGTGGCAGGGCTACTCAGGCTTGATTGGTTAGTTGGGGTCAGCGATCGCATCGACTTAGCCAAAGCCGAAGCTCAAGTCAAGGAACTCCAACAAAAGTATCCTAATGAAGATCCCAGCGAAATTGCCCATCGCATTATGGTGGAAAAAGCGATTCAAGCGGGTGGTGTAGGATTTGCTAGCAGCATTTTACCCGGTGTCGCGGCTGCACTGCTGGCGATCGATTTAGCGGCGACTACTGCGATTCAAACCGAAATGGTTTATGAAATTGCCGCCGCCTATGGGATGGATTTGCAACAGCCAGCCCGAAAAGGCGAGGTTTTGGCAATTTTTGGGTTAGCGCTAGGCGGTAGCAACGCAATGAAAGCTGGTTTGGGCTTTTTACGCAACGTACCGCTGGCTGGCGCGATGATTGGTGCGAGTACGAATGCGACGATGCTGTACGCGCTGGGATATGCGGCGCGCCAGTTTTATGAAGCCAAAGTCAGGGAAGAGACTGAAGAACCTGGAACCGAAACGCTGCAAGCGATCCAGCAACAAAGCGAGAAATATCTCGATGTGGCGATCGCCCAGCAAGCGGGCATGGATCAAATTATGGTTCACATGATTTTGGCAAGTTATCCTAACAAAAACTGGGAAGATATTCTGCCAGAATTGAAGGTCTTGCAATTAAATGCCGATTCTCTCAAAAGGATTGCTGCTAACATCAAGTCCCCCAAACCATTGGGTGCATTGTTAGAGCAACTTAACCCCGACTTTGCAGTACCGCTATTAGCTCAATGCCGTCGGATTGCCGAAAATAGCGGAGAGGTTTCCGAAGCAGAACAGAGGGTGCTGGATGCGATCGCACAAAAACTCAACGGTCAAGATGTGGCTTCGATATCCACTTGAAAAAAATTGTTGGTGCGTTAGCTTTCTGCGTAACGAACCATCCCCAATATTTACTGTGGCTGTGTAAGTCCTAAATTAGGCTCACGTTAAAGTAATCTACAGGCTTAAGATAGAGTTTGACATGGCTAATTTTAATACTATCAATAACGACTGATGCAAGAGGAAGTTGTATGACAGCAGAAATATCTGGAGTCTGGGACAAGATTGAGAGCATGATCAATGACTTCATTGTCCTGCTGCCTAATATGATACTAGCGTTCATTGTTTTTGGAATCTTTTTCTTTGTTGGCCAGTCAATTAAGAGAGCGGTCAGGCGGCTTACCCGCAACCACCGCCAATCCCGGAATTTGGGACTGGTGTTGGGAAGGTTAGCGCAGGGTATTACTGTTTTGGTGGGTCTGTTTATTGCCTTGTCGATTATAATTCCCACATTTAGAGCAGGCGATTTGGTGCAACTGCTGGGAATTAGCGGGGTAGCGATTGGTTTTGCCTTTCGCGATATCTTACAAAACTTCCTAGCTGGTATCCTAATTCTTTTGACGGAACCGTTCCAAATAGATGACCAGATTGTGTTTAAAAACTTTGAGGGAACGGTAGAAAATATTGAAACTCGCGCTACAACAATCCGAACCTATGATGGTCGCCGGATTGTAATTCCCAATGCCGAATTGTTCACCAATTCTGTTACTGTGAATACCGCCTTTGATAAACGCCGGATGGAATACGACGTTGGTATCGGCTACGGCGATGATATTCACCGAGCCAAGCAGTTAATGATGGAAGCTATGCACAGTGTGGATGAGGTTTTGAATGACCCTGCTCCTGACGTGTTGCTGATGGAACTTGCAGGAAGTACCGTCAATATCCGCGCTCGATGGTGGATTGCTCCGCCGCGACGAATTGACGATCTGCGATCGCGGGACAAGGTACTTTCTGCGATTAAGGAAAAGCTGACTGCCAATGGCATCGACTTGCCCTTTCCTACGCAGCAAATTTTGTTTCACGACCAAACCGAAGAGACGGATGGCGATCGCAAACGTCAACGGGAAGGATGGCCCGCTGGTAATGGCGAAGTTCCCAAACCCCGCAGCATCAGCGGTTCTCTGCAAAAACTAATTGAAGTGCGATCGCAACAAGACGGCAACGGGCAATCTTAACCCCACCCCAACTCATGAAAAATGTCAAATTAAGCAAACTTTGGGACTCGCTGCACTCTAGCTACTGGTTTATCCCAACGTTGATGGCGGTGGCGTCGATAATTTTAGCGATCGCCATGCTGACACTTGACCGCACGGGTAATATACCAAACTGGAGGTGGATTTACACGGGTGGAGCCGATGGTGCGCGAGCGGTTCTTTCATCGGTTGCCGGTTCAATGATCAGCGTTGTTGCTACAGCTTTTTCCATTACTATTGTGGCCCTTCAGTTGGCGAGCTCCAATTTTGGGCCCCGATTGCTGCGTAGTTTTATGCAGGATACGGGCAATCAAATCGTGCTTGGCACCTTCATTGCCACGTTTATTTACTGTTTGCTCGTACTGCGAACCATTCATGGAGAAGGAGAAGGATACAGTCTCTTTGTACCCCAACTCTCGGTTACAGTTGGTACCGGATTGGCAATTGTCAGTATCGGCGTACTGATTTACTTTATCCATCACGCATCAACCATTATTCAAGCGTCCCATGTAATTACTCAGGTTAGTGGAGATTTAGACAAAGCTCTAGATCGTTTGTTTCCCGAAAAAATCGGAGAAGGTAAGGCGAAAAACTCGCCACCAGTGGTAGAAATTCCGGAAAATTTTGACTCGGCAGCAAGTTCAATCAAAGCCACTGGCGAGGGTTATTTGCAAGCAATCGATGACGACGAATTAATGAAAATTGCGCGTAAGTACAATCTGCTTGTACGTCTTACAACTAGACCGGGAAAGTTTATCGTCAAGGGTAGCGATGTAGCGATTATTTTCTCTGAAAAAGGGGTGAATAAAAGCTTGAACCAACCGATTAACGATGCTTTTATTCTGGGCCACGAACGGACTGAATATCAAGATGTAGAATTTCCCATCGATCAATTAGTTGAAATTGCCTTGCGTGCGATTTCTCCTGGTATTAACGACCCGTTTACTGCGATTCGGTGTATCGATCGACTCAGCGCCGGATTATCCCGCCTCGCTGAAAGGGATTTTCCCTCGCCCTATCGCTACGACGATGAACAGAATTTGCGCGTCATTGTTGAGGGAGTGACGTTTGAAGGGTTAGTCGATGCGGCCTTTAACCAAATTCGCCAGTACAGTAAATCAGATGTGGCGGTCACAATTCGCTTATTGGAAGCTATAGCTTGCATCGCCACTTACACCCGCAATTCCAAACAACGAGAAGCTTTACGCCGTCACGCGGATATGATTTTAAATAGTAGCCGTGAACAAATCTCTCAGGAGCAAGACCAGAAAGATGTGCAAGAGCGGTATCACCAAGTCATTAAAGCTTTAAGACAGGATTAATTTGGTAGAGCAGAATTATGGTAATAACAGCAGCTTTGCGATCGGCTCCTAATACTTTAGCTTTAACCGCGCTGATTGCCATTGGTTTAGCGCTGACACATTTATTTTGCGGCAAGTTGCGGTTTGCTCCTATTCCTCGCAACCGCTGGCTTTCAGCAGCAAGTGGGGTTTCGGTAGCTTATGTTTTTGTGCATATTTTACCGGAATTAAATCAGCACCAAGCGGTATTAAAGCAAGTAGAATCAGGAGTTATTTCCTATCTAGAACACCACGTTTATTTAATAGCTTTGTTAGGATTGACTGTATTTTACGGCCTGGAGCGAATTGCAAATTTATCTCGTCAGCGTCGCGCAGACGATGTGACCAGTCTTGGTGTTTTTTGGTTGCACATTGGCTCTTTTTCAATCTACAACGCTCTGATTGGCTATCTGCTGCTGCATCGGGAACAACCGGGCATTACGAATCTGCTGTTGTTTTCTTGTGCAATGGCACTGCACTTTGCAGTGAACGACTCTGGTTTGCGGGAACACCACAAGCATATTTATGACCGCATCGGGCGCTGGATACTAGCAGCAGCTATTATGGTGGGGTGGGTGTTGGGTAGCGCTACTGAAATTGGAAAAACTGCGATCGCAGTTTTATTTGCTTTTTTAGCAGGAGGAATTGTTCTCAACGTCCTCAAAGAAGAATTGCCAGAAGAACGAGAAAGTCGGTTTTGGGCATTTGCCCTTGGTGCCGGAATTTACACGGCTCTTTTATTGGCTTTGTAGGGGAATCATATCGATTCCGGTTGCACTCCTTATGATTGTTGACTGTTGACTGTTGACTGTTGACAGTGAGTCAAAAGAATGAAAATTCCGCGAATTATTTGTTGGCAGGTTGATTCGACTTTACGCCCGACGATGAAGCGCGGATTTGATATCCTCATTCCGGCGCAGCCGGAATTGATATCAAATAAAGCCAAAACGTTCTAGCTTAAAACCATTAGAAGGAGCAAATCGTTCTTTCAGACGCCGCTTAAAATTACCGGGATAATTTTTCCTAGCACTGCTACCAACTGCGGCGGTATTAACAGTCTTAACTTTAAAAGGTAAGGCTCAGATCGTAGTTTAAATGCTTAACAACTTACATCTAATGACAGACTTTTTACTCGATCATATAAATGTGTAGTTAATAAGACTACGCAGTTATCAGTTTGGGCGATTTCACGCCATATATTGTCTGCCAACTCTTGCAGTTAAAGAGCCACTTTTTTGCCCTTTCCTGAGTCATATATGATTAGGGTGAACCCCGTTTTTTGGGATTTGTGGCTAAAAACATCGTCTCTCGCGACGACACCATTTATCGAAGCATGGGGGCATGGCGGTGGGAGTTGTTTCCTTTATGAGAGTTTTTCGACGTGGAAGCGCCAACTACACTACAATGGATTTTACAATAAAAGGGACTAATTTTTGGTTTAAGTCCCTATAATCAACATTAAAGGCGGCAGCCTGTCAAGAGGTGTTGGAAAATTTATGTGTGTCAACTTAGGGCATATCCTACATGAAAGGTACGAAATTCTCGCTTTGTTGGGAGAGGGAGGGTTTGCGAGAACCTACACGGCTGTACAAATAAACAAACCTAATAATCCTCTGTGCGTTGTTAAGGAAATTCCTTTTCCCCCATCGAATGATCCGCGCGTCTTGGAGAGGGCAAGGAAGCGATTTGAAAGGGAGGCTAGCGCTTTGCGCCGTCTCGGCAAAAACTCGCGCATTCCCGAATTATTCGATAGCTTTGAAGAAAACGATTATTTTTACTTAGTTCAAGAATATATTGAAGGACATCCGCTTAGTCAAGAACTCACTGCGGGCAATCGGGGGAATGAGAAAAATACCGTTGCTTTGTTGCGGGAAGTTCTGGAAATATTAAAATCAGTCCACCAAGAAAATATTATTCACCGCGATATTACACCTTCTAACTTAATTCGGCGCAAAACCGATCAAAAAATTGTTTTAATTGATTTTGGGGCTGTCAAAGAAATCAGCACTTTTACGGCTAACTCTACAGGTGAAATATTAACATCGCAGGCGATCGGCACCAGCGGTTATATGCCTGCCGAACAATACAACCCGCGGTCTCTCCCGCAACCATACAATGATATTTATGCAGTAGGAATCATCGCCATCCAAGCTGTCACCGGGCAACGTCCCACCAATCTGCCGCAAGACCCCGAAACTTGTGAAATTGTCTGGGATTACTCGACGCCCGATCGCCCTGCGGTACAAGTTAGCGACAAGCTCAAAAATATTGTCACCAAGATGGTGCGTTTCCACTTTCAAGACCGCTACCAATCTGTTGATGAAGTTTTGCAAGACTTGGATTTGTCGATCGTCGAAGGGCCCAAGTTACCCAAAACTTCGCGGAAGTTGCGATCGCGCTTTCGCGGGCTGCTGTTAGGCGTTGCGGGAATTGTGGCTTTTGGGGCGATCGTATTTTTAATCCCCAGAATTTCCCCGCTAATCCATAGAATGTCCCCGCAACCAACGCTGCCTACACCATCCCCCGATGGTGTAAGTTCCGGCGAAAAACTCCTAGTGCAAACCTCCGCCCTGTGGTCAAAACAAAGGGGAATCAATGAGTTTGCCGACGGAAATTATCCCGAAGCTTTAAAATTGCTCAAACAGTCCTGGCGGGAAGACCGCAGAGATCCAGAAACTTTAATTTACATCAACAATGCTCTACTGAAGGCAAAAAATGCAGAATATTATACGATCGCAATTGTTGTTCCCATTCGCAGAAATCAGGACGGCAGCATCCTCAACGCAAATTTAGCAGAAGAACTGCTCCGTGGCATTGCTCAAGCTCAAACCGAAGTTAATTTAGGTCTTCTGGCTGCAAATGAGAACAATAAAAATTTTCCCGGTCAAGGCTTTCTCCAACCAAAAGCTATTAAAGGAAAAGGTCTCAAAGTCATCATTGCTGATGATGGCAATATCAAATCCTACGCGGTTCAAAGGGCTAATTATCTGGTCGCTCAGCCCGATATTCTAGCAGTTATCGGACACTACACCAGCGACATGACTGTAGAAACCGTAGATATTTACAATCAAAATCAACTAATCGCCATTTCTCCGGGAAGCACCACAGAAGAACTGACGCGAAAACCTCGAAAATTTTTCTTTCGGACGGCTCCGACAACTAGCATAGAAGCTGAATCTTTAGTAAATCAACTGCTAGGGGTCGGTGAGAAAAAAGCCGCAGTATTTTACAATCCCAACAGTCCGTTTAGCGCTTCTTTGTGGGAAGAATTCAAAGAGCAATTTGAAGCAAAAGGAGGCTCGACTTTTAGAATCAGGAATTATTACGATTTATCTAAAAATAATTTAGACGCCGAAGCAGCAATCAAAGAAGTTGAGAAAGCCGGAAAAACAGCCTTACTTGTCATTCCCGACGGTCAAGTTACTAATTCCCTGGAAAATGCGATCGCAATGATTAAAGCTAATGGCGATCGCAATTGGATTGTCGGGCCCTGGACTCTGTACGAGCCGAGAACGTTAGAAGTAGCAAAACAGCTAAAGTCTGTTGAAAAACTGGGCATATCCGTGTTTTGGCATCCGTTAATAAGTTTTGACAAAAAATTTCCGCAAAACGCTGAAAAATTGTGGGGAGGCCCGGTCAATACTCGATCGGCTTTAACCTACGATGCCGCCCGGACGCTGATTAAAGCCCTAGAAATGCAGGCGGAACCCAGCCGCGAAGGAATGCAAAAAACCTTAGCCGATCCAAACTTTAAAGCCGAGGGAGCTACGGGTATAATTGAGTTTGACTCCAAGACTGGAAATCGGAAAAACCCTCCTAAACGAGTGGCGCATATTGTGCCGTGTTCTAGAGAACAGTTTGGAGTTACATTTGTGCCGAACGAATTTCCCACAGCCGCAGCCGCAGGTTTAAAGTGCGATTGAATTGATATAGCAATCCTTGCAGGAGTCGTAAACTTTTTACCCCACTCCAACCCTCCCCTTATCAAGGGGAGGGAGTAAGAAATTCACAAATGATGCGAGGATTGCTATATCTTGTGGCATTTTCCACAAACCTTTTAAGCGTGGGCAGGGTGCCCACTCCACAATAAAATTTACTCTTGGTGGAACAGGCCGGAAAGCCTCTTGCTGAGAATGATGCAATAGGTGCGAGTAAATTGATATCTTGCGGCATTCTCCCCAAACCTGTAGAGGCGAGTTTTACCAACTATAAATTGCCTAAAATCAATAATCTCATAAACCCGCCCCCACCCGACAATAAAATTCTGGATAAAGAATTGTGCCAGATGTGCGAGTGAATTGATATTTTGTGCCGAATGCAACAATCCGCCAGATGTTTCAATCCTACAGCCGACTATTGCCACAGGTGCAACATATCAATTTATTAGATATATTAAACAAGGTTAGTTTTTTTTATAATAACGCTTATGGCTGTCAATCTCGCTTCCCCAACAAGTTCTAGTCTCAAACCAGAAGCCCAGAATATCTCAGCACTCAAACAAGTCTTTCAGACAATTGATGCCGATAGCTGTCCGGGTTCCTATAATTTTCATATGCACACAGTCTACTCCGACGGGCGATTGCAGCCAGAGAAATTGATGGAACAAGCCATAGCCGGAGGCCTCAAGGGCTTAGCTATCACCGACCACCACAGCACCGAAGGCTACGTTAAAGCTCAAATTTGGCTGGATAATTGGAAATTAAACCATCCCGACAAAAATAGCCAAGCACCTAGTCTCTGGACAGGCGCTGAAATTAATGCCGAATTGCTCAACAATGAGGTACACATTCTCGGTTACGCCTTTGATCCGCAACATCCCAGTCTCAAACCTTACTTGCGAGGTAAAAGTACAGAAGGCACTTATTGTTATTCAGCAGCCAGGGTAATTGAAGCTATTCATGAAGCAGGAGGTTTAGCAGTTCTAGCACATCCTTGCCGGTATCGATCGACTGCAGATAAACTAATCCCAGAAGCAGCCCGTTTCGGCATTGACGGTGTAGAAATTTACTATGCTTACGGTAATCCAAATCCTTGGAAACCGAGTCCCAAACAAACTGCTTTAGTCAAAGATTTAGCAGAAACTCACGGTTTGCTGGGAACTTGCGGCACGGACTCTCACGGCCTGAGTCTTCTAGTCCGAATCTAGAGAGTTTGGAAATAACAAGTGCTTTATCCTGTCATTACCAGTCTAAGCGTTAGCGGATATATCTATGATGAAAGCAATCACAATGAGCCGAAAACAAACAGTTTATCAGGTCATATTAGGTTCGCTAAAATGACTATAAAATTGTTTGGTAGTGAGGACTTCAGTCCTCATAAAAGTCTGTGGACTGAAGTTTTCACTACTTGCCTGATAACGGCTATTTTACGGGACGTGATATCATTGCGATCGCCCGGATGCTCTTTCGGTATCCCAAAGTAAGCAATTGCTTTCTTCAGGTAATATTCTTGCAACTCCGAGAGACATTGCGCCCTAAAAACCAGTCGCCCTTCTACCGTTCGGGGAACAACTGACAGGCCCGGTTAGTTGGCTGATTTGCCCAATCCAAGCGAGAATCCCCAAATCGATCCATCCAACCTTCCAAATAAGCGCGATTAGCCTTTTTTTCCTCTGGATCGGAGGTATTCATGGGATGAGGTGCTAGACCCAAAATAGTCGCCGTCGTCACGCAAAACATGGACTTCTGAAAACTTTGGCAAATTTGCACCCGCACATCGTCTTCACCGCGACAGCTAGTGCGATAAACTTCGTGCAAATACTCCGGCAAATAATGGCGCATATCTTGCATCAATTGAGTGGGCGGAATCCCTGCACCTCCAATAGGTAAAGGATCAGCAAACAAAGCCCCGTAGGCAAAATCTTTTTGTTTTTCCGGGATTTGATGGGCTTGAGCGTTGTAGGAAACTGTGCCAAAAAAAGCTGTGCCCCGAAAGAAAACAGCCTCTACATAAGGCACGGCTACATCTGGTAAAAATGTCAAGTTAGCCGAGGCCGGAATGATATCGTAGACTTGACCGTGAATCTTGACGCTGTAGGTAATCGGTAGGCTGGCCGCGGCGACTAAACCGGCTTTGACAAAATCAACTACATCAGAAATAGACTTAGTTTCCCCTCGATCGTAGGAATCAGATAAGTCCATAAACAAATCGCTCATTACCCGCCAAAACTGACCGAGACCGGTGTAGTAAGCCAGCATCCGCACTTGTTCCGGCAAAAAATTAGGAAAGGTTTTGTTTAGTCCCTGCATGAAAAAATTGCCTTTCAATTTAGCAGCGATCGCCTTTTCGACCAAACTGCTAAATTCCGGGGAATCTAAATAACTGTCCAAACCCCCGCCGCCGTGCCAAAGCATTGTTCTCATGCAATACTCAGCATACTCAAAATTAATCCTGTCGTGCCACCAATAGCGAATTAATTTGGGCAGCGTCACCTCTCCGTTGAAATATTTAAAAAACGGGAAAAGCACTAAAAACTGTTCTTCTGCAATATAATTGAGATTGCGAGAATAGGCATCTAAAACAATAGCATAACTTTTCAGCACGCCGACAACTTCAACCACATTTTCCGTAGATTCAGGCAGTAAAGCTTGGCCTGATTCCAAGATGTCAATGTATGCGGATAGGGGATGGGAAGATGGTTTTAATACGGTACTTGTCATTTTTATTTAACCTTAATTGAAGGAAGGCACGACACGGATTTGAACACGGATACACTGATGAATGGAATAGGTAGGGACACGGCACTGCCGTGTCTCTACAGCCGTCTGCTGTATTTCATGGGATTGAAAACTGCCATAGGACTAAAGTCCTCACTACGAACCTAGGTCATATTTTATTTCAAGTTTTGAGCAATCACTTTAACTTGCGGTGGCACATTGGCTACCATTCCGATCGCAGTTTTCTCGCTTAAACCAATTAAAACTCCCGGTTGCACTCCCATGATGGCGATAATTACTGCTAAAATCAGCGAAGGGATGCGATCGCGCCAGCGGACTTGCGGCAAATTTACCACTACATCCGAAAGGCGGCCGAAAAAGGCACGGTTGACCATAATTAAAAAGTAAACTGAAGTTAAACCAGTGCCGATCATGCAGAGCAAAGTTTGCACGGGAAACACTGGCAAACTGCCCCGAAATATCAAAAATTCAGCAATAAATCCAGCCAAACCCGGAATGCCGGCACTTGCCATCACGCCGAGGATCATTAAACTGCCAATCATCGGCAAACCGCGATCTGGATTGAATAAACCTTTGAGCACATCGATGTTGCGGGTGCCGGATTTTTTGTAAACAATGCCGACACTCAAAAATAGCAACCCCGAAATTAAACCGTGGCTAACCATTTGCAAAACAGTTCCCAGCATACTAATCGGAGTAGCTGCGGCGCTAGCTAACAAAATGTAGCCCATGTGAGCGATCGAACTGTAAGCTACAATTTTTTTCATATCTTTTTGGGCGATCGCACAACTCGCGCCGTAAAGCACACTCACCACCGCCCAACTCGCCAACCAAGGTGCCGCCACCGCCCACGCATCGGGAAACAAACCTAAACCAAAGCGCAGCATCCCATAAGTTCCTAGCTTCAAAAGCACCCCCGCCAGCAGCACCGAAACCGGCGTCGAAGCTTCTACGTGAGCATCCGGCAGCCAAGTATGAAAAGGCACCAAAGGCATCTTAATACCAAAAGCCAGCAACACCCCTGCCAGCAAAACAATTTGCCTTACCAAAGGCAATGGCAATCCTCCTTGCAAATGCGATGCGCCCGCTGCACCAACCATATCGAAACTCGAAGCACCGCTAAGCCAACCAGTACCCAAGAAAGCAGCCAGCAGCACAATTCCCGAAAATGCAGTATAGATTAAAAACTTAGTAGCAGCATAACCCCGGCGCTCGCCTCCCCAAATCGCAATTAACAGGTAAAGCGGAATCAATTCTACCTCAAAAAACAGGAAAAACAGCAGCAAATTTTGAGATAAAAAAGCCCCTGTTACGCCGCCGGTAATTAACAGAATCAAAGAATAATAAAGTCGAGGTCGGCGGATCGACTCATCCGTAGCGTAAATAGCTATTCCTGTCAGTAGAGTATTTAAAATTACCAAAGGCAGAGCCAAACCATCAACACCGAGATTGTAATTCAATCCCAAAACATCTATCCAAGGAATAAATTCCGAAAACTGCAACTGACTGGTACTGGCATCAAACTGAACTGCCAAAATCACCGAGAGAATAAAAGTTATACCCGCAATGGCGATCGCGACATTCCGAACTATTTTAGAACTCACTGAACCAGGCCAGAGCCCAATCAGGGCAGCCGCCAACATAGGTATCCAGATTAAAGCACTGAGCATCAATTAAAACTTTCCTTTGTTACACAGTATTTAGAGCTATATTTAACATTAACGCAAAGCAACTACATATAAAAGCGATCGGCTGATTTTCTTGTTAACATAGATTCAAATGTCTCTGGAATCCTCCTATGACCTCAAGTCTTACAGATCGAGAAGATTTGCAAATTAAATCCGGTTCTCCTTCCACCCGCCTCACCGTTGCCGACTTGGAACAACTGCAAGGTATACTCTGCGAAGCACATCTCGACTACCAATTAGAACTGGTAGACGGGAAGATTATCATTATGGGCCCATCAGACATTGTATCGAGCGAAATTGGGGCAGAGTTTGGCAGACTTTTGGGGAACTGGGTCAAACCTCGCAAACTCGGACGAGTATTTGAATCTAGCGGCGGGTTTATCCTCCCCAATTCCGATCTCAGAGCTCCCGATGTTTCTTTTGTGACAGCAGATCGCCTCAAACAAAGTAAAAGGTATTTTGCCGAACTTGTTCCCGACTTAGTTGTAGAAATCAAATCTCAGTCCGATCGCCTCAAACCCCTCCGAGAAAAAATTTTATCATTCATCGAACTCGGAGCCAAAGTAGGAATATTAATCGACCCAGACAAGCGCACAATAACAATTTACACTCCGACAGCCGAGCCCGTGGTATTGAGAGACGGCGACATGATTTCAATTCCCGAACTTTTGCCCGGTTGGGAAGTTCCAGTGACCGAATTGTGGCCGATCGAGTTTGAATAAAATTAGATAAAAAAGCAGACAAACCCAGAAAAAAATCATCTGCGTTCATCTGCGTTCATCTGCGGTTTAAAATTAAATAACATCAGACAAAAAGCAGACAAACCCCGAAAAATTCATCTGCCAACCACTGCGGTTTAAAACTGCCAAATAATCAACGCCAGCAACACCGCAACCCCCCCCACAATAGTCAACACATAAAACTGCGACTGACCGGTGCCGCTGTACTTCAACCCTTCACCGCTGAAAATTGTGGCAAAACCGAACAAATTCACCGCCCCATCCACCACATACCTATCAGTCCAAGCGCTGATTTTAGAAATAAAAGCCACAGCCCAAACGACAGTCAAGCGGTAAACTCGATCGATATAAAAATCGTAAGCAAACAAATCCTGCAACGCCGGCACCGGCAGCCGTACCGGTCGAGGTAAAACCCCGTACCAATAAATCGCCACCCCAACTGCAACGCCAATCAACCCAGATAACAACAACAGCGGCGTATCCAGCGTCTTCAAAAGCAAATTTAAAGCATCAAAATCTCCCGTTTCCGCCCAAGGGCCAGTCCAACTAATTAACAGTTGCCACTGCTGCAACATCCAAGGCACCAATAGCCCCATCACTGTCAAAATTACCATCGGCAAAGCCATCGGCCAACCAACTTCTGGAGTTCTGCGAGTTTTCGGCTGCGGTTTTCCCACAAAGACTAAACCGAATATGCGAGTTAAATTTAGCGCTGTCAAACCGTTAACTAAAAGCAGCACTATTACCAGCCACAAAGGCACCGTCCAAAAACCGTTGAGCCAGCGCCGCATCGCCCAAAAGTTGCCCAGAGGCAACAGGGCTACCATCCCCGCAGCGCCTACTAAATAAGCCGTAGTCGTGGCCGGCATCTTTGACCACAACCCACCCATTTCTGTTAAATTTTGAGTGTTAGTTGTGGTAATAATTGACCCTACGCTCATGAATAATAGGCCCTTGGCGATCGAGTGGGCGAACAGCAACAGCAAAGCAATGTCAACTTGATTTAGCCCCACGGCGATAAACACCAAACCCAAAGAAGCGCTGGTAGAATGCGATAGTGCTCTTTTGAGGTCGATTTGGGCGATCGCCACCAAGGAAGCGCCAACAGCCGTCACCGCACCCAACACCACCAGCACCGCATCTGTCACGGGCGACAGCGCTAAAACAGGCTGAAGTTTAATCAAAACATAAGCCCCAGCGCCCACAACTACCGTATTCCTCATAATCGAAGCCGGGTTGGGCCCTTCCATCGCCTCGTCGAGCCACAAATGGAAGGGAAATTGAGCGCACTTGGCCGTAGGTGCGGAGATTAAAGCCAAACCTAAAAGAGTCGCTACTAGGGGAGACAAAGTTGCAGTTTCCGCCCATTTTTCCAAATCGGAAAAATTCAAACTTCCCGCTAAAGTTGAAAGCGTCACTACTCCCATCAGCAGTGGCACGTCTCCTACACGCTTGGTTAAAAACGCATCTCTAGCGGCTGTTACTACCAGCGGTTGAGCGTACCAAAACCCGACTAGCAAGTAAGTTGAAAGCGTCAGCATTTCCAACAAAGCGTAAGTTAGAAGCAGCGAGTCGCTAATGGCAATGCCGCTAATTGCCGCTTCAAAAAAACCCAGCAGCCCAAAAAATCGAGCTAGCGCCCAGTCTTTTTCCATGTAGCCAAGAGCGTAAATTTGTGCTAGCAAACTCAGAACACTAACTAACTCCATTGCTCCGACGCTGACCGTGGAGATTTCTATTGCAAAAGACAAATCTAAATCGGCTGCTTGCACCCAGTGCACGAGCAACTGTTGGGGTGGTTGATCCCAAGTCGCTGTAAAAATAACTGAGCCGTGTATGAAAGCCACCACCGTCATCAGCAAATTGAAGTAAGCTGCAGGTCTTGGGCCTGTTCTGCGAATGGTGCCGGTAGACCACGGCAAAGTTAAAATTGCGCCTATTAAGCCATATAAAGGTACCCACCAACAGGCTTGGAGGAGAAATTGAGTCATTTAATTTATGCCTTAAACTTGAAATTACTGGCTGCTTTTATACAAAAACAGTCGCGGGCGATCGCGCGAGACCCTAAAACTTTGACTAAACCCGATCGTATAGTTGTGGCAAAATAATTTGCAGTCCAGATTAACTATACATGAAAGCATCAAAACTGATAATTATCTCAACACAAAATTATAGGCTGAGCAGAGGAGGCAGTCAAAGAAAAAAATGCCTGCCGATGGGCAAAGACTGCCTTTTTTGCCGATTTCCCTGCGATCCCCATTTTGAAATCCCCTAGTTTCCCGCCAGCGATCAGCTCCGGCTTCGCATACCGAACTCTACTTGATGAGTATTCTTACTTACTTTAATCCCCCCTCGCTCTCGACATCTATTCCTCTAAATATTAAGATTATTAAATAAATATTAAATAATTTTAAGTAACATAAAAAAATTTAATTTTTGTTATTAAACATTATGATGTTAGTTTATATTGTCAAGGTGGACAGCTTCCCCTATTCTTATAGGATAGGAAGCTTTACACTGCCTTACTAAAAAATGTGGGCCTCCCCGTCCAAATTTTTAGATTTCTCAAAGATTTGTAACGGTAATTCCGCTAGTCCTCACAGGAGATTCAAAAATGTCAATTGCCGTGGGAATGATTGAGACAAAAGGTTTTCCCGCTGTTGTGGAAGCTGCCGATGCTATGGTCAAAGCTGCCCGCGTTACCCTCGTGGGCTATGAAAAAATCGGCAGTGCCCGCGTCACCGTAATTGTGCGCGGCAACGTGTCGGAAGTCCAAGCCTCAGTCGCAGCAGGAGTGGAATCCGTCAAGCGTGTGAACGGCGGAGAAGTCGTCTCTACCCACATCATCGCTCGCCCCCACGAAAACCTAGAATACGTTCTGCCGATTCGATATACAGAAGCAGTAGAACAGTTCCGAGGCTACTAAGTTCTTAGCGCACAAAAATTTCGTTCAACGAAAATTTGTGCGATCGTCAAAAATTAACAGTTTAGTTCCCCCAATATTCAATCAGGAGTAAAACCAATGGCAATTGCAGTTGGCATGATCGAAACCCTAGGCTTCCCCGCAGTTGTAGAAGCTGCTGACGCGATGGTCAAAGCAGCCCGCGTCACCTTGGTAGGCTACGAAAAAATCGGTAGCGCTCGGGTTACGGTCATTGTAAGAGGAGATGTCTCGGAAGTGCAAGCTTCTGTCGCAGCCGGAGTAGAGTCAGTGAAGCGCGTTAACGGCGGACAAGTGATGTCCACCCACATTATCGCCCGCCCTCACGAAAACTTAGAGTACGTGCTGCCGATTCGCTACACCGAAGCTGTAGAACAGTTCCGCGAAGGCGTCAGTGGCATTCGCCCCCTCAACAGATCATAAGATAGGCGATTCCCTACGGGATAGCTTCGCTTCACGGCTGTTAGGGGCGTTTGGTAATTAAAAATTAAAAATCGCGATGTTTTTGATTTAGCATTTTTAATTTTTAATTGAGGTGGGCATGGGATATTGGTTATTAGTCATTAGTCATGAGTCATTAGTCATGAGTCATTAGTCATGAGTCATTAGTCATGAGTCATTAGTCATTAGTTATGAGTCATTAGTCATTAGTTACTAGACGAATAACTCTAAACGGCGGACAGCGGACTGAGCAAAACTAATAAAAAAAAGACAAGTGACCCTGTAAAAATGACAATTACCAATTACCTATTACCTATTACCTAAAATGCAAATGGCCAAAGTTCTCGGCACAGTTGTCAGTACCCAAAAAGAGCCGACGCTGAGAGGATCGAAATTTCTACTGCTGCAATTCATCGATGAGGAAGGTTCGCCAGTTCCCGGCTATGAGGTAGCCGCTGACTGTGTGGGCGCAGGTATAGATGAATGGGTTTTAGTAACCCGAGGCAGCGCAGCCCGGATCGCGCCCGGAAGTGAAAACCGTCCGATCGATGCTCTAGTAGTAGGCATTATAGATACTGTCAATGTAGAAAACCGCCTCATTTACAGTAAAAAAGACGACCCGTACGGCTAGTTGCAACCGTTAGCAGTTAGCAGTTAGTGGAAAAATAACTAACAACTAACAACTAACAACTAACAACTAACAACTAACAACTAACAAAAAGATTTTTCAGCTTAGGAGAACTTAATTTATGGCAGTCCGCAACGTTGCGGCTCCCCCGACGCCTTGGTCGAAAAACTTGGCTGAGCCCAAAATTCACGACACCGCCTTCGTACATTCCTTTTCTAACATTATTGGGGATGTGCATATCGGTTCTAATGTGATGATTGCCCCCGGGACATCTATCCGCGCCGATGAAGGCACTCCTTTTTATATCGGACAAGGAAGCAACATTCAAGACGGAGTAGTGATTCACGGCCTAGAACAAGGCCGAGTCACAGGAGACGACGACAAATCCTATTCTGTGTGGGTGGGGAAAAATACTTCCCTCACCCACATGAGTTTAATTCACGGCCCGGCCTACGTGGGCGACAACTGCTTTATAGGCTTTCGCTCTACGGTGTTCAATGCCAGAGTGGGCAACGGCTGCATTGTCATGATGCACGTACTAATTAAAGATGTGGAGATTCCCGAAGGTAAGTACGTACCTTCGGGAGCCATCATCACTAATCAGAAGCAAGCCGATCGCTTGCCTGACGTTCAAGATTCTGACATTCAATTTGCGACCCATGTCATCGGCATCAATGACGCTCTGAGAACGGGTTATCGCTGCGCTGAGAACATCGCCTGTCTAGCACCAATTCGCAACGAGCAAACTAAAAACCCAAATATGACTCAAACCAAATATTCTACCCATGCCGGCACCCAATTGAGTTCAACTCTTGCCGATAGCATCCGCAATTTACTAGCTCAAGGATACAGTGTGGGAGCCGAACACGCCGACGCACGCCGCTTCCGGACCGGTTCTTGGCGCACTTGCGGCCCGATTTCCTCAAAGCGCGACTCTGAAGTAATCGCGGCTTTGTCAGCTTGCATGGCTGAACACCAAGGAGAATACGTCCGCTTGATCGGGATTGACACCAAAGCCAAGCGCCGCGTACTAGAAGAAATCGTCCAAAGACCGGGAGACAACGGCTCTAACGGTTCTAACGGTGCGAAAACTCACCAATCTAACGGTAAAGTTGCACAACAAGCTTCATACCACAATAGCGGTTCCGTGTCAAGCGGAAAATTGAGTGCCGAAACAGTGACTCAGGTTCGCGGCTTGCTAGCTCAAGGCTACAAAATTGGCACGGAACACGCCGACGCGCGCCGCTTCCGCACAAGTTCTTGGCAAAGCGGGGCTTCGCTGCAAGTGAGAAACGAATCTGAGGCGATCGCTGCTTTGGAAGCTGTGATGAATCAGTACCCAGGCGAGTACGTGCGCTTGATCGGGATTGACCCGAAAGCTAAGCGACGCATAGTTGAAGAAATTATTCAGCGTCCCGACGGCCCGGTTGCTCAATCGGCTAAGCCTGCAGCAACCTCGGGATACAAAGCAGCTTCGACTGGTTCGGCCAGCAGCGGAAGTTTGACCGGCAAGACGATCGACCAAATCCGCAACCTGCTTTCCCAAGGCTACAAAATTGGCACGGAACACGCCGACGCGCGCCGTTTCCGCACCGGTTCTTGGAGCAGTTGCGCCCCCATCTCATCCAACCGCGAATCCGAAGTGATTTCCGCCCTCGAAAGCTGTCTCAAAGAACACAGCGGCGAGTACGTCCGCTTGCTGGGTATCGACTCTAAGGCGAAGCGCCGGGTGCTCGAAGAAATTATCCAGCGTCCTTAATTTCCCTGGTAATTAGCTTGTTTCTTCCGTTAAGCCCTC
Organism: Microcoleus sp. N9_B4; assembly: GCF_036701635.1. Classification (NCBI taxonomy): domain Bacteria; kingdom Bacillati; phylum Cyanobacteriota; class Cyanophyceae; order Oscillatoriales; family Microcoleaceae; genus Microcoleus; species Microcoleus sp. N9_B4. The sequence continues at coordinate 49,973 of NZ_JAUBRC010000021.1, read as the reverse complement.
GCACTGGGGCTAACGGGAGAAACCCCAGCGGATTTAAGTTGGATTTGAGATAGTTAAAAAGCTCGAATGAGAAATGTTGGTCAAAATCTAGAATCTTCTGAAAGTTTCTATAAAACGTTAAAGCATCAAGATTCTCAGTATTAGTAAATTATCGTTTCTTAGATTGACATGGTTAAATTTATCAGTCGAAAAAACCCATAATTTAAAGTCGTTTTATCGAAAAAACTAGCTCTTTTCATGGTGAAGTTGAATGTATTTATCGCCACTGCAATTAAGTAGCAACTCTCAGATTTTGATGAGTGGCGATGTAGTTGTGAATGAGGGTGCGGCGATCGCCCCTGGAGTAATCCTGCAAGCAGATCCCGGAAGCCGGATCACGATCGCCGCCGGTGCCTGTATCGGTATGGGAGTTATCCTTCACGCCCGTGAAGGTACTCTGGAAATCGCGGCGGGCGTTATTCTGGGTGCAGGGGTGCTGGTGGTAGGTGCGGGAACGATCGGGGAAAATGCCTGTATTGGTGCGGGGACGACCCTAATCAATCCTTGTATCGACAAAATGCAAATTATGCCAGCAGGTTCTCTAATGGGAGATACCAGCCGCCAAGTCGCCGCACAAGCAACCGCAACAGCGCCAACAGCAGCGCCAACATCACCAGAAACCCCCGAAGCCACTACGCCACCAGTCGATCGACCGATCGAGCCGATCGAGCCGATCGAGCCGATCGAGCCGATCGAGCCGCCACAACCCGTTCAAACACCGCCTCAAACGGAGCCGGAGACTGCCCCAGCCCCGCCGGAATCCACCACCGCAGAGCCTCCCCAACCAGGGGACACGCCGACTATTCTCTACGGTCAAGCTCACATCAATCGGCTGTTGGGGACGCTGTTTCCGCACCGGCAAGCTTTTAATCGATCGGAGGAAAACGGCCAAACTCTATCGGGCGGTTCCGGGTAGCCGTCATTTCGGCAAAAGACAGCTATGCTGAAGGCAGGAAGATCAAATATAAATAGGTAATCTCATATTATTATTGGTAGCTCAGCAATTGGTAAGGCGTTGCCGCAGCAATCTGTGTCTTGTAGCTCGTGCAGTCTGTCTTCTCATCTGAGAAACTATAAACTATCAACAAATTTTTATTTTGGGAAGTTTCTAAGGGTAATAGAAGATGGACGGACAAACAGATCGTAACAGTCACGAAGAGCGATCGCAGCGCCAGGAATACTTCAAAGACACTGCTTTGGGTTTGGTATCCACCAAGAGTTTTCCGGCAATTGTGGGGACTGCTGACATGATGCTGAAGTCGGCAGGAGTGATTTTAGTAGGATACGAAAAAATTGGTTCCGGTCACTGTACCGCGATCGTCCGGGGCAGAATTTCGGATGTGCGTTTGGCTGTGGAAGCTGGAGCTCAAACTGCCGAACAGTTCGGGCAGTTTGTTTCTAAGTTGGTGATTGCTAGACCTTTGGCTAATTTGGAAGTGGTTTTGCCGATCGGCTTTCGGCTGACTGAACTTTCCGAAAGTGGTAATTATTCTCGCCTTAGCAATCAGGCGATCGGTTTGCTCGAAACGCGGGGATTTCCGGCAATGGTCGGTGCTTGCGATGCTATGCTCAAATCCGCAGACGTACACTTGGCAGCTTACGAGAAAATTGGCGCCGGTTTGTGCACGGCAATTATTCGCGGTGCAGTTGCAGATGTAGCAGTAGCCGTAGAAGCCGGGATGTACGAAGCTGAGCGAATTGGCGAGTTGAACGCGGTTATGGTAATTCCGAGGCCTTTGGAAGATTTGGAACAAACTTTACCGCTAGCGAGTTGCTGGATCGAACACCGTAAACCTGTGATGATGCCCGTGTCGGTTAAGGAAAAGGAACAAGAATTGATTGAACTTCCAGATTTAGAGAAATTGACTGTTTATGTGGAAGAGGAAATCAATAGGTAATTGGGAATTAGGCAACAAAAGTTTGTAGAGACGTACTGCAGCAAATAATGGGACTAAGTTTGTCAAAAAAATATAGAGTTTACTCGGTAGGACTGCTGGCAACAATTTATACTGAATAGCGGTCTCAAACTTAATTTGGCGATCGCGCCGATCGCCCCCGCATCAAGAGACACACAGCACCAAGTAAAACTAGACTTTTGAGGTCTAGTCGATCGTCGGGTAAACAATCGAACTGACTAATAAGTAAATCCAGCCGACGTACACAGCCTTTCAACAGGATTTAACTACTGTTAAAATAAACCAAAAATCCTGTTTAGGGTAGATTGCCGGGAATCATTTAAGAGTTACTCTGACCGCAGGTGGATGCTCTTTCAACAGATTAACAGTTGTTCAACTCAAAACTGACAGCAAAGGAATCAACCCCCAGAATCAAGCACTCCTGAAAGTTGACCTATGAACCTCAAACAATTTTACAAGCGTGGTTTGCACAGCGCCAAGAAAGGAAACTATGAATCGGCACTTGAGGACTTCGATCAGATACTGCAAGTCAATCCCGCCGATGCCAAAGCCTACAACAATCGCGGCTTGGTTTACTATTACATGAAAGACTACCAAAAAGCGATCGCAGACCTCAGCCAAGCCCTAGATATCAATCCTAATTTCTTCGAGGCTTACTTGAATCGAGGCAATGCTTGGCGTCATCTCGGAGAATACGAAAAAGCCATTGAAGATCTCAACTGCGCTTTAGCAAATAAGCCTAACAGCCACGCTATCTACAACAACCGGGGACTTGTACTTGCTAATTTAGGAAATTACGAAGAAGCAATAGAAGACTACAATCGAGCTCTATCTATCAATTCCCACAATTATAAAACCTATTACAACCGGGGGCGCGCTTACTACCTTTTGGGGGAAAAAGAGGCAGCAACGGAAAACTTTAACGAAACGCTGCGGTTGAATCCTAAATATATCAAAGCATACATAAATCGAGGTCTCTGTTACCACCAATTAGGAGACAATACGCAGGCGATGGCCGATTACAATATTGCACTCGCCATCGATCCACAAAATGTTTATGCCTATTATAACAGAGGTTGCGTTCGCTATAAATTAAAACAAATGCAGCTTGCAATTGAAGACTTTGACCAAGCAGTTAAACTCGATCCGAACTATGTTAAAGCTTATCTCAACCGGGGTTTAGCGCTGTATAAACTTGGAGATGTTACGGCAGCAAATAAGGACTTTTACCACGTAATGTGCATTAATGCTGAAGCTTATGTATACTACCAAGCTCAGCGGTGCACGCCGGATATTAATTCATACTTCAAGGAAGCGCCACAGGTAGAACTTAATAATGCTGCCGAATACTACAACACAACATTAAATACGATGTCAACTTCCTTAAGTTCCGCAGCATTAAACGCGGTCTGGAATCAAGAAGATTTGGAGAACCGAGACTCGATTATCTGTGAAGGTGAATTTATTAATGATTGATTTAGTCAGTAATCAGGAAGCTTGCGTACTTAGTGGGCTAAAATGTTACAATAATATCCAATTTTAGGACACTAAGTACGGAAGAACCATAAACATTAACTGAAACTATTCCATAATGCCATTCAAGATTTTAAGTTCAGCCGTTTTCCGGCAAGGCGAACTTCAATTTCCGTTTAACACTTCAACAATTGAATCAGTAAGTTCCTGAAAGCTTACTCTCCCAAGCCGCGGGACAGCAGCAAGGGCTAGGTTCTCTTCTATATGTTTTGGCGCTTTCATCCCTACAAGGGCACTCAGGAGGCCAGGGGCGCTCCGGGTATATTGAAGCGCCCGCTGGCAGTCTGTTCGCAAGCTTTCGCCAAAGGCAGAAGCGATCTTTTCTGGGATCTGACCCATAACCTGCGCTTGACACAGCGACATACTGGCGATCGCGGAAATGCCTAAGCGATCGGCAGCTTCCAATACTGAGACTTGTTCTCCTTTGATTGTTTGACTTGGGGTTAGCACAGCTTCCGGCATCCCCATATTCAAAGGAAGCTGAATAAACCGAAACCCATCCTCTTTGTTCCCAGCTACTTCCCGAGCAATGGACTTCGCACGCGCCAAATCGATATAGTTTTTTTCAGTTGGAAGTACGCGAAAAGCATTCCAAGTTGCCACACCGTAATTAGCAATTTTTCCAGCTAAAACTGCACCTTCAAGTACCTCAAAAACCTCTCGCAACCGATTGTAAAAAGTATCGGGTTCAACTTGAGAAAGTAGCTTTTCTGGATTGTGAAGATAGTAGACATCGATTGTCTCAATGCCGAGGTTGGCAAGGCTCCAATTAAGCTGATCTTGAATGTATTCTGGGTGGATACAGTAACGCTCCTGGGCCAAATCTGCCATGCTGATAGTAGAGTTGTTTGGCTCGACATACTGCTGATAAAACCACTCTACATGGTTTGGATTTGGATGCGGAACAACCCCGCCTTTCGTGCAGATAATTAGTTCATCTCTTGAAGCCTCTCCCGATTCCAGGAGACGGCGGATACCTTTTCCTACACTCCGCTCTCCGTACTGGTAGCGATAGTTAATTGCTGAGTCAATTAGGTTGGTACCCCGCCGAACCGATTCAACTACAGCTTCCGCCACAAGAGTGTCAGTATACTCATCTGGTTCGCCAAGATAAGTGCCAATTCCAATCGAGCTGGCAACGAGCGAACCAGTTTCTCGGAAGTGATCGGCTGCACAATTTTTGTTGTGCCGTTCCCTGTAACGCCGCGTTCCTTCTGCGGTAGCTCTGCCTGCGATCGCGATCGCATTACTACTTCCTAACATAAAAATGTTTTGCCTTCTCTTAAATAAACTAATCAGGAATTCCGCAAGTCTAAGTGATGCTTGATTTAAAATTCTCCTCAAAGTGAGCGAGGTAGAAACGCGATCGCTCGCGCCTCTACATTTTTAGACCAGATGTTTGGGAGCCTCGATTAACTGGCGATCGACGAGATAGGAAAAATAAGTCCGAAACAAACTCGCATCCGCTTGCGGGCAGATAATATTTGTTCCAGAAAGTCCCTTCAACGCCTTCTGGCAATCGAATTTTAGAGTCGCAGATTTAGGCATTTCTGTTTCCGAAACTTTTTCGGAAAAAAGACCGACAAGCGGATACAACGCATTTTCGGGAGAATATCCAGCGCGATTGATTATTTCTGCTTGCCAAGCCTCAGACGAAACTCGTTTGATTTGATAACCCATTGAGCAAATCCAGCCAAGCAATTCACTCATTTGAAACGACTGAGGGTTGACTAAATGAAAAGTCTTTCCGAGCAATTCTTTTTGGCTCGAAAGATGAACGATCGCTCGGCTCACATAGTCAACAGGCGCTACATTCATCAGCTTATCGTCATCGGGCGCACATCCAAGTTGCACGCAACCAGCGATTAACCTGTACAGTAAATCGCTCGGATTGCAGGCCCCTGTTTGGCTGTCCCCAGAAATGCGACCTGGCCTGTAAATGCTAACAGGAATTCCGCGATCGCGCGCGACCTCTACTAACTTTTCTGCCACCCACTTAGTCTGAGTGTAAGCGCCTTTTAGACCCTCTCCCGGAGTGAGTTCATCCTCCTCTCGCACCACCTTAATCCCAGATTCTCCCATTTCAGAGAAAACGGAAATCGTAGAAATTAAATGGACGGGTTTTAGCTTACTTTGACTCGCCAATCTCAGAATTTCCTGCGTCCCCAAAACGTTAGCGGGTTTGAGAACGGAGTAGGGATAAGTAAACTTGACAAACGCGCCATTGTGGTAAATGACATCAATTTTACTGGCTAAAACTCGGAACTGCTCCTCGGAAAGCCCCAAAAGTGGTTGAGACAAATCTCCAGCAATTGGGATAATGCGATCGCTGCTGCTTTCATCCCAAATTAAATAGGATTCGAGGCTGCTTTGAATCCGCTTTTTAGCTGATTCGGCATCGGCAGAACGGACTAGGCAATAAATTTCTGCTTGAGTTTTTTGCAAGAGGTCACGGAGTAAAAAGGCTCCCAAAAAGCCCGTCGCCCCTGTTAAAAGAATGCAAGCTGGCTCAGTTTTTGCCTCGCTCAATGGAGTTGCAGGGCGAATTGCCGGATCTAAAACAACTTCAGCGTTAATATCGAAACTTGCAGTGCGATCGCCCCCAGAATCCGCCCCATGTTTCACCTCAATATTCTTTGCTAAAGCAGCGATGGTAGGCGCTTCAAAGAAACGGCGCAGCGGCAATTCTTTTTGGAAAGAATCTCTTACCTTTGCTAGCAACTGAGTAATCAGTAATGAATGTCCCCCCAAATCAAAGAAATTGTCATAAATTCCCACTTTTTCCAGCCCTAGCAGCTCAGCCCAAATCTCAGCCAGCATTTTCTCAATGGGAGTGCTAGGAGCGACAAAAGTATCTGCTAAATCGGCTTTCGCGGCCTCCGGCGCTGGCAGCGCCCGCCGGTCTATTTTTCCATTAGCAGTGAGGGGCAATGCTTTCAGTACGACAAAAGCAGAAGGAACCATGTAGTCGGGCAGTTTTTCTTTTAAAAATGACCGCAGATCGTTAATAGCGATCGCTGATTCCCTCGCGGGTACAACATAGGCCACTAAGCGCTGATTCCCCGGTTCATTTTCCAGTAGCAAAACTACTGCTTCGCGCACAGCGGAATGTTGAGATAGCGCTGCTTCTATTTCCCCCAATTCAATGCGGAACCCTCGCAGTTTAACTTGGCTGTCGATGCGCCCTAAAAACTCAATATTTCCGTCCGACAAATACCGAGCCAAATCTCCGGTTTTATACAGACGCGCTCCTGGTTCGGCGTCGAAGGGGTTGATGATGAATCTTTCTTCGGTTAATTGGGGTTGGTTTAGATAGCCGCGAGCTAAAGAAGCACCGCCGATGTATAACTCGCCGGATACGCCAATGGCAACTGGCTGCAAGTGCGAATCAAGTAAATAAATCTGCGCGTTATTGATAGGGCGACCGAGAGGAACTGTCTCAGAAATGCAATTTTCTCGGTCTTTGATGGGATAAGCCAGCACGCCTACGGTTGCTTCTGTTGGCCCGTAATGGTTGAAGACTGAACAGTCTGGGGCGTATTTCTGAATAGTTTCGAGCAAATTCCAACTTAATGCCTCGCCGCCAAGGATTAATCGCTTTTTCGGCAAAACCTGCGCCGGATCAGAAGCAGTTAATAAAGCTTTTAGATGGGAGGGAACGATTTTGAGACAGTCAATGGAATGCTGCTGAAAGTAAGCAGCGATCGCCTCTGGATCGGTGGCGCGTTCCTGGGAAATTATGTGAAGGCTTCCTCCCATACATAAAGCTGGAAAAATTACTGTATTTCCTAAGTCGGCTGCCAAGGTAGAAACGGTTGCGAAACTGGCTCCTGATGGCAGGTTTAGCTGTTCCTGAATGCTGTAGAGGTAATTGACGAGCGATCGGTGTTCAATTGCCACTCCCTTTGGCGTGCCACTGGAACCGGAAGTATAAATGACATAAGCTAAATTTTCAGGAGAGAGAGGAGGAGAGGGAGAGGGGGAGACAGAGGGAATTTCTGCGTCTAAGCAAACGATTTTTGCCTGAGTTTTTGGCAAGTTTTCGATTAGCTGTTGTTGCGTTAATAGCACTGCCACTCCGGCATCCTGCAACATCAAGGCGAGGCGCTCTTTTGGCATTGCCGGATCGAGTGGCAAGTACGCGCCGCCTGCTTTGAGAATGCCGAGCATTCCGGCAATCGCATCCACAGATCGCTCAGCACAAATTCCCACTAATCCTTCGGATTTAACTCCTAATTGTTGTAGGTAATGAGCGATTTGGTTGGCGCGGCCGTTGAGTTCCCGGTAAGTGAGTTGCTGATTTTCACAGACAACCGCAAGGCGATCGGGTACGCGCTTCACTTGTTGCTCAAATAGCTGGTGAATGCACTTGTCTTTTGGGTAATCTTTCTGTGTTTGGTTGAACTCAACTAAGACTTGGTGGCGGGCGCGATCGCTCAGAATTTCCAACTCGCCAAGAGCGGTTTCTGGGTAATTAGCTGCACTTTTTATTAAGGTGTAGAATTGCTCTGCTAAACATTGAATCGCTTGTTCCCCTATCAAGACCGGATCGTAGTGAAACTCAGCGATGAGAGCATCCTCTCGGCGCACGCAGGAGAGTTTAACTTTGAAGCGATCGCCGCAGACATATTGCTGGTAAATTGAAAAATCTACGCCAGCCACCGCATACTTTTCTAGTTGTTCCTCAAACTCAAAACAAAATGGAAATCCCGCCGCTCCATTGATATCTTCCCGGTTGAAATATTCCTGCCATTTATAAGCCTCGCTTTGGGATTGCTGAATTTCTTGCCAGACTTCCTGAAAGGTAAAATTTTCTTGCAGTTGGCTGCGAAGCGGTAAAAACTTGGCAAATAGACCGAGTGCTGGTTCTAATTCTTCATATTTGCGATTGTCGAAGGCGGTGCCCATAATGATTTCTGCCTTTCCCAACCGCCGCCAGAGCAAGGTTTTCCAGCAAGCTAGAAAGAAAGCAGATATTGAGGTCTCGTAGCGGCGGGCGATCGCTTCTATTTCTTCTAGTAAACTCAGTTCTATTTTAACCTCAAAACAATTGGGTTCAAATGGATCGGACGCGCTGAGTTTTTTATTTTCAAAAGGCAATTTTAAACTAGCTAGGGCCGAGTAATCCCGATCAGTCCAATATTTTTTGCCCTCTGCCGCCTCTTCATCCTCAATCAATTCATTCTGCCATTCCGAATATTGGACATATTGCACCACTTCGTCGGCCAGTTCCTCACCTTGCAAGCAAGCTGCATAACACTGGCTAATTTCTCGAATTAGATTTTTGATGGTGCGGGAATCGGCGCACAGGGAAGGCAGGCTGACAACCAAAATGTGCCTGTTTGCTGATAGAGAAATTAAGGATAAGCGCCAAATTGGATTTTGTTCAAAGTTGAAAGCTGAGCGCTTTTCGTTTTGAAAAATTTCAGGGAGTTTAGCCGCTTGTTCTGGCGGTGTCAAGCATTCAAGATTAACACTCTGCCAGGAAACTAAGCTGCGCTCGTTTATCACTTGAATCGGAAATTTAATCCCAGAACGTCGCTGAAAGCTCGTCCGCAGAATTTCGTGGCGATCGCTGACTTTTTGCAGCGCTTCTTTTAAGGCATTTGTTTGGAGATTGCCCTCGATCAAAATCGCACATTGGGCGCGATAAGCGGGACTATCTTGTTGCAACAGCCACAGATATTTTTGTTGAGGAGAAAGCCGAAATCCATTAATTGTTTGCATGGGTTATATTGCTTTATGTTTTAGGATCGCCTGGGAATTTAGTCCAAAGCTTATAGCTCAAGTCCGTTAAAACTCACATCTTCCACCATTGTCAAGAACAGGCAAGATGCCTGTTCCACAATAAAATTCATCTCTTGTGGAACAGGCATCTTGCCTGTTCCTAAACAAGTAATTGAGAAGGGTGCAACATCTCAGTTAAAACAGAATATGGGAAAGGCGTTGAAGTGGCTACTACTGGATTATAACTTCGTAGCAGAGCCGCCTAAAGCCTAATCCGGCGGGAGAGAAGTCAGCTTTTAAATCTCTGCTTCACCGATCATTTCGCCCATCGCTACCACAATTTTGCGCGGCCCGACAAATGGATTGCGGCTGTGAGCCACCAACATATTATCTAACATTAATATGTCGCCAGCTTGCCAAGGGAAACTAACGGTTGCCTGCTGATAGACGGCCTGAATTTCTGCCATTACCGAGTCTTCAATGGGAGTGCCGTCGCCGTAATAAACATTGCGAGGCAGGTTTCCTTCTCCAAAGACAGATAATAAGGAGTTGCGGACGGCCGGATCTAAGCAGGAAATGTGGTGCAAAGGAAGTTGGTTAAAAAATACCATCTCTCCAGTTTTGGGGTGCTTGGCGATCGCCCGACGCAGCTTGCGAGTTCTGAGCTTATTTCCGTCTTTCCACTCAAATTCTATGCCTGCTTGACGGCAATATTGTTCCACCTCAGTTTTATGCGCCGTTTTGAAAAATTCTTGCCAGCTTACATCGAGTCCGTCGGTGTAATTGCGGACGTACATCAGTTGCTTTTGGGCGAATTTTTCTCGGAGTTTGGGGTCGAGCAACTGGTAAACTTTCCGACAATCAACGATCGGGGTTTCGCCGCCTGACTGCGCCGGTTGAACGCAGAAAAACCAGATTTTCATGGGCCAGCGGTGCAGGTGCGAACTTTCGTTGTGAAAGAAGATGGTTTGGTCGGCAGGATAAGGGGTCGAACCGTAAACTTTTCCGCCGATTCCTTCGCGCGGCAAATCTCCGTACTCGCCGAACAGTTGCGGACAAATCCCCAAGGCAAACTGCTCGAAAGTAGAAACTAAGGGCTCGGTGAAGCCTCGAAACAAAATTGCACCGTGTTGCTGCAATTTAGTCTCGATCAATGTTCGGTTGTTTTTCGCCCAATCAATCAAATCGACATCGCTGGCAGCGGGTTTAATGACTAGCGGGAATAGTTCCCCAGGCTGGAGAAATTCGGTTTTTATCAACTCGCCGTCTGGCAGAGTGACTACTTTTGGTTTAACACTCTTAAACTTGCTAAAATTCAGCTTTTCGCGCTTGACTTCTTGCATTGCTTGTTGTTCTTTTTCCACTTCTGTGAGAATTTCTAAGTTATTTAACCGAGTCTCAGGCTCCGCCACAATGCTGTTGAGTAAGGTTTCAAAACGGCTGGACATTTGCTCGATGGTGGCGGCCTCGAAAAGGTCAGTGTTGTACTTCCAAGTGCCTGCAATTCCTTGCTCGGTTTCTCCCACGAAGAGAACTAAATCAAATTTGGCGATGCCGCTGTCAAGTTCTAAAGGAGTCAAAGTTAACCCGCCTAGCTCTAAAGCAGGCATGGGCATATTTTGCATGACGAATAAGACTTGAAAGAGCGGTGTTTGATTCATGCTGCGATCGGGCCGTAATTCCTCCACCAATTTGTCGAATGGTAAATCCTGGTGAGCGTAGGCTTTTAAGGTGACTTCGCGCACGCGATCGAGCAATTCAATGAAAGTAGGATTGCCACTGAGATCGCCGCGCAAAAGCAAGATATTGACAAAGAAACCAATCAGAGCCTCTGTTTCCAATTGGGTGCGGTTGGCGAGGTCGGTGCCGACTACCATGTCATCCTGATTTGTCGATCGATATAGCAGCGTTTCCAGAGCAGCTAGCAACGTCATAAATAGGGTGACATTTTGTTGGCGACTCAGCTTGTTGAGCGCTGCCGAAAGGCTTGGGGAAAGCTGGAAAGGTTGAAGGGCAGCGCGATAGGTAGAAACAGCGGCGCGCGGTTGTTTGGCAGGCAGTTGCAGCACTGGTAAGCGATCGCCTAAGTGTTGCTTCCAATAGGAAAGTTTTTCTTCTAAAACTTCCCCAGAGAGCCAGTTTCGCTGCCACACGGCATAATCGGCGTATTGGATTGAAAGTTCGCGAAGTGGGGAGGGTTTGCCAGTGCAAAAAGCTTCGTAGAGGGTTGCCATTTCCCGCACGAGTACCCCGAGAGACCAGCCATCTGCAACGATGTGATGGATGGTTAGCAATAAGATAAATTCTGTGTCGTTTAACTGTAGCAAAGTGACTCGCATTAATGGCCAGTTTGCTAAGTCAAAAGGTTGTTGCGCTTCCTCGGCGGCGAGTCGCATGGCTTCTGCTTCTCGCTGAGATTGAGGACAGTGCTGCAAATCTATAACTGAGAGGGCGAAAGTCGGTTCGGGAATTATCAATTGAATGGGCCGCCCTTCCACCGCGCCAAATGTTGTCCGCAAGGCTTCGTGGCGATCGATAACTGCTTGGAAACTGCGCTCTAATGCTGTCAGGTCGATCGCACCTTTCAAGCGCACGGCTGCGGGGATATTGTAAGCCGGATCGCCCGGTTGCAACCGATCGACGAACCAGAGCCGCTGTTGGGCGAAAGAAAGGGGCAATTCTGGGCCTCGCGGTGCGCGATCGATGGGGGGTGCTTTTAGTTTTTGCTCGCTGCTGCTGATTTGGGAAATGCGATCGCTCAAACTTGCCACTGTTGGCGATTCAAATAAGACGCGCAGGGGCAATTCAATTTTAAACGCTTCTCGCAGGCGCGCGATCGCCTGAGTAGCTAATAGGGAATGACCTCCCAATTCAAAGAAGTTATCCTCGCTGCCAATTCCCTCGATGCCTAACACTTCACTCCAGATGCCAGCAACCATTTCCTCCACAGGCGATCGCACCGCGGAGATCGCGCTTTTTTCCGGTGCAGGCAGCGATCGGCGATCCACCTTGCCATTCGGCAAAAGCGGCAGCGCCTCCAGCAGCACGAAGGCTGAAGGCACCATATACTCCGGCAATTTTTGTTTTAAATCGCCACATAACTCATCTGCCAGGCTCGACAATTGAAACTCTGAAGCACTGTTGTCTGCCTTGTGCCCAGCGATATAGGCGACTAGGCGCTTGTTGCCGGGGCTATCTTCCCTGACGATAACTGCCGTCTCCCGCACGGCTGGATGTCGCTCCAATACAGCCTCTATTTCTCCTAGTTCGATGCGGAAACCGCGAATTTTTACCTGGCGATCGATGCGCCCTAGAAATTCGATCGTTCCATCAGGAAGCCACCGCCCTAAATCTCCGGTTTTGTACATTAAATCTTTGTCAATTCCTGGCAGCGGTTTTGCCGTATTTGGAAAGGGATTTTCAACAAAGCTTAATTGAGTATTCTTTTGATCTTTCCAATAGCCCTCGCCGACGCCAAATCCCGACACGCAAATCTCTCCCGGCACTCCGATGGGCACTAACTTCATCTGAGAGTCGAGGATGTAAAGATTTAAATTGGCGAGGGGTTGGCCAATGGATAGCGATCGCTGATTTTCCGGCAAAGGTTTTTCAATAATTGCCTGCGTAATATCGTCAGCCGCTTCTGTAGGGCCATAAGCATTGACAACGCCGATCGAGGGATACAAACGCAACCACTGATTCGCCAACTCTACCGAGACGGATTCTCCCGTTACCATCATCCATTTTAAATTGGGTAACGCTCGTTGCTGTGGCGAGAATTTTGAAAGATAGTCTGTCAATCCTCGGACAACGGTGGGAACGAGTTCGACGAGGGTTAATTTGTGTTTTTGAATGACCTCAAACAATTTTTCTGGATTGTAAATTGTTTCCGCGTCGGCAATTACGGTTTTTCCGCCAATTAAAAGAGGCGCTAAAAATTGCCAAACCGAAATATCCGATGAAGCGGGAGCGCTTTGCAAAAAGGTAAATTCTTCAGTCAATCCCAGCGCCTCAAATTGGGCGTAAATGTGATTGATCGCGCCGCCGTGTCGGATAATAGCTGCCTTGGGCAATCCGGTGGAACCGGAGGTATAAATCGCGTAAGCTGGATCGGTTCCGCGATTGCTAGTTTCTAGATTGGCTGCGGGTAGTTTATCGAAATCGTGGCGATCGCATATCTGAACTTCAGTGACGGATATCGTCGCGCCCTCCGGCTTGACATCTAAACAAGCCAAATATTTTAACTGAGGGCAATACTCGATCTGACTTAGCAAACTCTCTAAAAATGAAGCGTCTGTTAAGAGAATCTCCACTTCGCTGTGAGAAAGCATATAGCGAATTCTCTCAGGAGGATAAGTGCTGTCAATGGGAACGTAGACTCCCCCCGCCTTTAAAATAGCGAGAATAGCGATGAGAAAATTCGGACTCCGTTGTTGCAGAATTCCCACCAGTTGTCGATTTTTGACTCCTAAACTCTGCAAAAATCTGGCTAGTTGATTCGCTTTTGCGTTCAGTTCGCGATAAGTTAACTGAGTTTCTTCAAAAACAACAGCTATGCGATCGGGCGTTTTTTCGACCTGTCTTTCAAATAACTCGTGAATCGATCGATCGACAGGATAATCTCTAGCATTGTCGTTAAAAGTTTCTAAAAGCTGGTGGATTTCAGATTGGCTTAAAAAACTCTGATCCGCAATTTTAATGTGAATGTTGTTTGTGACATTTTCCAAAAGATTGACATAGTGTGCAGTCAGTCTTCTGATGGTTTCATCTTTAAAAAGCAAGTCGCTGTACTCAATTTTGCCGGCAATCCGATTGCCATCGACCTTCAAAGCAATTGTTAAATCATTGCCGAGTTCCGCTAGATCGTTTGCAGAGTGAATGTTTTCCCATAAGACGGCTACCTCAAAAATTGGACAGCGGCTCTGAGTTTCGGAAAGTTTTAACAACCGCACTAATTCAGCAAACGGATAATTTTGGTGGCTGTAAGCCGCGATCGCAGTATCTTTGACTTGCAGCAGAAACTCTTTAAAAGTCAATTGAGGAGTGACAGTGGAGCGCAGCGGCACCACTCGATTAATTAAGCGATCGCTTTTTTCTGGGTTATAAATCGGCGAGCCGACAATAACATCCCTATTACTCGTATATTTGTGGAGCAGTATTTTAGCGGTAGCGAGGAGAATTAGATAAATTGACAAATCGGATTTTTTCGCCAACTTAAAAATCGCTTCAGACAGTTCGCTCGACAGTTCAAATGCGACCTCTCGCTCTTTGCCGCTATCTAGCACAGGTCTTACATAATCGGCTATCAAAGTTGTCTCCGGCAGTTCCCCGGATAGCTTGTTTAACCAATAAATTTTTTGAGACAACAAGTTATCAGAAATGGGGGTAAGCGGCTTGATTTGATTGGCTACGGCTATCATCGATCGTCTCCTCACATTTTAAAAATTGGAAAAATTTAGGACAATTAGGAATTCAAGCAATCGGACAAGGCTTGTTGCAGAATCAGGCAGCCTTTTTTCAAAATCGACCATTCTATAGTTAGCGGGGGCAAGATTTTGATCGTGGTATCATTTCTCCCAACTCTTTCGACGATTAATCCCAACTCGAAACACCGGGAAGTGACTTTTTTAGCAAAAATTGCACCGCCAAACTTGACGAAATCAATCCCCCAAATTAAACCAATTCCTCGGATATCTATTTTTTCGCTGATGGGGGCGATTTCTTCGGCGAGGAATTTTTTTAATAAAAACTCTTTAACTTGTACTTCGGGTTCAAGGCGGATATTTTCTCGATACTCTAGAGCAGCGGCAGCTCCTACGAAAGCGAGTTGATTTCCTCGAAATGTACCCGTATGTTCGCCCGGTTCCCAAATATCCCACTCAGGTTTAATCAACAAAAGCGACATCGGAAATCCGTAACCGCTGATCGATTTGGAAAGGATTACCATATCGGGAACGATATTAGCTCTTTCAAAGGAGAAGAATGGCCCTGTCCGCCCGCAACCCACTTGAATGTCGTCGCAAATTAATAAAATGTCGTGGCGTGAGCACAAGTCTCTGAGTTGTTGCATCCACTCGACGGGCGCGACAATCACTCCCCCTTCAGCTTGCACAGTTTCAAAAATAATTGCCGCTGGTTTTTCGATTCCAGAATTGACATCGTTTAGGACGGCTTCGATATAATCGATGGTATTAAAATTTTCCATGAACCCATAGGGATAGGGCATAAAAGTGACGTTATTTAAAGTCACGCCGGCCCCCGCTCTCGCTGCAATATTGCCAGTCGCAGCTAAACTGCCTAACGTCATGCCGTGATAGGCTCCCATGAATGAGAAAATGCCCGGTCTTTTCTTGATTTTTCTGGCTAATTTCAAAGCCGCTTCCACGGCATTCGTTCCCGTTGGGCCGCAAAACTGAACTTTATAATCCAGCTTTTTCGGTTCTAAAACAGACGAAAAGAATTTTTCTAAAAATTCTTTTTTGGCTGAGGTGTGCAGATCTAATCCGTGCGCGATCGCGTCCGATGCCAGATACGCTATTACCTTCTGCTTGATATAGTCATTGTTGTGCCCGTAATTCAGCGCCCCTGCCCCTGCTAAAAAATCGATATATTCCGCTCCTGTTTCGGAATATATGATAGAATCTTTTGCCCGATGGAATATATCGGGAAAATTTCGGCAATAGCTTCTGACATTAGACTCGCGAGTTTCAAAAATATTTGCTTGCTGACTTGGCTTTTGTAGGGCGATGCGGTGCATGGCAACTTTCTCACTCCAGTTAATTTGTTAGTTACGCGGCGGACAATTCAAAACTAAACGTTACTTCTCTTTCCAGACTTAACGTTATGGGATACTCGCGATCGATCGGCAACAGCAAGTCCTTCAGGAGCGCGTTTGGTTGCGCCAAAATGCCCTGAATCAATCTCTCGAAATCCTCCAGAATGTGAGTAATTGTGGCTAGCTCGAAGCGACGGAAATCGTAATTGATGCCGATGCAGAATTTTAGATCCGGATACACGGCAACAGTCAGGGGATAGTTAGTCTTGTAAAAATTCGGCGCATTGGAGAAAATCGTCGAGTTTGAGACTTCTAGATTGCCTTCCCATTTTTCCAAGAGTGAATCCACTGGCGCGTTTTCATACACCAAGATACTCTCGAACAAAGGCCTGCTTCGCGGCACTTGACTCCACCCTTGAATATCAACTAGCGGACTCCATTCGTACTGGCGCATTTCCAGTAATTGTTCTTGAAGCTGCTTCAGCCAAACTAGCAGAAATTGGTCAGAAGCTACCTCGATCCATACGGGCAAGCTGTTAACAAATAGCCCAATTAGCGGCTCGTCTTGTAGTAATTCTACTGGGCGTCCCGCCACCGTACATCCGTAGACGACTTTGCGATCGCCGCTGTAGTAACTGAGCAGCATCGCCCATGCTCCCTGAAAGATCGTACTCAATGTAAGCTGGTGCTGCCGCGAAAAAGATTGCAGCGCTGCTGTAGTTTCTGGGGATAAATAGATTCTCTGTTCGTCGTATTTTTCCTCGGAATTGAAGGCGCTGCTAGCATCTAGATTGGTGAGGGAAGTAGGCGATCGCAATTCTCCGATCGCTTGCCGCCAGTACGTCTGGGCTTTCGCTACGTCTTGTTTTTGCAACCATTCGATGTAGTCTCGGTAGGGAATGCTGGGCGCTAAATTTACCTTTTTCCCCTCACAAATCGCCTCGTAAATTTGAAGCACTTCCGCGAGTATCGTGGGGATTGACCACCCATCCATCACGATAAAATGTCTACTCCAAATAAATTGGTAACAGTTGTCAGCGAGGCGAAACAAAGTCAGGCGCATCAAACACTCTTGGGAAAGGTCGAACCCTAATGCGCGATCGCTATCCAGAAAAGTATTTAATTGCTCCTCCTGTTCCGCAGGATTTAGCCCCCGCCAGTCGCATTGCTCTAAGGGAACTGTTACTTGCTGATATACAACTTGTAACGGTTTGTTGATATCTTGCCAGAAAAAGCCTGTCCGCAAACTCGCGTGCCGGTTCGCTACTTGCTGCCAAGCGCTAGAGAAAGCATCAACGTTGAGATTGCCCCGCAACAAAAAGGGCATTTGGAAAAAATACAGTCCCAATTCCGGAGCGAATAAGCTATGAAAGAGAATGCCTTTCTGAATCGGCGAAAGTTCGTAAATATCTTCAATGTTTTCTACTTGCATGAATTTTTACCTGCGTTGGTTGATTTTTGCTAAGAAGCGATCGAGGTCTTTTTGGCTCAAATTTGCTTTTGGGAAGTCAGAAGGCGTGTAGGTTCCTGCTTCGGCAGAGTGACAGTGGGCGGCAAGCGATCGCAAATTATCCACAAAATCTTTAGCTAGTTTTTCGATGGTGGTTCGTCGGTAGGCTGCTTCGCTATACCTCCACTCTAGTTGCAGCCTATTTTCTCGCACGCCGGAGTCAATTTCGATCGGATAGCGCCGATTTCCTAGCAGGCTGCTGCTCGCGCTTTCTACTAGCTCAAACGCCAAAGATTCAGGCAAAATCGGATCTAATTGCTCGCGGTAGTTAAATCTAACCTGCGATCGATCCAAGGCTTGCAGGTGCGCCGCTACTTCTGCGCGATCGCCCAAATAGCGCAGTACCCCAAAGCCAGCGCCTCGATTGGGTACGCCCCGCACCTGCTCTTTAATCGCCTTTAAAGCTTCCCCAGGCCCAGAGATTCCCTTGAGAATGAGCTGCACCGGGAAAATCGCCGCAAAGCAGCCAATCGTGCGCGACAAATCGATATCTTTGGCAAAAATTTCTCGCCCCGAAGCCTCCAAATCCACCAGTAAGGAATCCGTTTTCGTCCATTGATTAAAAGTTTGCACCAATGCAGTCAGCAATACTTCGCTCGTTTGGGTTCCATAAGCTGCTGGAACTTTTTGCAGTAAAGTGCGAGTTTCTTCAACATCGAGCGAAACTAATACAATGCTCGCCTCATCATGGCTTGGAGAATCAACGGGCAGTTGCGAGATTTCTTGACGCGCAGCCAGCCAGTAATCTCGCTCTTGCTGAATTTGCGGCGATTTAGCGTACTCTTGCAGGAATTCTGACCACCGTTTAAAAGTTGCTGTTGCGGGCGGTAATTCTACGGATTGCCCCTGACTGAGTTGTGCGATCGCACAGGAAAGTTCCTCTAGCAAAATTTGCCAAGAAACTCTATCTGCCGCCAGTTCGTGAATCGTTAATAAGAGGCTATGGGGCCGCTCGTTTCCCTGGTTAAACAAAGCCACTCGCCAAAGAATTCCCTCGGCTGGATTCAAACTTTCTTTCAGCTCTGCCACAGCCGTTTCTAAAGCCGTTTCTCGTTCGCTAACTGGCAATTCCGATAAATCGATGTATGAGAAAGGTTCTGTTTTAATTTCATCTAAACTATCATACATTTGCTGCCAGCCCGATTCTGTATGGAGAAATCGCAGGCGAAGAATGTCGTGGCGATTGACCAATTTTTGCACCGCTTGCTGCCATAGTTCAGGAGCGATGTCCGAGTCGGTTTTAAATAAAAAGCTCTGGCATTTCCCGGAAATATTTTCTACTAAAAAATCCTGCTGTATGGGGAGAATAGGCAGCAGTTTTTCAGTCGTCTTAATTCGGTCTGCAACGGCTGCAAGAGCCGCCACAGTGGGACACTCAAACAGTTGTTTGGGCGTTACGCGCAAGCCGGCTTGATTGATTTTGGCGACGATGCGAATGCTGGATATCGAATCTCCGCCTAACTCGAAAAAGTTATCATAAATTCCTACTTTTTCGACCTCTAGCATTTGCCCCCAAATCTGGGCGATCGTTTCCTCCGCAGGCGTGCGAGGTTCTGCGATAGTTCCTTCTAATTTCGCTCTGGCACTGTCGGGTTCTGGGAGCGATCGCCGATCGATCTTTCCGTTAGGAGTTAAAGGCAAACTTTTGAGCGTTACAAAAGCCCAAGGCACCATGTAATCAGGCAATTTTGGCGCTAAAAAACGGCGAATTTCGCTGCTGCTTGGTGCTTGTTTCTGATTAGAAACTAAATAAGCCACCAGGCGCTTTTCACCAGGCACATCTTCCCGCGCCACCACTACAGCCTGCGCGATATCTGGATGCTGCCCTAACGCTGCTTCAATTTCTCCCAATTCAATGCGGAAGCCCCGGATTTTTACTTGACTGTCAATTCGCCCGATGAATTCGATGTTTCCGTCTGGCAAATAGCGAGCCAAATCACCCGTTTTATAAAGATGTGCCTGCGCGTCAAATGGATGGCGAATAAATTTTTCTGCGGTTAATTCGGGGCGGTTGAGATAGCCCCGCGCCAGACTGCTGCCGCCGATGTGCAGTTCCCCAGGCACGCCTACTGGCACTGGCTGCAAATGGGAATCGAGTAGATAAATCTGGGTATTTGCTATAGGTTTGCCGAGTGGAACTGTCTCGGAAATTCCTTTCAATTCCTCGCCATACACTTGATAGGTGAGTACGCCCACCGTCGCTTCTGTTGGCCCGTAGTGATTGAAAATAAGGCAATCTGGATTGATTTTACGAACCTTTTCAATTAGCTCCCAACTAGCAGTTTCACCGCCTAAAATTAGCCGTGTTCGTGGCACAATTGACTGGGCGACAGAAGAAGTTAAAAGAGCAGCAAGGTGCGAGGGAACAATCTTGAGGCAATCGATAGAATGGCGGCGGAAATATTGGGCCAGTGCTTCTGGATCGGTTGCGCGCTCTTGGGATACTATATGCAGGCATCCACCGGAACAAAGTGCCGGGAAAATCGCTGTATTGCCCAAGTCTGCGGCGAAGGTAGAAACGGTGGCAAAACTGGCACCTGATGGCAGGTTTAATCTTTCCTGAATAGCGTAAAGGTAATTGAGCAGTTGCCGGTGTTCGATCGCGACTCCTTTGGGCGTGCCAGTGGAACCGGAAGTATAGATGACGTAAGCTAAATTGTCAGAAGAGGTGCGAGGGGTGTAAGACGCAGAAACAGTGGGAATGTCTGTATCGATGCAAACAATATTTGCCTGAGTTTTCGGCAAGCTTTCTATGAGCCGCTGTTGCGTTAGCAGCACCTGCACTCGCGCATCTTCTAGCATGAGTGCCTTGCGATCTGCTGGGGCTGCCGGATCGATCGGTAAATAGGCGCCACCGGCTTTGAGTACGCCCAGGATTCCTACGATTGTTTCTAAAGAGCGATCGAGGCAAATACCAACAAAGACTTCTGGTTCAACTCCCAAGTTTTGCAGGTGATGGGCCAGTTGATTGGCGCGATTGTTGAGTTCTCGGTAGGTGATTTGTTCACTTTCAAAGACAACGGCAATGCTATCTGGCGTGCGATGGGCTTGTTCTTCAAAAAGCTGGTGAACGCACTTGTCTCTCGGGTAATCTTTTTGAGTTTGGTTAAAGTCAATGAGAAGTTGGTGACGATCGCGATCGCTCAGTATATTTAATTGACTGATGGGTATTTGTGGATTTTTTAAGGCACTTTCTAACACAGCCTGGAAGTGTTGTGACAACCGCTTGACATCTTCAGCTTCAAATAAAGCCGAATCGTAGCGAAACTCGGCGATTAAGCAATTGTCTCGTGAAAGGCAGGAAAGTTTAAGTTTGAAGGGCTCTACACAGGCATCTTGCCGATCGAGGAAAAATGAAACGCCAGACTCGCCATATTTCTCTGGCTTTGTTTCATACTCAAAGCAGATGGGCAAAAAAGTGTTACTTTTATCGGATTCTAGAGTTTCTTCCCAGGTGAAATATTCTTGCCAAGTGTGAATATCTTTGAGATTTAGCTCAACTTCCCGCCAAATTTTTGCAAAACTGAATTCGTCTTGCAAGTCGCAATGTAGCGGTAAATAGGTACTCAACAGCCCCAGAGAGTGTTCTAATTCTTCATATTTTCTGCCGTTTCCAGTTACGCCGACGATCGGGTTTGGCTGTCTGGTAAGCCGCCCAATCAGAATTTGCCAGCAAGTCAGCAGAAATGTAGAAATATCGCTTTGGTGTTTTTGGGCGATCGCTTCCAGGCTGTTCAACAAATCACCACGAATTTCCACCGTTTTTACTAGCGGCTTAAATTCCGCTTCTGAATTCTTCTTTTCCCAAGGAAACGTTAAGGAGTCCAAAGATTCAAGATGCAGCTTTCGCCAGTATTCTTGGCCGCTTGCCGTTTCTTCTGATTCGAGTAACTCATTTTGCCACTCAGCAATATCGGCATATTGCATTGACTCATCAGAGAACTCTTCCCCGCGCCCACAAGCTGAGTAGGAAAGATTGAGTTCGCGGGTAAAATTTTTCAGGGTGACGCTATCTGCAATTAAGGCAGAGAAGTTCGCCAGCAATAGGTGCTTGTCTTGGGCGAGAGTGACTAAAGAGAGATGCCAAAGTGGGCCGCGCTCAAAATCAAAAGCAAGCAGGTTTAGTTGCTGAAAAAGCGCTGCAATTTTAGCTTCTTGTTCTTCTGGAGACAAACAAATCAGATTGTGTTCTGAGATAGGAATTTCACCAGTGCGGGCGATCGCTTGCAGGGGTAGTGTCATCCCTGGCAAGCAGTGAAAGCTAGTACGCAGGATTTCGTGCCGATTCACGACATTTTGCAGCGCACTTTTAAGAATCTCGCGATCGAGATTTCCGGTAATTAAAATTGCACCTCGAACGCGATAGATTTGTTTAGGATTATTTGGCTGTGACCCCCACAGATGCCGTTGCTGTGGAGAGAGTCTAAACCCTTCGATTGTTTCGTTTTGCATTTCTAAAGTTCCTTTAATAAGCCTAAATATCTTGACAGCTAAACGCTTCTGCCATCCCGACAACAACCCGACGCGAACCAGAAAATGGCGTGCGTCCGTGCGCGGCTAGCATATTATCTAGCAGCAAGACATCTCCTTCTCCCCAAGGGAAAACAATCGTTTCTTGCTGATAGCAGCGACGAATTTCGTCTAATATAAAATCTTCAATGGGCGAGCCATCGCCGTAATAAGCATTGCGGGGTAAATCTTCCTGCTTAAAAGAAGTTAAAAGCTCTTGGCGAACGACGGGTTCTAGATTGGAAATGTGGAAGAGGTGAGCTTGATTAAACCACACCATTTCCTGCGTTTTTGGGTGCTGGGCGACCGCTTGACATATTTGCCGAGTTCTCAAGCGATCGTCACTTTTCCACTGTAACTCAATTCCAGCTTTTTGGCAATAGTTTTCTACCTCAATTTTGCTATCAGTATTGAAGACATTTTGCCAAGGCAAATCTACGCCACCGCCGTAATTTCGCACATACATAACTTTTTTTTGGGCAAACTTTTCTCTAATCTTTGAATCCAGGCTTTCAAACACTTTGCGGCTGTTAGCGATCGGAGTTTCTCCTCCTTGTTCGGCTTTTTTAACGCAGAAAAAAGCAATTTTTAGCGGCCAATTTCGAGAATAAGCCATTTCATTGTGCAGTGGGATGAATTGCTCGGCAGGATACTCGGTGGAAGTGTAGATATTTCCGCTCACTTGGCTACGGGGAGTTGAGCGAAAAGAATATTCCAACAAGTCGCCAGCAAGAGTTTGAATAAACTGCTCGAAACCATTCACACCGCCGACTTCAAAGCCTCGGAAAAGTATTCCTCCATGCTTCGATAACTGTGTTTCAATTGATGAGCGATTGTTCTGTGCCCAACCCGCGAGATTTAATTTTTCTACTGTTGGCTGAACAACTAAAGGTAGAAGGTTTTCGGGCTGGAGGTAGGCGGTTTTGACTAATTCCTCTGAGGACAGGCTGACGGTTTTGCGCCTAACTGATCCTAACTTTTGGGAATTGAGATTTTTTGTTTCTGTATTTGTCATGATTTTGGCAAATTGGGTGAAAATTTTATCCTTTTTTTTCAAGAAAACATGAAAGATAGATCCATCACTTCACACTTTTCATAACTTGGCGTTTAGCCATTTTTAATTTTTGAATTCCCGAAATATGAATTTGTTTTTCCTGCTCGATTTGGTGCTGCCTTTCTGCTTCAGCAAGAATTTCTGCCAAGTCATCGATCCTGATATCTGGCTGGCCAACCACTTGGTTGAGAACAGTTTCCCAACCTCTCGCGATTCGGGCAATAGTCGCAGCCTCAAATAAGTCGGTTTTGTACTCAAATAAGCCTTGAATTCCTTCTGAAATCTCCCAGAGAGTGAGGCTTAAGTCGTGTCTCGACATACCGACATCGAATTCTAGAATGCTCAAGGTCAAACCAGCTAACTCCAGGGGTGGCATGGGTGCATTCTGGAGTACAAACCACACTTGAAAGAGCGGGTTATAGCTGAGATTTCGCTCCGGCTGCAATTCCACGACGAGCTTTTCAAAAGGGACATCGGGGTGAGCGTAAGCTGCTAACGCTACCTCGCGTGTTCGACGAAGTAGTTCGCGGAAAGTTGGATTACCTGCGGTGTCAATTCGTAGCACTAAAGTATTAACAAAAAATCCAATTAATTCCTCTAATTCAAGGAGGTTGCGGTTGGCAATTGGAGAGCCAATAGCGAGATTTTCCTGCTTTATTTGGCAGGACAGCAAGGATTGAAATGCTGCCAGCAACGTCATAAAGAGGGTGACATCTTGTTGCTGGGCGAGCGTTTTCAGCCTTTCAGCTAAAGAAGCAGAAATCACAAAAGATTGCTGCGATCCTCGGAAACTTGGCACGGGAGAGCGCTGCTTATCTGTTGACAGCACAGCTAAAGTGCCACCCAATTGCTGTTTCCAATAAGCCAGTTGTTTTTCTAATTTTTCTCCCTGGAAATGCTGCCGCTGCCAACTGGCGAAGTCGGCATACTGTACGGGAAGTTCATGCAGCCCAGAGGGTTTGTCAGTGGAAAAAGCTTCATAAAGTGCGGCCACTTCTCGCACCAACACCCCCATAGACCAACCATCAGAAATAATGTGGTGTATCGTCAGCAGCAACACATATTCTGCCGAACCAAGTTGCAGCAGAGTGCCCCGCAGTAAGGGCGATCGCGTTAAGTCAAAGGGGCGTTGGGCTTCTTCAAGAGTACGCTGCTCAATTTCAGCTTGCTGCTCAGTTTCTGGTAAATGTTGCAAGTTTACCACCGACAAAGCGAAATTCAAGGAAGGAGAAATCAGTTGAACAGGTTGCCCGTCTAATTCTGCAAAAGCAGTTCGCAAAACTTCGTGACGCCTGACAATTTCATTGAGTGTTTGTTGCAGTGCCGACAAATTCAATTGTCCTTGCAAACGCACAGCAGCAGGAAGGTTGTAGGCAGGGTTTTCGGGAGACAATCGATCGAGAAACCACAGCCGTTGCTGGGCAAAAGAAAGGGGAGCGGAATTTTGCTGCGATCGCCTGGGAATACGCTTAGATTGCTCGGCTTGTACTGCCTCTTTGCCCAATGCTTTGAGGAGGAGCGCTCGCTTCTGGGGCGAAAGGTTTTTCAGTCGTTCTGAACGATTAGTAGACATCATAATTTACCTCGTCGCATTGGTCGCTGTTTGTGATAGTTAAGGAAAGGTTTGCTGCTATTTTTAGCTGGTCGTTTAAAACAAAATCGATATCTGCTTCAGTGGTGAGGGGGTTGGCAAGGACGACTCGAAAAGCAACAATGGGAATGGTTTTGCCATAACAGGTGTTTTGCACGGTTGTTCGCGATACGAAGGTGTGACCGGCTCGCCGCTGGGCCTCCTGAAGGCGCTCGTTAAATTGATTAATGAAGTGGTTGTCTGCTTCGGCTAGTTGTTTTTTGGCTGCTTTTTCCCTGAATGTTTCTGGAATGTAGCGGTATAAAAGAAGATTAATTTCTGGTTCTAGCAGCAATTCAAATTCTGGATTTTTCCGAATTAAATTGGCCAAGTGCTGCGTTTTATGGATGCCTCCATCTATCAAAAACTCATAGCCTTGATGGCCGATGATATTCAACGCGGCTTGCAAGAACAAACTCGCACCTGGTCGAGAGCCTTCGAGAGAGCGCTTGCCTAGATCGATCGAGTCTTTTCGCACCGTGTAGGGCGCGTTTTTTTCAATAACTTTGGCGGTTTGGGGATTGCGGAATAAAACCAGACCGATTCCCATTGGCAAATACATTTGTTTGTGTCCATCTATGGTGACGGAATCTGCTAGTTCAATGCCTGCGAATTTGTGCCGGTGACGTTCGGAAAAAAGCACAGGGCCGCCCCAAGCGGCATCGACGTGAAAGTGAGCGTTTGCTTCTTTCGCGATCGCGGCTATTTCTGGAAGCGGATCGATACTTCCCGAATCGGTGCTGCCTGCAATACCGATAATTGCCAGAATGTGCAGGTTGCGATCGCGACATTCGGCTACAGTTTGGCGCAGCGCTGCCAAATCCATGCGGTGATTGGAATCGGTGGGAATTTTTAGGAGATTGCGATCGCCAATGCCTAATAAACCGGCAGCTTTTTCAAAAGAATAGTGCATCAAATTGGAGCCGATGATCACCATTCCCCTGTAGCCGTAAAACTCTAAAGCTGCGTACAACCCTTCTTTTTCAATGCCACTAAAGTTATTTTTTGGCCCTAAAGAAGCGTTGCGAGCACACCACAAAGCTGTGATATTAGCTAGGGTGCCGCCCGTTGTCATGATACCGAGCGTGCTGTCACTTTTTTGAATGTGCTGGTTATAAAAATCCTCAGAAAAATCGTAAATTAATCGGTGCATCATTGCCAAAGTCTGGCGCTCGCAGGGGCTTAAAACTTTGGCAGTTTCCATCTTGACTAAATTTTGATTCATCGCGATTAACAGCTTCGCGATCGGGCGCACAAAATAGGGAAGTGCGCTCGTCATGTGACCGATATATCGGGGGGAAGAGGTGTGGATGGAATGGGCAACGAGGGTTTGGGTCAAATCATCGATATAATTCCCAACATCTGTAGGAAGGGCGGGAATTTTGCTTTCCCTAAACTCCTGAATAATTAACTCTAAGTCAAGATCTGTACTAGCGGTTTTTGCGTACAAAAAGTCTTGAACAAGGGCAGAAATTCGCTCCTCCATAGCTTCTTCTGCCAAAAATGACTTTTCTGAGGCACTGAATAGCTCCATTAACTTTTCTTCAAGTGGGGTAACAGAGGCTTTTAATGGCTCCCTTACATCTTGAGAATCTTGGGGTCTTACTGTTTGTTGAATCATCCCGAATTACTCCTGTAAAATTGGCTTTTGAAATCTCCTATTTCCCACCGAACCCTTAAGGAGAAAAAGGCTTTTTGGTTTTTTTACCAGCCCGATATTTACTCAGTCAGTATCACAGTTTGTGCTGACTCTCCATCACTCTTTTCTAAGAGATCGAGCAATTCATCTATCTGGTTAGAATCGGCGTTTGCCAGAATTTCTTCCTCGATTAGTTCAGCTAAATTCTGAATTGTGGGAGTGGCAAAAAAATCGCACAGCGCTAACTCTACCCCAAAGCACGATCGCACTCGCGATATTAACCGTGTTGCCATCAGAGAGTGACCGTCGAGGTCAAAAAAGCTTTGGTTAGTTCCTACTTTGTCTAGCCCTAAAAGAGCAGTCCAAATCTCAGCAATTGCTTCCTCTGTGGGCGTTTGTGGCTCAGTGAAGGCTGTTTCGTCAGAAACGTAATCGCACCTTTGAGATAAGGCGAGGCGGTCAATTTTTCCGTTGGGCGTTAGTGGCAACGCATCTAATAGCACAAAAGCTGAAGGCACCATGTAATCGGGCAGTTTGTGCTTCAAAAATGAACGCAGTTCGGAAACAAGTTCTGGGTGCTGATTTCTGAACTCTGAGTTAGGAACTAGGTAAGCGACTAAGCGTTGACTGCCCGGTGTATTTTCCTGAAGCAAAACAGCAGCGGTGGACACAGAAGAATGTTGAGAAAGTGCTGCCTCTATTTCTCCGAGTTCGATGCGGAAACCGCGAATTTTTACTTGGCAATCGCCACGACCAAGAAATTCTATATTACCATCCGGCAGGTAACAACCGATATCGCCTGTTTTGAACAAAACTTTTTGATGAGAACTACCGAGAAAATCTAATTTTTCTTGCCCAAACGGGTTAGAAATGAATTTCTCCGAGGTTAATTCGGGGCGGTTTAAGTAGCCCTGTGCCAATCCATCGCCGCCGACGTAAATCTCGCCGGGAATTCCTATGGGAACGGGTTGCAAATTGCGATCGAGCAGATAAATTTGCGTGTTGGCGATCGGGCGACCGATTGGAACTTTCTCGACACAGTGAGTTGCATCGTACCAGGTCACGTCCGCAGCTACTTCCGAAGAGCCATAAAGATTGATTAATACCCGCTGGGGCATCTGCTCTCGAAATTGCTGACAAAGTTCGATCGGCAGAGCTTCTCCGCTGCAAATCCAATATTTTAATTGAGGCAAACGCCTGTCTAAATCAGGGAAGGAATCTAAGATAGCGCGCAACAAAGAAGGAACCAGCACCAGTCGGGTTACATTTTGCTTTGATAAGGTTTGAAGGAATTGGTTAATATCTTTGACGGCTCGATCGCGAATAATCACAGTTGGCAACCCATGCAGCAAAGGAGCAAAGATTTCCCAAACCGAATCGACAAAATTTAAGGACGTTTTTTGACAGCAAATATCTTGTTCGATAAAAGGATAGGGGTTCCAAAAACAGCGATTGACTGTGCCTCGGTGGGTGCCGAGTACGCCTTTGGGAGTGCCTGTCGAGCCGGAAGTGTAGAGGACGTAAGCGAGGTTTTCAGGTTCCACCTTAACAGCGGGGTTGCGATCGCTCTGGCGGGAAATTTCCTGCCATTCGGCGTCGATACAGACGACTTTAGCGCTGTGAAAGGGGAGGGTTTCTAGGAGGTTTTTTTGAGTCAAAAGCACCGGAACTTTTGCGTCCGCCAGCATGAAGGATCGGCGTTCTTGGGGATAAGCAGGATCGAGAGGAACGTAAGCGGCACCGACTTTTAAAATGCCCAAAATCGCCACCAGCATGGAGAGCGATCGCTCTAAGCAAATTCCCACCAAAACTTCGGGTTTTACACCGAGAGATTGCAGGTAATGTGCGATTTGGTTGGCTTTGGCATTCAATTCGCGGTAAGTCAATTGTTCATTTTCGCAAATTGCAGCCACTGCATCTGGGGTTCGCTCTGTTTGCGCTGCAAATAATTCGTGAATTGAGGAATTTTTGGGGTAATCCGCTTGGCTGTCGTTCCACTGGACAAGTAATTGCTGGCGTTCGGCGGCGCTCAATAGGGGCAATTCTGACAGTTTCCGGTCAGGATTGAGAGTCATTTCCTCTAGTAAAGTTTGCAGGTGTCCGAGCATTCGCGCGATCGCACTGTCCTCAAAGCAGCTACGATCGAAAATAATTTTCAGCGTCAATTCCGCACCGGGCATCGCCATCACAGTTAGAGGATAATTCGTTGTTTCCAAGGAGCGAATATTCTCTACTTTTAAGTTGTGAATCTTCTCCTTCAGAGAAGCATCCGAAGGATAATTTTCAAAGACAACGAGACTCTCAAATAGAGGCAAACTCCGAGAAAGTTCGCTCCACCCCTGCACCTCAACGAGCGGGGTGAACTCATACTGTCGCGCCTCAACTTGTTGCGCTTGGAGTTGTTTCAAGCAGGATAAAATACCATCCTGCGGGTCAATTTTGACGCGCACTGGCAGAGGATTTACGAACAGTCCCACTACCGATTCAACACCCATTAACTCTGGCGGTCGCCCGGAGACAACCGTACCAAAAACCACATCTTCCTCGCCGCTGTATCGGCTCAAAAGTAGCGCCCAAGCTGCCTGTACGAGCGTATTTAATGTTAGCTGATGCTGCCGCGCGGCAGATTGCAGTGCGGCGGTGGCTGTTGCAGAAAATATCACCTGCTGTTCGCCACTACTTTCTAAACGGTTTCCCGCGACAATATTGCTCCGGGCGATCGCAGTTGGAGCTGCAAAACCTTTGAGAGTTTGCCGCCAAAATGACTCAGCCACCGATAAATCTTGCTGGTGCAGCCACGCGATGTAATCTCGATAAGGGCGAGGGCGTTTGAGGTGCAATTCCTCGCCCTGGGAGAAGGCTTGATAAAATGCAAAAACTTCCTCAAGAACGATCGCCAGCGACCACCCATCTAAAACTAAGTGGTGGTGGCTCAAAATAAACTGAAAAGTATCTGCTTCTAACTGCGCCAGTGTAATGCGAATCAAGGGAGCAGATTTCAAGTCAAAGCCCCGATCTCGATCGGCTTTGAGGAATGTTTCTAGCTGTTGTTGTTGTTCTGACGCAGAGAGCGATCGCCAGTTTATTTCCTGCCAAGATAATGCAGCCTGCTTACGCACCGCTTGCACGGGTTCTTTCAAATTTTCCCACACGAAACAAGTCCGCAAAATGGGATGTCGCTCTACAACTTTTTGCCAACTATTTCTAAACGCAGAAACATTGAGATCGCCGCGCAAGACGCACAGCAGTTGCCCGAAATATACGCCCGATTCTGGCTGGTAAAGGGAATGAAAGAGAATGCCCTGCTGCGCTGGGGAGAGGGGATAAAAATCTTCGATATTGCCTTTTGTCATATTAAAGCTCTGCCAAAATTGCGGTAATGTTGTCTAAATCGTCCTGGCTCCACTGGCTCCACTTAAAATCTGCAAAGTCAGAAGGAGTGCAGCCGCCGGCGTCGGGGGACTGACAGTATTGAATTAGCGATCGCAGCGATTCTATAAAGCCCGTTGCTAAATTTTCAATGCTTTCTCGTCGGTGAATACTTTCGCTGTACGTCCAATCTAATTGCAGCTTGCCGCTGGCAATAAATCCGTTAATTTCCAGCAGGTAACGCCGATTTCCGCGCGGGCTGCGAAGGGGGCCACTCGGCTCGGAGGACAGCATTAATAAAGAAGATTTCGGCAGCACTTGGTCAAACTGTCCGAGATAATTAAAGCTTACCTCAGATTGCGGCAAATTAGAGATTTTTTTAGCCGTTTCTTCGTTTAAATATCGCAGGACACCCAAGCCGATGCCGCGATTTGGTACTGCACGTAACTGCTCTTTCACTAATTTGAGGGCAGAGCCTAGATCGGAATGTTTTTCTGAATTTAACAGAACAGGAAAAACTGCTGTAAACCAGCCGATTGTGCGCGACAAATCTACTCCCTCAAATATATCTTCGCGCCCGTGACCTTCTAAGTCAAGTAAAAGTGAGTTATTGCCAGTCCAGCGTGCAAATGCTTGACCTAAAGCAGTTAGCAATACATCGTTAATTTGAGTGCGGTAAACGGCAGGTACTTCTTGTAAGAGCAGTTTTGTTTCTTCAACACTCAAAGCAACGGATACTGTCTTTTCAGATGCAACTAAATTGGCTGCGTTTGGGAAATCCACCGGCAAGGGAGAAATTGGTTGGTGAGAAAGGGCGAACCAGTAATCGAACTCTCCCTGCAATTCGGGCGATCGCGCCCACTCATGCAAGCGTTCTGACCACTGCTTAAATGAGGTTGTTTTGGGCGGCAGCGCGACTGTTTTGCCGCGGCTAATCTGGCCATAAGCTGTCTGGAAATCCTCAATTAAAATTCGCCAAGAAACAGCATCAACCGCTAAGTGATGAATTGCCAATAACAAGCGATTTGGCTGATGTTGACCCAAGTCAAATAGGGCAGCGCGAAGTAATGGCCCCTCGGACAAATTCAAACTAATTTGCAACTGAGTGGCAGCATTTTGGAAAGCGGCTTCTCGTTCCTCTGGAGGTAGCGAGGACAAATCAATGCAGGTAAAGGTCGCAACCTCGTCGGGATTGGCGAACTCCTGCTGCCAGCCAGATTCTCCTCGCACAAAACGCAGGCGCAGCGCGTCGTGGTGCTTCAGCAATTCCTGCAAAACCGACTCAATTAATGCAGGTTCGAGAGGTTGCTGCAACTCTAAAAGCACCGCCTGATTCCAGTGGTGCGGATCGGAGAGATTTTGCTCGAAAAACCAGTGCTGAATCGGTGTCAGCGGAACTTCGCCAATGATTAATTCTTGTTCGGTTAAGTTTAATTTGTCTGTATTAACTACGGTGGCTAACTGTGCAATGGTTTGGTGTTGAAACAGTTGTTTTGGTGTAAGTCGCAACCCCGCTTGATTGGCTTGAGAAATTACTTGAATGCTGAGGATAGAATCGCCGCCCAATTCAAAGAAATTGTCGTCAATTCCCACTTGTTCCAACCCCAATACTTGCGCCCAAATTTCTGCCAGGATTTTCTCCATAGCCGTGCTTGGGGCGGCGAATGCCTCTTCGAGTTCTGGCCGATCGCGCTCCGGTGCAGGTAGTGCTTTGCGATCGACTTTGCCGTTGTTTGTTAAAGGCAGCGTCTCCAGCGTCACAAAAGCAGCAGGAACCATGTATTCCGGCAATTTTTCTTTCAGAAAGCAGCGTAGTTCGTGAATCAGTATTGAATGCTTATTTTGTGCTGCTGAGTTAGCAATGATATAAGCTACCAAGCGCTTATCGCCCGGTACATCTTCTCGCACTACAACCACAGCCTGGGCGACATCTGGATGCTGTCCTAGGGCTGCTTCTATTTCTCCTAATTCGATGCGGAAACCGCGCACTTTTACTTGGTGGTCAATTCGTCCCAAGTATTCAATATCGCCATTTGGCAGATAGCGAGCTAAGTCTCCCGATTTGTACAACCGCGCTTTCAAACTGTCATTAAAGGGATTGGAAATAAACCGATCGGCAGTTAATTCTGGCTGATTGAGATAGCCCCGCGCGACGCCAGCACCACCAACGTAAATTTCCCCAGGGATGCCGATGGGAACGGGTTGGCAGTTGCGATCGAGCAGGTAGACTTGCAAGTCAGGAATTGGACGGCCAATAAGGCTGGCATTTTTACTTAAATCAGCGGCAGTCAGTGGCCGATAGGTAACGTGGACAGTGGTTTCTGTAATGCCATACATATTGACAAGTTGGGGGTGTCGATCGCCGTGCCGATCGAACCAAGGTTTTAAGCTTGGCAAGTCTAAAGCTTCCCCGCCAAAAATTACTAAGCGCAGGCTTAAATCTTCGCCAATTCCGACAGATTCTTCTGTTTTTATCAACTGGTAAAATGCAGAAGGAGTTTGGTTGAGAACTGTTACCTTTTCTTTGCATAGCAAGTTGTAAAATTCTTGGGGCGATCGGCTGACTGCATAAGGCACGATCGCGAGTCGCCCGCCGTATAGCAAAGCGCCCCAAATTTCCCAGACTGAGAAATCAAAGGCATAGGAGTGAAACAGCGTCCACACATCTTGCTCGTTGAAGTTGTACCGCGACTGGGTAGCAGCAAACAGGCGGAGGACGTTTGAGTGAGGAACTAAAACGCCTTTGGGGATGCCAGTTGAGCCAGAAGTGTAGATGATATAGGCGAGATTTTCGGCAGTGGTGGCGCTGGCGGGATTTTCTTTGCTGTGTTGGAAGAAAGCACTTTTATCCCCATCGAGGCAAAGGATTTTGGCGCTGCATTTCGGAAGGGTTTGCAACAACTTTTCCTCAGTCAGCAGCACATTTACCTGCGCGTCTTCGAGTATAAAAGCGAGGCGATCGCAGGGGTTGGCTGGATCGAGCGGAACGTAAGCGCCGCCAGCTTTGAGAATACCGAGAATGCCGATAATTGTATCGAGCGATCGCTCGACACAAATCCCCACCAAAACTTCTGGTTTAACGCCGAGTTGTTGCAGGTAATGCGCGAGTTTGTTGGCTCGTTCATTCAGCTCGCGGTAGGTGAGTTTTTGGTCTTCAAATACGACTGCAATGGCATCGGGCGTTCGAGCAGCCTGCGCTTCAAATAATTGATGAATGCAGCGATCGCTCGAATAATCGGCGCGGGTGTCATTCCACTCTACTAACAACTGATGCCGCTCTTTTTCCCCCAGCAACGGTAGCTCTTCAATCCGCCGATCGGGGTTGGCAGCTATGCCCTCCAGCAACGTGATAAAATGCCCCGCCATCCGCCTAATTGTTACCGCATCAAATAAATCGGTGCTGTATTCAAACTGACCGCTAATTTCTTCCTGCTTTTCTTCTAAATACAGCGTTAAGTCAACTTTTGCTGTCTGATTCTCAACATCTAAAAGAGTGAGATTGAGTCCGGCGATTGATTCCGCAGCCACAGGTGCAGTTTGCAAAACAAAAGCAACTTGGAACAGTGGATTGTAGCTCAAATTTCGCTCGGGTTGCAACTCTTCAACCAGTTTCTCAAACGGCAAATCTTGGTGAGCGTAAGCCTCTAAACTCACCTCCCGAATGCGATCGAGCAATTGCAGAAAAGTGCGATCGCCTGACAAATCAGTTCGCAATACCAAAGTATTGACAAAAAACCCGATTAGCCCTTGAATTTCCGCTCTGTTGCGGTTGGCAATGGGAGAGCCAACGGGGATATCTGCCTGTCCTGTATAGCGATAGAGCAGCGTTTTAAAGGCTGCTAGCAGCGTCATAAACAGGGTGGCATTTTCCTGGCGGCTGAGCTTTTTGAGGGCTGACGTTAGCGTTTTCGGGATGAGAAATGATTCTTTCGCGCCCCAATAGGTTTGTGCGGGGGGACGGGGGCGATCGGCTGGCAATTCCAGCAAGGGGGGAGCCCCACTTAGCTGCTTTTTCCAGTAGTTAAGTTGAGTTTGCAAGCGATCGTCCGCCAGCCATTCCCGCTGCCAAATAGCAAAATCGGCGTACTGTATGGAAAGTTCGGGAAGTGGGGATGGTTTGCCAATCGAAAACGCTTCGTAAAGTGCTGCTAATTCTTGCAGAAAGACTCCGATTGACCAGCCATCAAAAATAATGTGGTGCAGCGTCAGCAGCAAGACATATTCCTCAGCATCTAACTGTAGCAAATTAGCTCGCAACAGCGGCCCTTTGGTGAGGTCAAAAGGTTTACTAGCTTCTGCTGCTGCCAGTTTTTTGACTTCCGCTTCTCGTTGAATTTTGGACAATTTTTGCAAGTCTAAAAGTTGCAGTCCGAAATTAAA
This sequence comes from Microcoleus sp. N9_B4, assembly GCF_036701635.1. Lineage (NCBI taxonomy): Bacteria > Bacillati > Cyanobacteriota > Cyanophyceae > Oscillatoriales > Microcoleaceae > Microcoleus > Microcoleus sp. N9_B4. The sequence continues at coordinate 15,892 of NZ_JAUBRC010000021.1, read as the reverse complement.
ATTTTCACCAACCACCTGCACAGGTTGACCGTCTACAGTGGCAAATGTCGTTCGCAAAGCTTCGTGACGGCGCACAATTTCCTTGAAACTTCGTTCTAGCACTACTACATTTAGCTTGCCTTTCAGTAAGACAGCCGCCGGAAGATTGTAAAAAGGATTTCCCGGTTCTAATTGATCGATAAACCACAGTCTTTGCTGGGCAAAAGAGGTGGGAAATGCAAATACTTCTTCTTCGGAAGTATTCGCAGAGTCGCGAGTATCTGTTGGAGGTTTTTCGGAAAAATGCACCGTCATGGGATTAGTAGCTGGTAATTGGTAATTGGGATTGCAGCAGATATTTGGGCGGGGCGGGTTTACGAGATTTATCGTTTTTACTAAAGATATTGGCGAGCCCGCCCCTACAGGAATAACGGTCAATCAAACGGACATGATATTATTGGCTGCTAACTCATGACTCATCACTGATTTGTGGTTAGCGCAAAGATGACAGTGACCTGCGGTACGCCGATCGCGAAACGGGCACGATCGCGGGTTCTTCAACGGCCGCATTTTTGTTTTTGGCTTCAGCAATCTTTTCTGCAAGTACGGCGAGCGATCGTCCTGCAAAAATATCGCATAAAGGCAATTCTAGGTGACAAGATTCTCGTACCTTTGCTGCTAATTGAATTGCCAGCAGCGAATTTCCTCCTAGTTCAAAAAAGTTATCGGTAATGCTTAACTGTTCGATGCCGAGAACCTCACAGCAAATTCTCGCTAACATTGCCTCAATAGGGGTGCGCGGTGCGACAAAAATCTTTGCTTCTGGAATTGCGGCATCCGGTTCAGGCAGAGCCTTGCGGTTAACTTTGCCGTTCGCCGAAAGCGGCAGCGCGTCCAAAACTATAAATGCAGAAGGCACCATATAATCGGGCAGTTTTTCACTCAGAAATTGTCGCAATTCTTCAACCGCAAGAACCGCATTTTGTTGAGGAACGATATATGCTACTAAGCGCTTTTGACTGTGATTTTCTCCGAATGCGGTGACAATGGATGCTTTGACTGCTGGGTGCTCGTTCAAAGCAGCTTCAATTTCTCCGGCTTCGATGCGGAATCCTCGAATTTTAAGGCGGAAATCTTCTCGTCCTAAAAATTCGATATTGCCGTCAGGGAGGAAGCGCCCTAAATCTCCCGTTCGGTACAAGCGATCGCCCGTGACGGGGTGCGTGAGGCAACTGGCGCGAGTTTTTTCTTCATTCCGCCAGTATCCTTTTGTCAGTCCAACTCCGGCACAGCACATCTCGCCGGCAACCCAGACGGGACAGTCTTCCAGCCTTTCATTCAAAATGTAATAGCGGGTGTTAGCGATCGGCTTGCCGTAGGGAATGCTTTTCCAAGAAGAATCAACTGTTTCTACCGGATACCAAATATTCCACAGGGTAGTTTCGGTTGGCCCGCCGACACTGACAACGCGACATTCTTGGACGATCGCCCTTAACCTCTCAGGCAGTGTTATCGGTATCCAGTCTCCACCGAGAAACGCCCAGCGCAAGCACTCTGGCAACACCTCAGAACGTCCGGCAGCGTAATCGAGCAGCATTTCCATCATCGGCGGAACCGAGTTCCAAATGGTAACGCGCTCTTTTACCATCAATTGCGCCCAGTGAGCGGGGTCTAGCCGTTGTGCGGCATCGGGAATGACGATCGCGCCCCCGGCTGCTAGGATGCCGAAGATATCGTAAACCGACATATCGTGGTGCAGTGCGGTGACTGCGATCGCGCGATCGCACTCGGTCACATTAAATACTTGGTTCGTTTGAGCGATCGCATTGACTGCACCTCGGTGCGCGATCGCCACGCCTTTCGGCAAGCCAGTTGAGCCGGAAGTATAAATCACATAAGCTAAATCTTCCGCTTCCTGCACTGATTCCAAAGCTTCGCCGCTTTCTGTTGCTAATTCCTCAGTATCAAGACAAATTCGCCGCACATTTTCCGGCCATTCCAAGCGTTGATTTAACTGAGATTGCGTCAAAACAATCTCTACTTCGCCATTTTCCAGCAAATACCAAATTCGCTCTTTTGGCAGCGCCGCATCTACGGGTAAATAAGCAGCTCCAGAGGCTAGAATTCCCAAGACAGCGACGACTTGCTCCCATCCTTTCTCCATGACGACGGCAACCAATTGATTAGGGCGAACTCCGAGATTTCGCAAGCGATGAGCGACTTGATTCGATCGCCGATAGAGTTGCTCATAAGTGAGGGTACGATCGCGCGTAATGACGGCTGGTTCGTGCGATAGCGACGCGACTTTCTCAGCAAACAATTCGTGCAGCAATCCATCGGGAATGGGTGCATCAATACCGTTAGTAAAGGCTTGCTGAAACTGCACCGTTTTCTGCCAAGTTTCCTCTTCGTTAGCGAGGCGTTGCAATAGGCGACAGTAGGCGTCAAACATATTGTCAATCATCCCTGGCGGGAAGAGTTCTTCCACCGCATCCCAGCTAAAAGACAGCCCCTCAGCAGTTTCGGTAAATTGCGCGTCTATCCAAACTTGCGGAGTTTGACCGATGATGTGAACCAGTTCTCCCAATTCTTGAATCAGAGAAAAGATAGAAGAATCTTCCCCAGGCGCGTTTTGCGGATCGATCGTAAATACAACTGGCATCAGCGCTGCGGTTGTCCCTTGCGCTTGAGCTAGTTCTCGCAAAACGCGCACGCCGCTGACATATTGGTGTTCTAAATCTTGCCAAAGTTGTTCTTGCAGTCGCTTGGCTCGTACTTCAAAACTTTCTGGCTTGGAGTTATCTATTTCTAACAGAGTAAATGAGGCAAATTCTCCGATAATTTCCTCAACTTGAGGGTGCAGAGGAAGGCGATTAAAGCGCGGCACGTTGAGCGTAAACCGAGGTGTTTTGCTCCACATAGAAAGAACTTCGGCATAGGCGGCCAGCAATAAACCCGTAGGAGTGAGGCTGGCGCGAGCTGTGCGCGTTTTGAGGCACTGCCAAGTTGAGAAATCTAAGCGATCGCTCCAGCGTTTAAATCGCGGCTGCGTTAAGGAATTCGGATGTTTGGCGAGGGGCAATTCCGGCGCTGGCGGCAGGGTTTTGAGGCGAGTTCGCCAGTAATCTAAGGATTGCTGGAAAAGTGGGGAGTTTTCTAAGGCGATCGTGGTTAACACGCAGTCGCGGAAAGAAAGTTGCAAGGGGGCGATCGCAGTATGGGGATTGCGGTAAAACTTGACCAAATCGCCAAACAAAATTTGAAAACTCCAACCGTCTATGCACAAAGCATCAATACTGATGTGGAGCCGGGTGCGGCGTTTATTAATTTTGGAAGCGCAAATCTCGAATAGCGGCCAGCGATCGAGCGGCAGCACTTGGTGAGAAAGGCGATCGCGAATTGCTTCGAGTTTTTCATCGGCAACTTTTGAATCGAGCGATCGCAAATCCACAACCTCAATTTTATAAGCGGGTACGTTTTCCAGAATTTGCTGCTGTCCATTCGGAAGGACGATCGCCCGCAGCATATCGTGACGCTCTACAACTCGCTGCCACGCGAGGCTAAACCGCTCTAAATCTAACTCGTCGCTCTCAATTTCTACATAGCCGTGAATGGCAACATTGCCCATTTCAAAGAAGCTATTTCTCCCGATCCAGTACGCCTGCTGCATTTCGTTGAGCGGAAATGGTTGGTAGCGATTTTGAGGATCGGGGGCGATCGCGGGCAGTGAAATCAGGGGTTCGGGCGACTGCTGGCTCTGAGCTTGTGCGATCGCAACTGCCAAACTGGCGACAGTGGGGGATTGAAACAGACAGCGCAACGATAGCTCAACTTGAAAGCGATCGCGCACCTTGGCAATCAGTTGAGTTGCTAGCAAAGAGTGACCTCCCAACTCGAAGAAATTGTCATTAATTGCCACCTGTTTTAAACCCAGAACCTCAGCCCAAATCTCCGCTAATACTTGTTCTTCTAAAGTCTCAGGAGCGATAAAATCGGCGTCTGACTTGTTGGTTTCCGGTGCGGGAAGTGCCTTAAAATCTACCTTGCCGTTTGGCGTTAATGGCATCGATTCCAAACACACAAAACTGGCAGGAACCATATAATCGGGCACTTGTTCCCGGAGAAAAGAACGCAGATTTTTAATCAATGCGGAGTGCGTAGGGGCGGTGCCTCCGTGCCCGCCCGCGACTGCTGAGTTTAAAACGAGGTAAGCAACTAAGCGCTTGCCGCCTGAATCTTCCTCACGCGCCAAAAGAACTCCTTCTTGCACGTCTGGATGTTGGCTGAGTGCGGATTCTATTTCTCCCAACTCTATGCGGAAACCGCGAATTTTTACTTGGCGATCGGTGCGATCGAGAAATTCTAAATTTCCATCGGGGAGATAGCGGACTAAATCGCCTGTTTTGTAAAGGCGATCGCCTTGTTTGCTGCTAAAAGGATCGGGAATAAATTTGTCTCGATTCAGATCCGAACGGTTGAGATATCCTCTGGAAACGCCCGCACCTCCGATATACAGTTCGCCGGGAATTCCGATGGGAACGGGTTGCAAATTAGCATCGAGTACATAGGTGCGGGCATTGGGAATTGGACGACCAATCGGCAGCGATTTTGCAGTAGGAATATTCCCAGATAACTCGCACCAAGTCGCGACAATTGTTGTTTCTGTGGGGCCGTAAGTATTGACAAGTCGTACTTTTTCTGAAACGTACTTTTGCCACTGATTCAGCGACGCTGAAAGCGCTGCTTCTCCGCCAATAATTGTCAAGCGCACTGACGGGGGAAATTCTGCGTTTTCGGCGCTGAGTCTGGCAGTTAATTCGCGCCAGTAAGCTGTCGGCAAATCCAATACAGTGATTTCCCATTCCCGGCACTTTTTCAGGAAGGAAGAAATGCTGTCTAACATGGAATTTCCGCGCAGTACCAAAGTTGCGCCTCGCGTTAAACAGGGATAGATTTCTTCGGCGCTGGCGTCGAAGCTGAGGGAAGCAAATTGCAGAATGCGATCGCCTGGTTCGATGCCATATTCGACACTTGCAGCCTGCGTATAATTTGCCAAAGATTGATGCTGCACCATCACTCCTTTTGGCTTGCCGGTAGACCCGGATGTATAGATGATATAAGCTAGGTTTTCTGGCCCAACGACGCTATCAGGATTTGACTGATGTTGTGGAGAAATTTTCTCCCATTCTGCATCCAAGCAAATCACAGTAATCTTCTGCGCTGGTAAGTTTGCTGCTAATTGCGTTTGCGTTAGCAGTACCTGAACTCCAGCGTCTTCTAACATGAAATTAAGACGTTCTTTGGAATAATTCGGGTCGAGGGGCAAATAAGCGCCGCCTGCTTTTAATATGCCTAAAATTCCGACGATCGCATCGAGCGATCGCTCCAGATAAACGCCGACTATGGCATCTGGCTTCACGCCGAAAGAGTGCAGGTAATGGGCAAGTTGATTCGCGCGATCGTTCAGTTCTCCATAAGTCAAACTTTGGCATTCAAATCGCACCGCAACAGCATCAGGTGTTTTCGCCACTTGCGCTTCAAACAAACGGTGAACGCACTCATTTTGGAAGTTATTTACCCCAGTATTATTCCACTCAAATAGAAGTTGCTGGCGTTCTGCTTCTGCAAGCATGGGCAAATCAGACAGTCGTGCGGAAGAATTGGCAACGATACTTTCTAATAAGTTCTGAAAGTGTCCTGCCATTCGCGCAATAGTGGTCGGTGAAAATAAGTCTATGCTGTATTCAAACCACCCTCTAATACCTGTTGCTGTCGCTTCTAATTCCAGGGTTAAATCGAAATTTGCTGTGCCGCTGTGAATCTGTTGGCAGTTCAGGCTTAAACCAGGCAATTCTAAGGCGAATTCGGAGGCATTCTGAAAGGCAAACATCACCTGAAATAACGGCGAGTGACTTAAATCTCGATTCGGCTGCAATTCTTCTACAAGCTTCTCAAACGGTACATCTTGATGCGCGTAAGCGCCTAATGCAACCTCTCGCACTCGACTCAGCAACTCTCGAAAAGTGGGATTTCCATTTAAGTCAGTCCGCAAAACTAAAGTATTGACAAAAAATCCAATTAATGATTCGGTTTCGCTGCTATTGCGGCTGGCAATTGGTGAACCGACGAGGATATCTTCTTGTCCCGTGTAGCGGTAAAGCAGTGTTTTGAATGCTGCCAGCAATGTCATAAATACAGTGGTTTTTTCGCGGCGACTCAATTGCCTAATTGCCTCGGTTAAGTGCTCTGGCAATTCAAATAATTGCCGACTTCCCTTGTAACTTTGAACAGCGGGACGAGAAAAGTCTGTTGGTAAATTTAGCACCGCTGCACAGCCACTTAACTGCTGCTTCCAGTAAGTAAGTTGAGTTTCTAATATTTCTCCCTGCATTTGTTGGCGCTGCCAAGTTGCAAAGTCTGCATACTGAATTAGCAGAGGTGGAATATCGGCTAAACTCTTATTAGTAAATTCTTCATAAAATGCCGCTAATTCCCGTAAGAATACGCCCAAAGACCATCCATCAAAAATGATATGGTGGGCAGATAAAAGCAGGGTATGTTCTGTTTCAGATAAACGTAGAAGTTTGGCACGGAGCAGATTAGGTTGAGTTAAATCAAAGGGCAAATGTGCTTCTTCCGCCGACATTTTTTGCGCTTTTTTCTCGCGTTCCGCAGGGGAGCGATCGCTCAAATCAATCAGCGGTAATGGGAAACTTTTTGCTTCAAAAATAACTTGTATCTGTTCTTTTTCCCCACCAGAAAACACAGTTCTTAAAATCTCGTGTCGCTCGATAATTTTCTCAATACTTTGCCGGAGTGTTTCTGCAGTGAGTTTTCCTGTAATCCGAACTGCACCGCAGAGGTTATAGAAGGGGTTTCCAGGTTCCAATTGGTCGAAGAACCACAAGCGCTCTTGGGCAAAAGACAGGGGAAGATGGCGCGATCGAGAAACTGGCCTTGGGGCGAGTGCTTTGGTATTTCCTGTTAGTTGCTCTAGAATTTGCACTGCCAGTCGAGCAATGCTCCTATCCTCAAACAAATCAGCAACCGATACAGTAACGCCCAAGTCACTCTCAATTTGATTTTTTAACTCAAAAACTCTTAAAGAATCTAGTCCAAAGCTACTGAGCGGTCGATCGATGATATCTTGTGTTTTCCCGCTGGAACTGAAGTGGATTGAAGATTCCTCTTCAGTCGGCTTTAGCCGACTTTGGCTATTAGCCGGGGAATTCATTTCCCGGCGGTTTACCTGCTGCAAAAGGTAAGCCTCAAGAAGCGACTGCCGTTCTTCTAACTCTGCTGTAAGCAGAATTTCTCGCGTGATTTGATTCTCGATTTCCACCGAATCCGCTAACTCTAAAATGCTACTGGCGACAACTTCCAATTTGTCAGCTATAAAGTCAGCATAGGCGGCGCGACGTTGAATTTTACCGCTGGTCGTTTTCGGAATGCTTCCGGGCTTAATCAGCACTACTCCATAGGCTTGTACTTCATATTCGATCGCAATGCGTTCGCGGATGGCGCTGATAATTTCCTCAGCATTATTCGGCGCTTTGCGAGATTCTAATTCTTGCACGATAATGAGCTGCTCTTCGCCCGCGACTTCCACTGAGAATGCCGCGATCGCCCCCTGCCGCAAACTGGGATGGCTGCGCTCTGCCGTTCTTTCTATATCTTGGGGGTAAAGATTGCGACCTCGGATGATAATCAAATCTTTGAGTCGCCCTGTAATAAACAGTTCTCCGTCGCGTAAAAAGCCTAAATCTCCAGTTCGCAAAAATGGCCCTTCGCTGGTATCTGAAAGATATGCTTGAAAGGTTTTTTCTGTCTCTTCTGGGCGATTCCAATAGCCTCGCGCAACTGTTTCGCCAGCTACCCAAATTTCTCCGACTTCCGAAGGCTGGCATGGCGTCAGAGATTCGGGATTGACGATCGCAACTTTAGTCCCAAATTCCGGGAAACCGCAGCCGACTAAAGTTCGCGCGTCGCGATCGCCTTCCAAAACTTCTACAATATGATTATTTTCCAGCGCCCCAGCATCAACAGGTAAGAAAGTCGGTGTTGTTCCGCTGCGAACCGTGGTAATTTTTAGCGTGGTTTCTGCCATTCCGTAAGCAGGACAAAAGGCATCGGCGTGAAAACCGCAGGGCTCAAAAGCTTTGGTAAATCTCTCTAGGGTTTCTTTGTGGATGGGTTCTGCGCCGTTATAGGCCACGCGCCAACTACTCAAGTCGAGCATTTTTTGACCATCGCCCAAGATTTTGCTGCTTTTGCTAGCACACAAGTCGTAAGCAAAATTTGGCCCGCCGCTGTGGGTAGCTTTGTAGTGTGAAATCGCTTCCAACCAGCACATCGGGTTCTGAATAAACGCGGCTGGCGGCATGAAGTAAGAGGGAATTCCCAGATACAAAGGTTTGAGCAATCCGTCAATTAACCCCATGTCGTGAAAGGGGGGAAGCCACGTTACCGCAACGCTTTCGGAATCGTGGTCAAAGCCTCGGTGAATGTATTCGATGTTGTACAAAACGTTGGCGTGGCTCACCATGACGCCTTTGGGGGTGGAGGTTGAGCCGGAAGTGTACTGAAGATAAGCTACTTCGTCGGGATGGATGGATGGCTGCTGCCACTTTTCGCCGTCATCGGCAAGCATCTCTGCTGTCAGCCAGTGCAGCCCTTTAAGTTCCGGCGCTTGTTCGCATAGCTGTTCTAAATTTTCCAGGTGTCGCGCGGGAGCGATCGCAACTGTTGCTCCTGCGTCTTTGGCGATCGCACTAATTTTCGCTAAATTCCGCTTTAGCTTCGGTGGATAGAGGGGAACCGCGATCACTTTGGCGTACAAACATCCGAAAAAGACGGCGAGATAGTCCAATCCTGGCGGGAAAAGCAGTAACGCTCGTTCGCCACTGACTCCCAATGTCTGAAGTCGCGCGGCGTGCGATCGGGCGATCGCATCTAACTCTCGATAAGTCAAACTGGCGGTTTCAGTTTTTCCGTCTAACAGAAATGTATATTTCTGCTCTGGTTGGTGTAGTGCTCTGTTTTGTAGAAGTTCTACTAAATTTGTACAACTTTCGGTGAGTTGGTTTCCCTTAATGTTTGCGTCACTCATCGATTCTTTTTACCTAATAAATCTTGTTTGCAGTACGCCAACCAGTTCCGCCAAATTCTTGCCACATAGACTTTCTGTGAACAGTTGTCGGGCGTTACGAGTCTCCCATCAGCGCGTTTGAGTCTTCAATCCGGGTATTAGCGCTTGTTTTCACGTTTTGTGGTCGATCGGGCTGTTCGGCAATGGCTCCGGGGCGATTTCAGTCCGAGCCAGCTTCGATATCAGCTTCAGGGCCTTTACGGCTATCGACTTTAAGTATCCTATGCTAGATGATATTTATTGTCAAGAGTAGTTGAGATAATTTCTTGAATCCTATCATTGCCTATATGACAATATTTTTTAACTTTTGCCATAGCATTGGAGGCGATCGTTTGTCTAGCCCTGAAAAGAAACCATAATAGGCAAGTGGTGTCTAACTAGGCAGAGGGGTGAGACCCCCCATTTTAAAAATGCAACTAATTTTCATTAGTTAACTCTTGACAGATGCAAGTCCTCTGTTATCTAATTAAGGCACTTTCTCATTAAGCGTCCAGCGACTACTTCCTTTAACCGAGGAAAATGCCCACCGTGGGCGATCGTCCAGAGCGCCACCAAACTGAGGAGTTCGCCCTCACGCGCCTGCTGTATTCCCAGACAAAATGCCACTAGCGACAGGAGAATCGGATCGAACCGCGCCCGACAACTGGGTCGGATCTTCTGCAGGTCAGTTTCAAGAGGCACACAAGAGCAGTAACGCTGCCACAAATCATGTTGTGCAAGCAACGTAAACCACATATCCGAAGTTCCATTAATTGTTGATTAAAGAGTAATGAAGAGATCGCAGAAATTACTAAGCAGCCTTGGGCTGGCAGGAGTTGTGTCGGCGTTAGTCGCTGGGCCGGCGTGCGCTTCCAACATCGCGCAGGTGACGGGCGTTCGCCTCAACCCCACGTCAGAAGGCATTGAAATCATCCTAGACACTGAAGATGGAAGACCCCTGCAAGTCTTCAGCGCCAGCTTTGGCGAAACTTTACAAGTTGATGTCATCACCGCTCAACTGCGACTACCGGGGGGAAATGAGTTTCGTCAAGACAAGCCTGCTGCCGGAATTGCTTCTGTCACCGTTACTCCTTTAGATAACAACAGCATCCGAATCAAAGTCATTGGCGAGAGGGGTCAACCAGTGGCACGGGTGATTCCTAACGCTGCTGGTCTGATTCTCAGCTTAAAACCCACCTCGGAGATGACGGCTCGCCCGCCTGCACCGGCTCCTACAACACAGCGGCCGGGGACACCCGCAGCACCCTTGCCACCGACAGGGCAGCCGGTAGAGATACCCGCAGAACCTTTGCCACCTACAGCGCAGCCACCAGGAACGCCAGGAGAAGCTTTACCGCCTACAGCGCAGCCACCAGGAACGCCAGGAGAAGCTTTACCGCCGACAGCACAGCCGCCAGGAACGCCAGGAGAAGCCTTACCGCCTACAGCGCAGCCACCAGGAACACCGACAACACAGCCACCCGCAACGCCACAGGTGGGGAGAGACCCGATTGAAATCGTCGTCACTGCAACACGAACCGCAGAAAGAGTGACGAACGTGCCACGCTCTATCACGGTGGTAGACTCCGAAGAACTTCAGCAGCAGGTAGGGCAATCGAGAAATATCGGGGAAGCTCTGGCAAATCAGGTTCCCGGTTTCGCGCCCCCGACTCAAAGTACGGCCACTTATGGACAAACTTTGCGGGGTCGCGACGTTTCCGTTCTGATTGACGGCGTGCCACAAACGACCAATCTTCAATCTTTTGGCAGAGAATTCAGAAACATCGATCCCAGCGCGATCGAACGCATTGAAGTAGTGCGGGGGTCTACCGCAATCTACGGCGCTCAGGCTACAGGTGGCGTGATTAATATTATTACTCGTCGCCCAACTGAGGAAAGGCTAAGTGCTGTTACTGAAGTGGGCGTCAGTAGCGCTTTAACAAACACAAGAGATGCTCTAGGCTTTAACGCTCAGCAGACGATTTCTGGCCGAAGTGGCAATTTCGATTTCACCGGCACTGTCTCGCTCTCTAGAAGTGGAGCTTTTTACGATGCCAAAGGCGATCGTATTCCCTTTTTTGAACTCGGCGGAGATAGCAGCACCCTCTTCAACGTCATGGGCAAAGTCGGGGTAGATTTGGACACACAACAGCGGCTGCAACTAACTGTCAATCACTATCGGGAAACTCAAGATCCCAATGTGATTCCAGACTTTAGGGTTGACGACCAGGAAGGACGGCAAAAAGCCCGCGCCATCCGAACCGGAAATTTGGATATTGACGGAGAAACACCGGGAAATAAAAGTACACAGCTCAACCTAAGTTACACCAACCAAAACCTTTTTGGCAGCAGCCTTCAAAGTCAAATCTACTATCGAACGAATTCCAATTCAGGCGTTCCTTCCGATTACCGCACGTCCGAGTTCTTTGGGCCATTTCTCGGCGTTACTCGTTCGCGAGCCGAGAACGAACAGATAGGAGGTAGACTGGCGATCACCACTCCTTTATCCCGTGCCGAAAATCTTCGATTAACTTGGGGTTCTGACTATGTTACTGAAGATAGCAGACAGCGTTTCGACTTGTACGACACGGAGAGATTTGACGCAAGTGGGGGCCGGGTTTACCGGAAAATCTCCGAGCGTCCTTTCGTTCCTCCCTACACTTACAACAGCCTTGGCCTTTTCGGTCAATTGGAATGGAATATTGACGATATCGTCATTCTAAGTGGCGGGATACGTCACGAACGCATCGGGTTAGAAGTCAATGATTATACCACTTTTAACGATCGCCAGATCCAAGGAGGCGATCGCAAATTTAACGCCACCCTATTTAATACAGGGGCTGTCTATAAAATTAATGACACCTTCAACGTATTTGGCAACTTTTCTCAAGGTTTCTCAGTTCCAGATTTCGGTCGCATCCTCCGCGAACCACCCGACAATTTTGTCGGAATTGAATCTTCGTTAGAAGTAACTCAACCGCAAAAAGTCAACAACTACGAAATTGGCATTCGAGGAGGGTGGCAATCCGTACAAATGTCGCTGGCAGCTTTTTACAATACATCCGATCTCGGAGTGAATTTTCAACCAGTTGGCAACACAGGTCGCCTGGAACTAATCCGCGCCCCAGAACGCATTTACGGCTTAGAAGGGACTGTGGATTGGCAACCTGCACAAGCATGGTCGCTAGGCGGGACGGCTACTTATATTCAAGGCGAATATGACGAAAATGGCCGTTACATCGCCCTAGATAGCAGCAGAATTCCACCGCTAAAGCTAACAGCTTATCTCCAAAACGAAACTTTGCAGGGATGGAACAATCGGTTACAGTTTTTATATTCTGGCAATCGCGATCAAGCCTTCAAAGACGGCTCGGATGGCGGCCCGATTAGCAGCTATCTCACAGTGGATTACATCAGCACAATTCAACTGGGAAAAGGGCTTCTACAAGTCAAAGTCGAGAATTTATTGAATAATCAATATTTTCCCGTGCTGTCGCAATACTTAGCTGGATTTGGCGCGGACAGCTCTAATTATGCAGGGAGAGGTTTAACTCTCAGTGTTAATTACCGCCTTAACTGGTAATTACAGCAGATTGCAGGTTTATGAGGTAGATTCAATATCCCAAGACAGGGAATGAATTCCCTGTCTGACTATCGGTTTTATACCATTTCTCTAAAATCGTGCAACACTCTTCGACCCCCCCTAGCCCCCCCTTGCTAAGGGGGGGGACAAGAATACTGTTGCATTCTTTTTTAAAATTGGTATTACCTTAATGAGAACAGTTAACGGCTTCGAGGAAAATTTCGAGATGAAGTTCCGCAAACTCGCATTCAAACTGCACTTGTATTTGGGGTTGGTGGTAGGAATATTTCTAGCAGTAATTGCTTTAACGGGCAGCTTGCTGGTTTTCGGCCCCGAAATCGAGCGGTTCTTCAATCCCCAACTCCTGCAAGTAATTCCTCAAGCCGAACGGATACCGCTGGAAAATGTCCTGCAAATTGTCGAAAAAGCTTATCCGCAAAATCAAGCTCTTAGTATCTTCCTGCCCCGAGAAGCGAAGCAAGTTTGCCAAGTTTCGATGCTTTCAAAGAGTGAGGAAGTAGTTAGCGTTTATGTCAATCCTTACAGCGGACAAATTAAGGGTTCGCGCCTTTGGAAAGAAACGTTTACAGGTTTTGTTTTTACGTTACACGCGGAATTAGCGGGAGGAGAATTCGGTCACCTTGTTGTCGGTTTTTGCGGTCTAGTAATGCTAGGACTAACTTTTACTGGTTTGGTATTGTGGACGGGTTGGCGAAATTTGGCTCGCGGATTTTCGATTAATTGGCAAGCTCACTGGCAGCGGACTGTATTTGATTTACATAACGTTTCTGGCATTGTATCGGTCGCTTTTCTCATACTCATCTCTGCTACAGGGACAGCGATAATTTTTTACGCGCCGGTTGAATCTACTCTGTATTGGCTAACGAATGAAAAGCCACAGCCCGCATTGACTTCTCATCCCCACTCTAGCAGTTCGAGGCAAAACCTTGACGAAATCTTACATCAAGTTAATACCGTTTGGCCGGAAGCTACAACCACGTTTATCTCTCTGCCTTTGAAGCCTGAAGAAACTTTTAAAGTACGGAAAAAATTTCCCAATGAGCCTCACCCAAACGGGATTAGCACCATTTATCTCGACCAATATAGTGGCAAAATATTGCAGGCTGACAGTGTAAATTCAGCTTCTGTAGCAAATCGAATTCTCAACTCGCTTTATCCGCTACATATTGGCAGCTATGGCGGAATTTACTTGCGGCTGGTACACGCGATCGCAGGATTAGCACCCATTGTACTGTTTGTTACGGGCGTATTGATGTGGCGGCAGCGGCATTTGGCGAAATTTTACCGCAAGGAGGCGAGACAGCAATATGAAGAATTATCTCCACTGAGCCAGCAATGGCCTTGGTTTTAACAGTGGACAATTGACAATTGACAATTGTCCGCGATCGGGTTTAACTCCCCCACCTATAAGGTGGATTGTGGACAATCGACAATTGACAGTGAACAATGGACAACAAAAAAACCGCTCTGATTTTTGCTGTTAACTAACAACTGCCAACTGCCAACTAACAACTGCCAACTGTCAACTGTCAACTGTCAACTGTCAACTATCCTCTGAATTTTAAATCCTATTAATCGCCTATTTAATGCAAAAATTTATTCAACTCTGGCTGGGACAAACGGCTTCGATGATTGGCAGCGCTATGTCCGGGTTTGCGCTGACTATTTGGATTTGGGAGTCCACCAGTCAAGCGACGGCTTTGGCTTTGTTGATGTTTTTTACTCAATTGCCGCGCATCTTGCTCGCTCCGGTTGCTGGAATTCTCGTCGATCGCTGGAATCGAAAATTTTTGATGGGGATCGGTGATGCGGTTTCAGCTTTGTTAACGCTCACTATCCTATTACTTTATATCAACCAAAACCTGCAAATATGGCATATATATGTAGCGGCTGCGATTAACGGAATTTTTGACCAACTTCAGCAGTTAGCTTACTCCGCAGCGATCGCCACAATGATGCCAGAAAAGCATTACAGCCGTGCTAGCAGTTTAAGTTTTTTGGCAAATTACGGCGCGAGTATTATTGCTCCGACGCTGGCAGGGATTCTCTATTCTGCGATCGGGTTGACCGGGATTTTTACGATCGACCTGGCAACTTTTACAATCGCGATCGCCACCCTAGTATCTGTCAAAATACCCCAGCCCGCGATCATCTCCAATCCCCAGCCAACTCGCCCCCACCTATTGCAAGAACTCAGCTTCGGATTCCGCTACATCGTCGATCGTCCCAGCCTGCTTGCCTTGCTGGTGTTGGTTTCGCTATTCTGGTTTGCTCACGACATCGGCGCGGCCCTCTACTCACCGATGATCCTGGCACGCACCGGCAACAATGCCAGAATCCTCGGTACTATCCTTTCAGCCGCCGGCGCCGGCGGCGTTTTAGGAGCATCAATCGTCAGTATTTGGGGCGGCCCCAAACGCCGAATCCGGGGCTTTCTGCTCGGCATGGCAGGCGCGGGCTTGAGTAAAATAGTCTTTGCTTTCGGTCAGGCCCTTTCCATCTGGATTCCCGCTCAATTTTGTTCGTCTTTCAATTTCCCCATCCTCGGCAGTTCCAACGAGGCAATCTGGCTGGCGAAAGTCCCATCAGAATTACAGGGGCGTGTTTTTGCTACCAGAGCAGTTATTGTGCAATTGGCGTCAGCGATCGGTTTATTGATCGCAGGGCCACTTGCCGATCGCGTCTTTGAACCCGCCATGCAACCGGGAGGCTTTTTAGCAACTATTTTTGGCGGAATTATCGGGACAGGTGCTGGTGCTGGCATGGCTTTGTTATACGCTATCTCTGCCTTGGGCTTATTCCTCGTTGCAGTCGGTGGGTATGCTTGCCGACAGTTGCCCGATGCGTAAAGGGGAAACGGAAAGAGGTCTTTTAATATCAATTCCGGTAGCATCAGAAAAGTAAAATCCAGTCAACAGTCAACAATCACCCATATTGCAACCGGAATTGATAGAATTCATCTGCGTTAATCTGTGTTTATCTGCCATCATCTGCGGTAAAAAAAAGAGAATGTGTTAACCGCAGATGACAATGGATTGACGCTGATTCACGCAGATGTCGAGAATAGAGATATCAATAATTCCGATGCTAACAGATTTGATATAACTTCTTCCTTCTTCCTTCTTCCTTCTTCCTTCTTCCTTCTTCCTTCTTCCTTCTTCCTTCTTCCTTCTTCCTTCTTC
>NZ_JAUBRC010000020.1:39660-123300 GCF_036701635.1 Microcoleus sp. N9_B4 | reverse complement strand
GATGCGGGGAAACCAGCACGTCCGGATCTAACTGAGAGGTGCGAAGGATAATACCTTCCATCGACTCAACCAACCGCTCTTGATGCAGAGGAAGAGATGAAGGATTCCGATGTCACCGGATCAGATATCACCAACCCCGGCGTTTGAAACCCGGCGGTTGAAACCGCGTCTACACAAACACTCACGCGCCTCCGCGGGTTGAAGAGTCGTAGCGTAGCGGGGCGTAAGCCATCGCACATTTCTCTCAAATTCCATATTTCTTAGTCCGCAGAGGCGGACATCGTTTGTGTAGACGCGGTTTCCAACCGCCGAGGATTTCTTTAGCCCTTAGAAAATTGATTGACTACTCAGTAGCCACAAACTTTTGAACCCCCGCCAGAATGATTTCTAATTCAGCGATGATTTTTGTAGCCCCCTCCAAATCATTAGATTCGGCCAGACTTTGAAGCTGATCTGCCATATCGGGCATTAACCGCACCGCCGCCGTAGCGCTGACACCTTTAATTTGATGAGCGTGGCGGGCGAGTGTCTCCATATCTCCCGAGGCGATCGCCCCCTTAGCAGCTTCTAAATAACTAGCAGTATCCACCACAAAAGTTTGCAGTATTTCCCGCTCAAACTCTAAATCAGCGCCGGAAATTTCGTGCAAACGTGCCATATCGACTACCGATTCGATATCTGGCTCAGAATTTTGAAGTTCCTCGCCATTAAACTTGGGAGTTTCTATTTTTAGCTTGGCAGACCAATTTGCTAGTACCGATTTTAACTTTTCGATCGCAATAGGTTTGCTAATATAATCGTCCATGCCCGCCGCCAGACACTTTTCCCGATCGCCCTTCAAAGCATTCGCAGTCATCGCAATCACCACCGTCTTTTGATGTGGCTCCATTTTGCCAGCAGCATCTGCCGCTTCCCGGCGGCGCAATTCCCGCGTTGCTTCATAACCGTCCAAAACCGGCATCTGACAGTCCATCAACACAATGTCATACTTTTTCAGAGCAACCATAGATAAGGCCTCTGCACCGTTATTCGCGACATCCGCAGTGCATCCCAAAACTCTGAGTTGATTGAGACCAACTTTTTGATTGATGGGAGTATCTTCAACTAACAAAATCTTTAAACTTGCTAAGTCTCGGTTGTCAATAGCTGAGGCTCGATTGGACGTTGGATTTGCCTGCGACTCATCAATCAGCGTCATCGGGGCGATCGCATTCGCCAAGCAATCAAATAGTCGGTGAGCTTTCACAGGTTTAGTTAAATACCCGCTAAAACCGCTATTTACCAAGCGTTTCGCCTCTGCAAGCTGAGTCATTGAAGTCAGCACCACCCACTTTGTCTGCTGCATTGCCGGCTCAGAAATCCTCAAGCGTTCGAGACTTCCCGCCACCATTTCCGGCAACTGAATATCAACCAAAACGATATCGTAAGGGGAATTAAGGCTGACAGCTTTGTACAGAGATGCGATCGTCATCCAACCGTTTTCCACCTCCTCAACTTCCATTCCCCACACAACAGCCATTCTCACTAACACTTTTCGCACTGTCGGCTTATCGCTGGCAACTAACATTTTTCGCCCCGCAAGCACCGTTTCCAAATTCACTTCACACGCTGTGCCGACAGCAGTTAAATTTTCCTTAACTGTCGGCACAGTAAACCAAAAAGTCGAGCCTTGGCCAGGGGTACTTTCCACACCGATTTGCCCACCCATTAACTCCACCAACTCCTTAGAAATAGCCAGCCCCAAACCTGTGCCACCGTATTTTCTTGTCGTAGAGGCATCAACTTGAGTAAAAGATTGAAACAGCTTTTTTTTGTCTTCCGGAGCAATCCCAATTCCTGTATCTGTGACTTTAAACAGCAGGAGCATCGAGTCATTATTTTCAACTTTTATCGGTTCGATATTCTCTAAAATTTTCTGATTATCACTGGCGGCTAATAACCCAGGATTACTAGCATCAGCGACCTCAATTACCACTTCTCCTGCTTCTGTAAACTTAATAGCATTGTTGACTAAATTAGTAAGTATTTGCCGCAATCGCGCTGCATCACCTTTAATTTGCAGCGGCACGTCGCTGTCAATCAGTGCCACCACTTCTAGACCTTTTTCTTGGGCGGGAGTGGCTAACAAATCCAGCACTTCATTCATACAGATACTGAGGTTAAATTCTAGTATTTCTAAGCGCATTTCTCCTGCTTCCAGTTTGGAGAGATCCAGAATATCGTTAATGATGGAGAGTAAATTTTGACCGCTGAGTTTCAGCGTCTGTACAAAGTCAAGCTGTTCGGGAGTAAGATTGGTTTTCAGCAGCAAATCAGTCATCCCCATCACTCCATTCATCGGAGTACGGATTTCGTGACTCATATTTGCTAAAAATAGCGACTTCATTCGAGACGCTTCTAGGGCTGCTTCTCGGGCTTGCTGCGCTTGTTCAAAAAGAGTAGATTGCTGAATGGCGATCGCCAACTGCACGCTCAACCTTCCCAGCAAATCCATCTCAGAATCAGTCCAAACACGCGGAGCGCTGCACTGATGGGCAATCAGCAATCCCCACAACCGATTTTGAGTCGTTTCCCAACTCCTTCCCGGCGGGTTCATTTGAGTTTCTGGCGGATATTCTGCTGCCAACCCCTGACTTTCATCGCCTATAAAAATTGGTACAACTAAATTAGCCCTTACCTGCAAACTAGCAAGTAAATCTCGGTGTTCCTCGCTCAAATTAGCCGTATAAATATCTGCCATTGCTTGAATTGTTTCTGCACTGTACAGCCATAGATAACTTTCCCCAAAGGATGTTCTTTGAACTTTTCTGCCCAGCAGGGGCATCCAATCATCCCCTACAGATTCCACCACCACAACCGCTGTTTCCTCGGACTCAAAACGATAAATTACCGTGCGGTCAGTGGCTAGCAACTGCCGCACTTCTTGTACAGCAGTGCTCAGAGTTTGAGTCAGGTTGAGAGACTGTCGGACTCGCTGGGCGATCGCCGAAACCAGGCGTTCTTGTTCTGCTTGTTCCCGCAGCATTCTCTCAGCTTGCTTGCGTTCCGTGACATCGCGAATTACCGCAGCAAAGCACAGCGGTTGGGTGGTTTGAGGGTGCTTGACCAGAAAAGCATTCATCACAACATCAATGGGTTGTCCGCTGCCCAAGTGCTGCATTTGACCTTCGCCTTGCCACTGCCCATGACTGATAATTGTTGGTAAAATCTCTTGACTGAATTTCTGTTGAAAATAGGGCCCAATATAATCCCAGATCTCCGTATAAAGCACTGCCGAAACATTCTCTACACCCACCAGTTTTCGTCCGGCTTCGTTGACAAACAGCGTTTTGCCTTTCAGGGTAGCCATACTGATAAAATCGCTGCTGTTTTCAATCAGCGACACAAATTTTTGCCGTTCTTCTTCTCCTTTTTTGCGTTCGGTAATGTCGCGCTTGACGCAGACATGACAAATTACATCGTCGGCGTTGTTAATCACAGAGTATGCCGCAACGTCGATCGCCAGCGTCTGGCCTTTTTTAGTGCAGTTAGTAATTTCGCCCCGAAAACTTCCTGTTTTCGCTAAACTTTGGGCAATTGCCGAAAAGCGCTCCCCCGCAACCAGCGGCGAAGCTTCTGCTTCTAATTCCGCGTCTGTGTATTCTAGAAGCGTTTGATGAGCAAGATTTTGTTCGATGAAAAACCCGTCAGCATCGATAATGACGATCGCATCGTTGGAGTTTAAAAATATTTCTCGGTAAAGTTTTAGTTTTTCCTCAGCTCGCTTACGTTCGGTGATGTCTCTTTTGACACTTACGTAACAAACTACATCCCCAGCATCATTTAAAACCGCAAAAGCCGAAACCTCGACCTCAACTGTTCCTTCTGGCAAAGCGTTCATAAAGGTCATTTCGCCTCGGTAACTCCCAGTTTCTGCCAAGCTTTGCATTACCGAGGCAAATACCTGTTCTCCCATGTGAGTTGCCGGGGTTTTTCCCCACAATTTAGACGAACTGTAGCCCAGCAAAGCCGTGTGAGCTTGATTTGTTTCTAAGTAATAGCCTTGGGGGTCTAAGATCGCGATCGCATCGTTGGATTTCAAAAAGATTTGTTGATAAAGTTGCAGCTTCCGTTCAGCTTGTTTCCGGGCGCTAATATCCGTGAACAAGCCGTAGTAAACTATCTCCCCCGATGCTTGCAATTCTGGCTGGGAAGCTCCTTGCACCCATTTAAGTTTTCCTGACGGAGTGACAATTCTTCCTTCCCACCGCCAAGGCTGCAAATTTTCAGCAGAAAGCGTCACCGAGTTGAGAAAATCATCTCGATCTTCGGAATGAATCATGTCAACAATTACATGAAAATCCTGCTGAGCAGCCTCTGGTTCTATTTCATACAATTCTCGGCAGCCCGCGCTCACAAACGAGAAGGCCATCGAGCCGTCTGGATTCAAGTCAATTTGATATACAGTACCCGGTACGCTAGCAGTAATTTTTTGCAGTTTGGCTTGGCTTTGATTCCTGGCTTCATCTGTGGCCTGCAATTGACCAATCTCTCTAGAAAAACCCAAAACCCCAAATATATTACCCTCTGCATCGCACAGTGGCATTTTTTGCGTGTCAAAGATGTGCTGTTTGCCACCTTCCAAGAGGATCGCCTGGTAGGGATTGCGAACCCTCTCCCCAGCCAGCACCGCTCGATCTTCCTCGCGGATGCCCCTAATTTGGCCGTTGCGATCGCCAAATACTAATTCTGCTGAAAACCCTAATTCAATATCATCTTTGCCGATAATTTCCTCAACATTTTTCCCCACATATTCAGCAAAACTTTGATTGACAAAAATGTATCTAAAGTTTCGATCTTTCGCAAAAACTCTGTCCGCCGCACCGTCGATTAAAGCTCGTAAGAATAGTTTTTGACTTTCCGAACCACCCTCAAAAATATTTTGAACTTTCCCATTGACATTTAGGGTTTTAGCTGCTAATGTATTTAACGATTTGGCACAAATTTGAGCGACAGTGTGGAGCAAACAAAGGTGTTCCAAATTAAAAGCAGTTGCCTGCTCTGCACCGATGAAAAATACTCCCAATAATTCCTCACTTTCATCCGGGTTGGCTGGTGCCATCAAGACCGACTGAAACTGAGCCATTGGTGCCGGAGCAATGTTGTGCGCCCAGTCCCGATTGCCAGCAAGCCATTCACTGCGAGCAGCTTGCAAGCGCCCTTCAATTTCGGCTTTGGCGCTAGCACTTAAGGGCTGTAAGTGTTCCAGGTATATTCGATCGTCCGGTAGCGTCAAAATGGCGATCGCCTCTGTGGGAATGAGGCGATCGAGATGTGCCAGACACGCAGACCAAATTTCCTCAACACTGAGAGCGGCTTGAACTTTTGCAGTAAGTTCGTTGAGAACTTGCAGTTCCAAGGTACGCTGGCGGACTTGTGCTTTGAGGCTGGCGGCTAGGATTTGCATAGTGCTCACCAAACTGGTTTGCTTATATTATAATTATTGATTTTTAAACTTTTTCAAACAATCATCTTAAAATACATCCGCCGAAAAGACAACTTTTTTATATTTAAATTACCTTCAACCGATAAAAAAAACCAGGGCGCGATCGGGAGCAAAGAGACACTGCTCAATGCAAGCTCTCGCTCCCGCTGCGACTTAACATCACACCTAAAGATAGATGCAATATCCAGACTTCCGTGGCTTAAACCAAAAAAATTTAGACCAAAGTTCAAACCCTCAAATTCATCTGTAGAGTCAATCAAAAATCGAAAATCGAAAATCAATGGACGGTGAAACTAGCCCATTAAAATCACATTATCGATCACATGGATCACGCCGTTATCAGCTTCGATATCCGCAGCGACAACTGTAGCATTTTTCACCTCAAAACCGTCAGAACAATCAATTTTAATCGGCGAACCTTCCAAGGAAGTAACAAAACCGAGTTTTGCCAAATCAGCTTTCATAAACTTCCCCGATACGACGTGAAACATCAAAATCCTAGTCAGTTGGGGAACGTTCTGCACTAGGGTGGTGATAGTTCCCGGCGGCAATTTCGCAAAAGCATCGTCATTGGGTGCAAAGACAGTGAAAGGGCCCGGACTTTTGAGCGCGTCTACTAAATTAGCTACTTGCACGGCTGTTACGAGGGTTTGAAACGAACCCGCACCTACGGCAATATCAACAATATCAGGCATTGTGTTTTACCTCATCTGGGAAAAAAGTTCTATTAAGTATCGTAAACTGAGGCGGGCAACAATACCTAGTGTCTTTTTTGAAAAATTGGTAATTCTTTTGTAGTGAGGACTTCAATCCTCAGATTTTTGATGAGGAGTGAAGTCCTCACTACAAACCTAATAATATAGGAATTACATAGGGGAACCCAGAAACCGGGTTTTTTACGAAAAGACGCGTTAAAACCCGCAGATTAGGTAAAAAAAACAGTTTTGAGGAGTCGGAGTGCGTAAGTCCTGTAATAGTTATTTTCCCCGATATAATATTACTAACCGCTTGGCAATTTAACGGCGCCGTGCTTTTAAATTGCTACAAGACTGCTGGCGATTGTGATACCAAAACCTCAGTTTCTAAATCTGCTACTGCAGCATTTAGGTTTTCTCCCTTGTGAATGCTAAAACTGCCGTACAAAATTGAAATTTCAAAAATATCCGTATGAATCAAAGCTGCTTTCCGGTGCGCGTTTTCCCCCAAATGAATGCCAATCAAGTCAGCTTCTGGATCTTTTACATCTTCAGGATGGAACACCTCCCAACTGATGTCTCGGCAGTCATGAAATACTATGCTATAAGGCAATCGATCGCCTGTCGGATCGTAAATACATTCAAATAAAATTTCATTCCCCCACAAAGACACATTGACATTTGTGATGAGGGATGTAAGTCCACCTAATTTAAGCAAGTTGTAGTCATCGGACATATTAATTACTCACTTTTTCTCCAGTATTGTGCGTCCCAGGAATCTTATTGCCAAATTCATCGCGTGTTTTGACCAAGCTGCCATCTTTGTCAAGACGCAAACCTTTGTTTATTTTTCGGCCATCTGAACCGTATCTGGGAGCTGGGGTGCGTACAACTTCACCATCAGGACGGATATTGACTCGCGAACGATCGGCAAATTCGTATTCAAGATAACCCCCTTCAGTAGTTCTGATTTCTGCACCCAGCCCGCGCAAAAAGTCATCGACTTCTTGGCGAGTCATCCCGGTTAAGTCTCCAAACTCAGATGCAATTCCATTTCCTCCAACTCCCTGACTCGGCACGCAAGTCTCCTCACCAACCATTGCTTATTGGAGTTTAGCACGGTTGAAAAATCGGAACAAGGAAGTTCGGCCACGGATTCGCTTTCTGAGGATGTAACGGATGGATGGAAGAAGTTCGGCAACGGATTCTGTAACGGATGTAACGGATGTCACGGATGTCAGGAAGAATGAAGAATGAAGAATGAAGAATGAAGAATGAAAAAGGAAGGATCATTCCTCAAACTCTCAATACCCAATGCTTTTCGGCCCAATTATCAATTCCCAATGACCAATTATCAATTTCCAAAACAAATAGGGGGTGCGTTGCGCCCCCCTAGTAATTAACTAAAACTAACTAAACTGGCAAAGAATTATTGACCGCCGATTTGCACTTTCACTACGCGGTTCTTTTCTGCTTCCGCTTTGGGCAAATTCAGGTGCAAAACTCCATTTTTGTACTCAGCTTCTACGCTGTCATTTTGAACCCGTGCCGGTAGGGGAATCACCCGGCGGAACGAACCATAACGGAACTCAGAGCGAGTCATGCCTTTATCTTCACTCTTAGTTTCCTGACGGCGTTCGCCGCTAATAGCAACAGCTTCTGCGGTTACTTGTACATCCAAATCCTTAGCTTCCATGCCCGGAATTTCTAACTTAAGGTGGATGGCTTCGGGAGTTTCATCGAGTTCGGCGGGGGGTACAAAAGCAACACCGTTAGATGCGCGATCGGTTGCCGGTGTCAAGCTATCAAACAACCGATTCATTTCTCGTTGCAAGGAGTCCATTTCCCGCAAAGGTTCCCAACGAATAAGTGCCATAACTAATACCTCGACTATCTGAAGTTTTTAGGGTTGAGAAACACTTGACTCAACTTGTATTTAATATATTCCAGCTCGCGAAACTGGGGGATTCGGTTTTCCGCAAAAAGGGCGATCGCATTTCCGAACATTCGCGAGCGGTATTGTAAAATCATCCCAGGTGCGGGTATCCGATCCAACCCGAACCCAACAATTTTAGATTTTAGATTCGAGCGAGGAATTCCCATCTAAAATCTAAAATCGAAACAAAATTAACTCCACCGCGAATGCTGATAAGAAGCGTAGGTATCAAATAAAGCACCCACCAAACCAAAAGTTAGACCGATGACGAAAAAACCCTGGAGGGGACAGCCACTGCCGAAAGTAGCTAAGAACTGCAAAATCAGGTCTTCTCCAGAACGGCCTAATCCTTGGAGAGCAGGCACGAAGCGGATCAGCGAAAAGCTAGTCAATCCCGCACCGATGAACAATAAGGGGGCGACAAAGCTCAACAGGCTGGTGAGCAGTAAAGAGCGAAGAAAATTGGGAAAAATGCTCATAAGAGTCAGTAAATTCAGCTAAACTGCCGAAAGGTGCAAGCAAACAAAACTTGTCCTTTTCTACGATAGGCAGCGATCGCCCTCAGTGGCCGGTTCTGTCAGAAATCTTAAATGTTATAGAAAAAACTTGTTTAAGATTTGTAGATAGATTTCATTTTTGGCAGTTGTTCTACACTCGAAATCCCCTTGAGCACCACTACATCTTCGAGCCTCAGTTTGTGGAGTAAGCGGTTGCTGGCAGCAGCTTTATTGGGTGGCCAAGTCATGCTGCACTTGCTGAAAGGCAAAATTCACCGCCGCAACACCCTCGACCAAATGGCAGCAGTCGGCCCGGAATCTCTGCTGATTGCTTTGCTGACTGCGGGTTTTGTCGGCATGGTATTTACTATTCAGGTAGCGAGGGAGTTTATTAACCTCGGTGCCGGCAATGTCGTCGGTGGCGTTTTAGCTTTGTCTTTGACTCGCGAGCTCGGCCCCGTCTTAACAGCCGTAATCGTCACCGGGCGAGTAGGTTCGGCTTTTGCGGCGGAAATCGGCACGATGCAGGTGACAGAACAGATAGATGCCCTGCTGATGCTCAGAACAGACCCGATCGACTATTTAGTAATTCCCCGCGTCATTGCTTGCTGCTTGATGCTGCCAATTTTAACCATTTTGTCCCTCGTCACCGGCATCCTCGGCGGACTGCTGATTGCTACGACGATGTACGGCATCTCTCAAAGCGTGTTTTTAGAATCAGTCCGCAATTTCCTGACTCTGTGGGATATTTGCAGCGCGACAATTAAGGCTTTTGTGTTCGGTGGTTTGATTGCTGTAATCGGCACTAGCTGGGGTTTGACCACCACCGGCGGGGCAAAAGGCGTCGGCCAATCGACTACCACAGCGGTAGTGACGGCTTTGCTGACTATTTTTATCTTTAACTTTTTAATGACTTGGCTGATGTTTCAGGGGACTGGCTCTAGCGTACTCAAAGGCTTGTAAGCTAAGAAACAGATAAAATATGAATAATTGGCAACATTAGTTTACTACCCTTGATTTAAACCCGTGACTACAACAGCCTCTTCGACTGCGCCAACAAGTACGATCGAACTCGCTCCGAGTTATGCGATTCCCCTAGTCCTGGTACTGGCGGCTGTACCGCTGCTGTTCGTGCAGAAGTGGGTGAGTTTGCCACTTTCTGTGTTTGGCTTGTTTCTGATGTACCAAGCCGCCACCCTCCGGCTACAATTTACCCCAACAGATTTGGACATTTATCGATCGTCCAACTTAATCCGGCGCTTTCCTTACCGAGAATGGCAAAATTGGCGGATATTTTGGCCCGCTGTACCGATTTTGTTCTATTTCAAAGAAATTAACAGCATTCACTTTCTGCCGGTTCTGTTCGATCGTAAAATGCTACAGACCTGCTTAGAACAGCGCTGTCCCCGTCAAGACTAAAAAAGTTGTTAATTTTTAATTTTTAACTTTTCCATGCCCACGCCGAACAAAATTTCCCATGAATTCAGACGAATCTCCAACCCAAGAACCGCAACCACAACCAGCCGCCCCAAGCGGTGAAGGCGAAGTCGATTTGCCCGTGAATGAGACGGAGTACCAACTTCTATCTCAAACAGAGGATTTGTGGCTCGACAAAAATGAACTGCCCGCCCAACTCGCGGCAGAAATAGACCAGCCGCTGGACGAGGAAGATGCCGAAATCGCCCAATTCGTGGACGAAGCAGGCGCAATCGCCCAAATTGGGCCCAACACCGACGATGCCGAATCAGAAAGTCCGATCGCTCAAATCGAGCTTCCCACAGACTCCCAGCCAACAGCAACCGCAGAAACGGTAACTAATATCCCAGAAAATGTTACCGAACAGTTGGCCCTGAGAGTCAAAGAATTGCAGCAGCAAGAACAAGCTTTGACTGAAAAAATTGCCGCCTTGGAAGCCGACAAAGCCAATGCTATAGAAGCGTTGGGTCAGGCTCAAGCCTCGATCGGGCGTTTGGTACAAGACGGCTTAATTCAACTAGATCAGCGCAAACAAGCGCTACAAATCGAAGTAGAAAAACTAGAACGCCGGCGCGATCGAATTCAAAAGGAAATGCGAACCACTTTTGCCGGCGTTTCCCAAGATTTAGCAATTCGAGTCCAGGGTTTCAAAGACTATCTAGTAGGCAGTTTGCAGGATTTGGCCGCTACCGCCGAACTCTTAGATTTGACACCGCCGGCCCCAGAAACACCACAGCGAACTGCTGCTGAAGAGTCTCAATCCTCAGCACCGGTAAATCCCAAATTTGCCGAACAGGGATTTCAAGAACAAGCCAAACAAATTCGCCGCACCCTCGATCAATATCGCACTGTCCCCGACTACTACGGCCCGCCTTGGCAACTCCGCCGCACTTTTGAACCCATCCACGCGGAACGAGTTTCTAACTGGTTTTTCACCCAAGGAGGAAGGGGTGCTTTGCGGACTATGGGTTCGCGCTTGCAAAATATCTTGATTACTTCGACAATTATTTCTGTACTCAGAAGCGTCTACGGTGGACGGGTGCGGACTTTGGTGCTCGCCAACAGTCCCGAACGTTTGGGAGAGTGGCGTCGCGGTTTGCAGGACTGTTTGGGCATTACTCGCAGCGATTTTGGCCCGGAAAGGGGGATTATTATGTTTGAGTCGGCGGAGGCTTTGGCTCAAAAAGCCGATCGACTGGTGAAAGATGGCAAATTGCCGCTAATTGTAATTGATGAAACTGAGGATTTAATTAGTTTGTCAATCCTGCAATTTCCGCTATGGCTGGCCTTTGCTGCCGATCCGCAAACTTTGATGGCTGCTAAGGATTTTTGATTGGGTCATTGCTAATTAGTAATTGGTAATTGCTAATTAGTAATTGCTAATTGCTAATTATGCTAGGGGAAAGGTTGCAAATTTTAAAAGTACACGAAATCTCAAATTAAAAAATGGCTAGCTGGATAATTTTAAATGGCGCATTGCTAATAGCAGCTTATCTGCTTGGTTCGATTCCTACGGGGTACGCCTTGGGGAAATGGATGCTAGGAATTGATATTCGAGAGGTTGGTTCGGGTTCGACTGGTGCGACTAACGTACTGAGGACTTTGGGGAAGTGGCCGGGGTTGGGGGTTTTGTTGGTGGATGTGTTGAAGGGGGTAAGTGCGATCGTCCTCATCCGCTACATCTACTCTCTCACTTTTACCAGCCAGCTAGCAACCGCCGCAGGTTTAGAAAATACTGCAACTGTCCTCCCTTGGATGGCAACTTTGGCTGGTTTCTCGGCTGTTTTGGGCCACAGCAAATCAATCTGGCTGGGGTTTACCGGCGGTAAATCTGTGGCTACGAGTTTGGGAGTTTTGCTGGGTTTGTACTGGCCTGTTGGTTTGGGAACTTTCGGAATTTTCGGGATAGTATTTGCGGTATCGCGAATTGTTTCTTTAAGTTCGATTATCGGGGCAATTAGCGTTGCTGGATTGATGTTTGCTTTACATCAGCCGCTAGCTTATGTATTGTTTGGACTTGCGGGCGGCGTATTTGTAATTGTGCGACATCGGAGCAATATTCAGCGACTATTGAACGGTACTGAACCAAGGATTGGAGAGAAATTGGAAACAGCAGCTAGCGATTGATATTACCGACAGTCAGTACACGGCACTAAAATTAATCGGGTGATGGTTACATCCGAGCCAGGAAGATTGATTATTTTGGGGTAGGGAAACGGCATTGCCGTTTCCTCCGTTGCTGAATTAGTTCTAGATACAGAAACCGGGTTTTTTAGGGAAATAGTTAATTTTAGCTTTTAACACTGAGGAAAAACCCGGTTTTTTTGGTATTGATGCGTAATATTATGTCGATCAATCGCCCATAATACAATTGCCGGGGCGGGTTTTTGAGATTGTCCGTTTTTGGCAAATATTATTGGTGAACCCGCCCCTACAGGAATCATGGTAATCGACCGGACATGAGATAACTCCTGTGAATGTAAAATGCGATCGCCCTGTTAGATCCCCCTACAACTTCGGCGAAGTCGGGGAAGGAGGTATCGCGCTTAATAAAATCCCTAAAATTTTTCCGACATCCGTCAGATAATACTCGATCGCATCAATAGAAACAATATTGCCCTCTAACTTCAAAAATCTCCACACAGTACCCGATGTCACGGCTCCATAAATAACCGGAATCTGATTTCCCTCTTCTTCATTAAATAACTGAGCCGCCAACATCTCGGCTGTACACTGCCCGAAACCAGCCTTAATATCTTCTTTTTTAGCTTCAACAAGGGTAATCACAGGAGCGCTGATAAACAGCCGTTCCGCTGACAAACTCATTAAAAAATCACAGGTTCCATTTAATCCTTTTTCAGGAGCTACATTAAACTCGGAACCGGAAAATAGACCGATTTGATAATTTAATTGCCGCCTAACTTCAAGTAAAATTGGTGCGATAATCAGTTCGGAACGAGCTTTTTCCGTATTTATATCTACTGCTAATGCTGCGTTTTCTTTCAACGCTAATTTCAGGATTTCGCTAGATTCTACTTCTGATATATCGGCAAATAAATCTTGATTTTCGTTAAGAGTTAAGTCAAATTGCTTGACAAGTTCCTTCAGCTTGAAGTCGCTATAAGCCATCTTAAATTCTCTGTTTTTATTTACCCAATTCTTGAGAACGCAAACAAGCTGCTTTCACTGCTTCGATCAGCGCAGAACGAAAGCCGCTACTCTCTAATTTAGCAATTCCCGCAATAGTTGTGCCGCCGGGACTTGTAACTTGATCTTTCAATTGGGCTGGGTGCATTCCCGTTTCTTGCATTAGCTTCGCTGTACCGAAGACAGTTTGCAAAGCTAATTGAGAGGCGATCGCCCGTGGCAGTCCAGCACAAACTCCGCCATCTGTCAAGGCTTCTATCAAAATTGCTACATAACCAGGCCCGGAACCCGAAAGCCCTGTCACCGCATCCAGCATACTCTCAGGTACTTCTACCACTTCTCCTACGGCCTGAAAGATGCGCTTTACCAATTCTAAATCAGCCGGTTGAACAAGTTTTCCCGGGGCGATCGCGCTCATGCCCGCTCCTACCGTTGCTGGAGTATTGGGCATCACACGCAGCACTCCCCGCCCCGGGAAGGCTGGTTCGAGCTTGCTGAGTGGCACTCCTGCCAAAATCGACACTACCAGCGCTTCTGGCTGGGAATTAGCCGTTTCTCCATTATTTCCCTGTTTGCGATCGGCCGCCACCGCCAACTCCAAAGCTACCGTATCAAAAACTTGGGGTTTAATTGCCAAAAACAGCACTTCTGTAGCCGCAGCAACTTCTAGATTGCTGGCTGTTGTTCCAATCCCGTATTTCTCAGTCAAAAACTCGCGGCGCTTTACCCCAGGCTCGCTCACCAATATTTCTGAAGGCAAATAAACTTTTTCTGCTATTAAGCGGGATAAGAGAGCTTCTCCCATTACCCCGCCGCCGATCGTACCAAATTTTATATTAGTCATTAGTCAGTTATTAGTTAGTTGTTATTAGTTAGTTATTATTAGTTATTAGTTATTTTTCAATAGCCAACTGCCAACTGCCAACCGTCAACTGCCAACAGTCAACAGTCAACAGTCAACAGTCAACAGACTACTGAGCTACTGGAGCTTGTTCTGCCGGCCAGACTGTCGGTGCAGGAGCAGCAGCACGAGGGCGTCCTTGAGCAGGAGGCACTTCGTGAACCACACCAGACTGAGTTCTCACCTGCACGCAGCTAGGCGTAAACAAGAAAATACTTTCGCCAATTCGCTCTTGATGACCGTCAAGGGCATAAGTACCGCCCGCCACAAAGTCCACAGCTCTTTGCGCTTGGTCTGGGTCCATCACCGTCAGGTTCAAAACCACAGACTTCCGTTCCTTAAGGGCTCGAATTGCTGCCGGCATCTCTTCAAAAGTGCGCGGCTCCATTACTACTACTTCCGAAATCCCGTTCATAGCTCCAGGCATTCCAATCACGTTATTCATTACTGACCCTACTCCCCCGGTTGGTGCAACGACATCCATACCTGTCGATCCTACTACTGACCGCTCTCGCATTCTACGATTTTGACGACGTTCTTCTTCTGCTGCGACGGCAGCGGGGTTGGGTTCAGGCGCTTGGTAGAAGTTCTGATAGCGCTCCCCTTCCGTTTCGTCGTAAACGTCATCGTACTCAGGCTCATTGTTGATGCCTACAAAATCTCGCAGTTTAGAAAAAATATTCATGATTTACGCTCCTTCACGACTTTGCTGCCCCGACTATACTCGCGTTGCGCGTTAGTCGCGGGTAGCTGACTATTCTATATTTAACCCAAATTGTCTTTATCAGAAGATTTCAATTATTTATCCCCTCCTAGAGCCAAATAAGGTTTGTCCTAGCCGTACCATAGTAGCACCTGCTTGAATTGCCAAATGATAATCTCCCGACATCCCCATCGAGAGCTGCTGCATTTGAATGCAGGGCAAATTTTGCTGCTGGATTTTCTGTGCAAGTTCGCGGGTGCTGTTAAATAATTCTAGGATTTGCGAGTCATCTAATCCCAGCGGAGGAATTGTCATCAAACCTTGAATTTTGATATGCTGACATTTGCTGAGTTCTGAAAGGTCGGCCAGCAGTTCTGGAACGCTCCAGCCGTATTTGTCCGGGTCGGGCAACATTTTGACCTGCAGGCAAACTTGGGGAGAGCAGGACATTTCCCCCGCCAAGCGCGAAAGTCGCTGAGCGAGTTTTAAATTGTCGAGAGAGTGAATCCACTGAAAATGCTCTAGGGCCTTGGCGGCTTTGTTGGCTTGCAAGTGCCCGATTAAGTGCCAGTTGATATCCGGTAAATCTTGCAGTTGGCTTTGTTTTTCGGCCGTCTCTTGAACCTTACTCTCGCCAAAATCCCGGATGCCGGCCTCGTATGCTTCGCGGATAGCATCAGTCGGTACCTGTTTGCTAACGGCAATTAACCGCACTGATTCGGGCAAGTCTTGGCGAATGCTGTTAATTCGAGAGGCTATGGTCATGGGTGCTCAACGCTCTTGACTGGAGGGAAGGAAAATTAAGACAGTTACCAATTACCAAATTACCGGAAAACGAGAGGAAAGCCCCCGACTTCAGGCGTGGGGATGAACTCGGCAGCGGATGCGGCCGCCTACAGTCTTAGAAAAATCCTGGTTGATTTCTAAAAGCATGATATGATTATATCATGCTAACAGTAACTCACGAGTACAAACTACGTCCGACCAAATCTCAAGTTCAAATATTTGAGATTTGGTTGTCTGTTTGTCGTCAGGTTTATAACTATGCCTTGCGAGAACGGAAAGATTGGGTTAATTCTCGTAAGTCTTCTGTTAATGCTTGTTCGATAGTTGGTGAGTATATTATCTCACCGGATACTCCTAGACCAACCTATGCTAGTCAGTGCAAAGGTTTGGCAGAAGCTAAGAAGCATTGTCCCGAATTAAAGACCCCTCATTCGCAAGTATTGCAGCAAACTTTAAAGGTTTTAGAGTCGGCATTTGTGGCAATGTGGGATAGAGGGCATGGGTTTCCTCGCTTCAAAAAACGGATGCGCTCGTTTGTTTTCCCGGCTGTTAAGGATGCAGCAGTGGAGAATGGAAAGGTTAACCTGCCGTCTATTGGGTGGGTAAGGATGAAAATGTCTAGACCCACACCAGAGGGTTTTCTACTCAAGCAAATTAGAGTAGTTAAAAGGGCATCAGGATATTTTGTCATGCTGAGCTACCAGTTAGCAGTCAACCTGCCCGCTCGCCCACCGTCAGGACATCCATTAGGGGTAGATATTGGGCTTGACAAATACCTCGCAACTTCAGATGGAGAATTAGTCAACAGACCGAGATTTTTTCAGGCACTTCACCGCGAGTTGAAATCACTGCAACGAAGATTAAAGCATCAAAGAAAAGGGTCTAATAATTGGCTTAATCTCCAGAAAAAGATTGCTAGAATTCATCAAAAAATCAGTGATACCAGAAAGGATTGGCACTATAAATTAGCTCATCGGTTATGTGACCAAGCAGGAATGATATTCGTTGAGGATATCAATTTTAAGGCTTGGGCAAAGGGGATGTTCGGTAAACATACTCTCGATGCAGCCTATGGTCAATTCTTCTCGATTCTGTCTCATGTGTGTTGGAAGCGCGGGGTGTATTTTGCTCGTGTTGATAAAAACTATACGAGTCAAATTTGCCCCCAATGTGGAACCCATACTGGTAAGAAAACCTTGGATGTCAGAATCCATAGTTGTCAGTCGTGCGGGTACACCACTGATCGCGATACAGCAGCAGCACAAGTAATTAGAGACAGAGGTATCCTTGCGGTCGGGCAGCCCGTGAGTAAAACTGCTTCTGGAGGCGTTCTATCGGGGATCGATAGTAATATCGGTCTAGAGTCGAGCCTGTGAGAGAAGAATCCCCCGCATTCTATGCGTGGGGAGTGTCAATGATTTTCGTTATTGAAATGTGCGCTGGTGAATGGTCTGCAATTGGTCGTACTCGTGATATTGACCGCTGCGACGCAGGGTTCGCAGGCGAATTTCGACCATGAGGCGAGCGTCGGAGCGGCTGATTGGTTCAAATCTCAGGCCACCGGGGCCGTTTGTCACCAAGAAAAACAGGCGCTGGGCGTATAGGGTGGTAAATAATTCTTGGCTGTCTTCAACCTGGGATACCCTGAAGAGGAGGCCAAAGTTTGGATGATTCAGGTAAGTTTCGGTAGTCATTCACACTCACAATCTATCAATTTTAGATTAAAGATTTAGATTTTAGATTTTAGTTTCGCTCGATCGCCCGACGGCGTTGTTTGACGGCGGGCTACAAAGGGCGATAGCCGTAGCCGTGCAATAGTCTCCGTCGTGGCTGAGGCTTAATTGCCACTGGCAATTTCCCCAAACAGAGGCTTGTGCTGCTGCGGTTCCGTGCAGTTGCACGTTTGGAGCACCGTTTTCGGAGCGCCGAATTTCCACATCTGCATACCGTATTCCCCGCCATCCCGTGCCTAGAGCTTTGACAACGGCTTCTTTTGCCGCCCAGCGCCCCGCTAGTTGGTTGCAGGAAACTCGATTCATTTTACCTTTAATGCTGCTGTGTTGAGAATTTAGTTGCCCACAATCCCTTTGTTCGGCGGGCGTGTAAACTTTTTCGAGGAAGCGATCGCCAAACCGGTCTAATGCGGCTTGAATGCGCGGAACATATACGATATCTGTCCCAAGATAGATGTTCAAGGTCTTGGTTCTCTAAATATTTGTCTCCATTACTTTAGCAGTAGTGTGCAACCAATCATTCCTAATGCTTCAACCTAAAATTTATAAGGACTGACTTAGTATTGACGCTTTTGTGGGATATGAGATTCTGCTTTTCAATATCCTCAACTGTCAACTGTCAACTGTCAACTGTCAACTGTCAACTGTCAACTGTCCCAACCCCAAACCAAGCGGGCGCTCCAGAGGACGAGCAAGCAGCCGAGGGCGATCCAGTCTCGGATTTTCAATTGCAACTGGTGCCATTCTACACGGTGTCGATCGGGACTGGTGAAGCCACGAACTTTCATGGCGCTGGCAATTTGTTCAGCTCGCAGGAGCAAGTTTTCTAACAGCCGCTCTGCTATCATCAACCACACTTGAGCGGCGCTGCGAAATCCGAGTTTTTTCCAGTTTATCGCTCTGGTTCTGACCGATCGCACTAAATTTTGTATTTCTTCCAATACTAGGGGAATGAATCGCAAAGATAAAGTTAATGTTAAGGCTATTTCGGTAATAGGCCAGTTCAAGCGGCGCAAGGGCTGCATTAAGTTTTCAAGGGCAGCGGTAATTTCTTCGCTGGCTGTGGTAAGGAGGTAGAGGTTGGTGCTGTAAATTACTGTGAAAAATAGGGTGCTGACGTTGATAGCTAAATCTAGGGATTTGCGGGTGATTTTAATCGGGCCTTGTTTGAATACAACGTAACGGTAGTTTGTGGGTTGGGGGAGTTGATTTGGGCTTTGGGCTTTGGGATTGGGGATTGGGGAGTTTGAGCCTAAGTTAAAAGATTGGTACCAGGGTTTGGGCTTTTCAGGGGCCCGAAGAGTTGCCGGCTGTTGGGAAAAGGTTAATTCGTCGGCGGGGATGCGGGGCTGGTGTTCTGCGGGGAGTCCGTCGGGGGCGATCGCGCTGAGGCCAAATACTAATAGGCAGAATAGCAGCAGCATTCCCATTTGCTGTTTCCACACGCGCAAGGGAATTGCTGCTGTTAGTGTCAGTACGATTAACATTCCTACTAGCATCAACCGCCAGATGGGATTGGCGAGTATTGGTGCAATCAGAAATGTCATCAACCAGGCTAGTTTGACGCGGGAGTCTAGCCTGTGAAGCCAGGTTACTGGTTGTTCTAGGTATAGTCCAATGGGGAGCGAGCGCAATAAATCCATTTTGTCGATTTTAGATTTTTAATAATATAAATTTATTGAACCGCGAAGACGCAAAGGACGCGAAGGAAGAGAAAGAAGGAATAGAAAAGAAAGAAACGCAATTTGCTTTGATTATTAAACTGCGTTTTTTCTTTAATCTAAAATCGAAAATTACTTGACGCGCAGTGCTCTGTTTGTTGTACTCATTTCGGTGGCACGAACTTTTTTGCCTCTCCAAAGTAGCCGCATTGGTGTACCGGTAAAGCCTAGGTGTTTGCGGAATTGGCTTTCCATGTAGCGGCGGTAATTTTCGGTGAAGCGTTTGGGATCGTTGACAAATAGGGCGATTGTCGGTGGCTGCGATCGCACTTGAGTACCGTAATAGATTTTGCCTTGTTTTCCTTGGCGGGTAACTGGGGCTGAGTGCCAGGTTGTGGCTTCTTCTATGACTTCGTTAATCACGGCGGTAGGGACGCGACGTTTGTGTTCGTCGGAGGCTTTGTCTACTAATTCAATGATTTTTTCAACTCGCTGTCCACTCATGGCGCTAACAAAAATCATTTCTGCCCAGTCGAGGAAATAAAGTCGGGTTCTGACTTCTCTTTCGTACTCGTAGATGGTGTCGGAGTCTTTTTCTACGGCATCCCATTTGTTGACGACTATGATGCAGGCGCGACCTTCTTGGCTGATGCGATCGGCTAATTTTTGGTCTTGATCGGTAACGCCGTCAATTGCGTCAATTACTAATAGTATGACGTTAGCGCGGCGGATGGCTTTGAAAGCGCGGTTGATGCCAAAAAATTCTGCGCCGTATTCGACGTTTTTCTTTTTGCGAATTCCGGCTGTGTCAATCAGGCGGTAGGTTTTACCGTTGCGTTCTACTAAGGTGTCGATCGCGTCGCGGGTTGTGCCGGAAATCGGGCTGACTATGGCGCGATTTTCTCCGAGAAATGCGTTTAACAAACTCGATTTTCCGACGTTGGGACGACCGATAATTGCTACTTTAATTTCCTCAACTTCTGGTAATACTTCCGTGGGAAGGTAAGTAATTAATTTGTCAAGCAATTCGCCGGTGCCGTTGCCGTGAATGCCGGAAATTGGGTAAGGTTCTCCCATTCCCAATTGCCAAAAGTCGGCTGCTTGGGTGAGTCCTGTATTTTCCGATTCGCATTTGTTGACGGCGAGAATGACTGGGACTTTTTGCAGCCGCAGCCAAGATGCGATCGCTTCGTCGCCGCCGGTGAGGCCGGTTTGTCCGTCTACTACGAAAATGGCTGCGCTGGCTTCTGCGAGGGCTGCCATGGCTTGTTCGCGAATTAAAGGCAGAAATTCTGTCTCGTCGTCGAATACTAGCCCGCCGGTGTCTACGACTTGATATTCCCGATCGCCCCAGTATGCTGGTCTGTAAGTGCGATCGCGCGTGATTCCTGGTTCGTCGTGGACGATCGCGTCTTGGGTGTTGGCTAAACGGTTGACGATCGTCGATTTGCCTACATTGGGGCGTCCAATAATAGCAACTATAGGTAGAGACATAAAAGTAGCAGCAATTAGGCTGCGCCGTAATTTTGAGCTTTAGTCTTGTATTGTAAGCTAATCTGACGAGATTTTTATAGATTGAGGCTGTGTTTCTGTCTTTTCATGCTGTAGGCGGTGTTTTACCGATCGCCCGTTTAAACATCGAACCCTAAAAAATAGCCACAGCCTATGGATCTGCATTTCCAGCCCGAATCTGAGAATTAGAAATAAAACTTAAATAACTCAACAAATCATCTCATGTGTGGTAATTCTTTGATGATTATGAAGTGAGATATAGGATTTTAGCGATCGGCTATTATTGAAAATAAGCAGGAGTTTAGTTTTTGACGAAAGCTTAAAACAGTAGCTTAGAAAATGGAAACTAAATTTCCCTCAAAGCTCAAAACATTAGGTGGTAATATGGCTGTTCTGCAACTAGAAGACGGTAGAACATATACGGATATCCGGGCGATTGCGAGTCAACTGGCAGTTTTAAATATTGAGATCGATTCCCTGCCCACAAACGAAAATCCGGCGTTTAAAGAACTGCTAGTTCAAGACATTCTCAATGTTACAGAAAAACAGCAGATTCTCGCAGCATTTAATAGCGAGTTTGAACAGTTTAAGCGCGCCAGCGGATATAAGTGGTGCGACTTAAAAGTGCTGCATCCAGGTTCGCAGCAGATTTACGCGCTGATGACTCAAAGCGATCGCACTCACACCCACACAGATGCAGAAGTTCTTCACATTTTAGCTGGGGAATGCGTTTTTGGGTTTGTGTATTCTAACGGCTCTCAGGTACAATTAATGCTGCAAGCTGAAGAATACATTAAAGTGCCTGCCAATACCGAACATTGGTTTTATCTCACTCCGTCGTTGTACTTGAAAGCCTTGCAGTATTACACCACTGCTCAAGGCTGGGTTCCTCAGTATACTAACAGGAAACTAAAAATTAAAAACTAAATCTAGGGTGCGCTTCGGCGCACCTTCCTCTATCAAAATAGGCGAGTGAAATGGCAACTCAACAAACAAAATATCTCTCTAAGAGACGAGGATTAAATGCTCTCTACTTCATTAGGTGCGGCCATTTCAATTTCTTCGCAACGCTGCAAAAGCGCTTCTATTTCCTGAGCTAAAAAAATTACTTCCGGCCAAGAAGAACCGTTAATTAAATCTTGAGCGTGAGCTAATTTGTTTCTCAATGCCTCTGCTGACTTTAAAAAACGCTCCCCGTAGCGTTTGGATTTGAGCCCCAGCCGATCGACTATTTCAACCGAACTCAGGATTAAATCTCGCTTGTCGCAGAATTGCAAATAATCGATTAAGTCAATTGCTTCATTCCGCGATCGCCCCAATTCCCAAAGGTATTTTGCGGCTAAGATGCGATCGCCCTTAAGCAATTTTTGCCAAGAATCTTGGGGAAAGTAGATCCGCACGATCCGCAATAAATTCATTTCCAGAAGCGTCACCAATCCAAACAGCAGCATCCGCACCGGTGCTTTTTGCAAATCGCCGCAGGTAACAATCCCGTCGATCCTGTTGCTTTCTAATACAAATAATCTCGGTTTTTCTCGCAGCAGCGGCAACAATTCCATCAAAGGAGTCGAAGCGGCAATTAATTGTGAGGGGTGAAAAATTTGCTGGTAGTCGCTGCACTTGCCTGTCTTTAAGTGCGATCGTTCTACATAGCCACAAACCGTGCCATTTTCTTCGATACCGAGCACGTCAAAATCGCGGGCCTCCATCCACGATCGCAATTTGGCTGCGTCTTCGCAAGCGGGGACAGCTTTCAGCGGTTCCGCGAGGTATTTAACTGTAATGCTGTCTTTGAATAAATCCCGCAAGTCGGCGGAACTTGATTTTAAATGTTTCATCTCATGTGCGGTAATTTCATGGATAGTGGCCCGACAAAATAACAATTAATATTGTAACTACAAGTAAAGACGCCGCATTACTGTGGGAGAATCTCAGTTTTGTAAAAAGGGTTTTTTAGAAGTGCGATCGTCCCCCTTGCACTCCTGTCAAATAAAAACTGAGATGCTGCCTTACCGTGTCCCTACAGATTTCATGATATTATTTACTGGCTAATTCCGGGCAATAATGATTGGCTGCAAGGGTGGTAATAATATCCGCATCGGCGAGAAAACTTTCTTTGACAGTTGGATTTTCGATACTCGCAGCTTGCCCGATCGCTCTTAATTTAACTTCCGGCAGAGAAAGTCCCGATTTTGCTTCCGCACACATTCTTTTAGCGGCCGCAATTTTTTGACCGGGAGCCCTTTGGATTGCTTGCAGTAAATTATCCGTGGCTTCGGGAGAGTAGCTTTTTGCTAAGCGTTTGTAGTCTTCGAGAAATTTCCCATCGTTTCCTGTCAGCTTAATGTCGGATTCTTGAGGCGAACACAACAAATTTAAGTTAATTACTTCTCCCACTGAATTGACAAGAAAACATCCTTCGCGTTCTTGGGCTATCGCGCTTTTGTCGCTGGGAACCAATTGTATAATAATAAGGGCGGACAAAACAGCAGTTATATGCGAGTATTTTAGCATTGTAATTACGTGATATAGTTGGCATTTCTAACCGCCGAATGGCGAGCAATGCGGGTGTTTTTGAGTTAGATCGCGTCCGGTAAATTAACCAAAATAATTGTAGGGGCGGGTTTCACCAACAATCTGTAATTCTAACTAAAAATCTACATAAACCCGCCCTCCAAGCTGTCGGCAATTCAACAAACATAATATCAGACGAACATTTCGTTGTCTAGGGAAGTTTTCATTAACAGCAAACATCCCCCTTGTGTCAGGGGCGAATGTGTGGAACCGGGAACCGATCGAATGTAGTCGCCTTGATGGCAAATTTCCCCTTCTACAATTAAGTCTCCTTCTAATACAAGCACTTCCTCCGAGGCAGCGTGTCGGTGCATGGGAAATGTTACTCCGGGTTCTAGTCGCATCAAGCAGGTAATTTCGCGCTTTTGTTTGTCAATATAAAGCTTGCCAAACGAGACTCCCGGAACTCCATAATATTTCCATTTGACATCATTCGATCGCACGATTAAAGATGGAGCATTGTCCTCTGTTGGGGAGGTAACAATTGGCTTGATATTGACTGATTCTGCCGGGGTTGACGGCAGTTCGGCTATGCGCTGTAACAGGCGGTTTTTCAGGTCGGGTGCGACGGGAACTGGGGGGGCTGTGTACGCGATCGCGGCAATTGTTGATTCCAAAGCAGCTAATTCACTTGTAAGTTCTGCGGACTCTTTCAATTTCTCTGCAAATACGCCGCGTTCTGACTCGTCGAGGATATCGAGAGCTTGAAGGGCTGCAAGGATTTTATATTCCTCGTCTGGCATCATTTCCATCTGTTTTCCGCCATTAATTGTAATTCAGCCTAAGTTGATTTTGACTTTGAGATTGGTCTGCGGCCCTCGCACTCAAGATGGATGATTGGAGATGCCATAATCTTAGATTGATGTTAAACAACTTAAATTGGGTTTTTTGACCATCTAAAATTGTTCGCTCAAAGCTTGACGCAATTTAGAAATACCCAAGCGAATTCTGGTTTTGATTGTACCTGTCGGGATACCAGTTTTAGCTGATATCGCCGCGCAAGTCAGCCCTTGGTAGTAGGCGAGTTCGATCGCCTCTTGCTGTTCCTTCGGCAGTTTTTCTAAGGCTGCTTGGACTTGTTCCCTGCGTTCTTTAAACATTGCATCTTCCATCGGTTCTGCAACGCTAGAGATGGGTACTTTAGCATCTTCCAGACAAGCTTCAGCCGCCCGGACTGTTCGCTGCATCGCTCGGAGTCGATCGAGGGAACGGCTGCGGGTAAGCATGAACAACCACGTATCTGCTCGACTGCGAGAAGGATCGTAAGTTGCTGCTTTTTGCCAAATTTGAGAAAAAACATCGATTACCACTTCTTCAGCTTCTTCTACCGAACCCAGAATTTTGTAAGCGAGAGCATAACTTGGGCGACCGTAGCGATCGTAAAGTTTAGCTAATGCCGTTTGGTCTTTCCGGGCAATCTGCACTAAGAGCAGCGATTCATCGCTTGACTTTTGGCCTGTCATCTCAGTGTACCGAAAAATTTTTGTTTTGACTGCACAGATCCAAAATTAACAATTCGGCGTATATCACTACAGAACATAATTATAAGTTTGAAGTTGGGGGTACAAGCGGGAGTATGCCTTTTCCGGCTAATTTTATCGTGCTTTGAGTTGGAAAAATCCCAAGTTATCTTGAATTTTACCACCTGATTAGTAATTTTTTTGACACTTAGCAATCCGCTTTATGCAAAACGAAGAAATGCGCTCAGCCTGAACAGTCAATCGATTTGAGATTTGAGATTTGAGATTTGAGATTTGAGATTAAAGAATTGAAGCATTGACCCTACGGATAAATTCGGGGGGCAAGTTTCATCGGATACAGGTTTTTTATTTCTCCACGCATGAATCCGGGGGCTTGTATCCTGGATGCTTTCGGTCAAAACCGCGACATTAACTCGTTCCTAAGCTCTGTTCCCTAGCTCCCAAGAAGAGCCTGGGAACCCATATAAGCGATGCTCTGGCTCCACTAGATCGAGGGAGGCTCTGTCTCCGAGCAGAAATTCCCAAGCATAGTTCGGGCACGAGTAAATCCTCAATAACACCCTTTTTCACATAAATTAATCTTGAAGCACAGATCCAAAATTGCCAAACCTTCGTATACCACCAATAGGAGAAGGCTCAGCAACAGCGCAAAAGCGCCACAGGTTGACAGATTTCAACCTGTTGCTACAAAAGTAAAACCCGCGAATGCGGGTTATTTACCATTGATTTGTGCAAAAATTTCATTGAAATAAAGGTGCTAACTGTGAAGCTCACAAAAAAAATTCGCCGAACCATACTAGCTATTGAAGTAGCTCTAATTGCTCTATTAACTCCAGGGATAATTGTTGCTTCCGACCACGACGACGGCGAAGTAGATATCAAAGGTCGCGCGGTTAATTTAACTGACCTGTACGTATATCGCGAAAAAGACCAAAACTCCGGTGCTGCGGACGGGGATTTAGTATTTACCATGAATTCAAATCCCAGGTCTGTCGCCCGCTATCAATATTATTTCAGCACTACAGCCCTCTACCAATTTCACATCACCCAGGTAGGTGACGTGAATTCTACACCTACTGGACGCTCTGATATTATCTTGCGGTTTGCCTTCAGTCCGCCTAACAATCAAGGTATGCAAGCGGTAGCTGTAACTGTTGTTCGCGGCGGCTCGGAGACTGTTGCTAAGGCTACAGTTAACGGCGGGCTAATTGCCACAACTCCGCTGAATTCTAATGCTGTTTTGAATACAGTACCTGTGGGCGGTTCTAACTTGACTGTATTTGCGGGTTTACGCGAAGACCCGTTTTTCTTTGATGTGGAACAATTTTTTAGAGTTCGCGCCGCAGCTTTGGGAACGGGGCCGCGCACTGCTTTTAAACAACCGAATCAAGCGATCGACTTTACTAAAGGTTACAACGTCAATACAATTGCTGTCCGCGTTCCCAAAGCGTTTTTGCAAGCAGGAACTGGGGCCAATACTTTTGATGTTTGGTCAACAGTTTCGATCCGGGATGGAGCTGGTGGTTTCAAACAATTCGAGCGTTTGGCGAGACCTGCAATTAATGAAGGTTTGATAGTTACTCCCGCTTATCTGGAAGCATTTAATAATATTCCTCCGAGATTGGATTTGAGCGCTGCTGCTGCTCCGGTGCGGCAGGAAGCTGTTGCTACTCTGAATGCTGTGGATCTTTTGGACGGTCGGGATAATGTCGATCCAAATGCGATCGCCGGAGCTTTCTTACCCGATGTCATGCGGATCGATACCACAAAAACCAGCGGCTATGCTAGCGCTACAAATGCTCAAGGAAGCTTGATCGGAGGTCGTATGCTGATGGACGACGTTATTGATATCACTCTGGGAGCTTTGGTGGGTTCTCCGGTTGGCGATAACGTTTCATATAACGGAACTCCGGGCAATCCGGCTCAGGGACACAAACCCTTAGAACCGAATTTTCCTTATTTGGCTTTGCCTAATTAGTTATTGGTTAGTTGTTATTGGTTATTGGTTAGTTGTTATTGGCTAATAACTAATAACCAATAACCACGCAACTTTATAGAATTTGAATGTTTTACCGCAGATGAAGGCGATGAACGCAGATATATGAAAACAAAAATAGGACAAGGAATAAAATCGGATGTTTTCGGGTGGTGGCTGCTGATAGTGGTTCCTTTAGTTGGGATGGTAGTAGTGAATTTACCTCCTAATTGGCGTTTTATTTCAGATAATTTTTCTAACAAAAGCCCCGAAAATCTAGATACTAATTACCGCTATCATTTCTCGGAAAGTTTGAGAAACAATCCCAATCAAAAGGAAGCAATTGAGCAAGAGATTGCTTTTTATCAGCAGCGATTGGCTGTTGATTCCCGCAGCGGTTTGAACCGGGCGGCACTGGCGGGATCTTATTTGAAAATGGCTCGCGCTACTGGGGAGGGAGGTTGGTTTTTATTGGCAGAACAGGCGGCTCAAAGGTCGATCGCCGATTTGCCTTTTGACAACAAAGGTGCGCTGTTAGTTTTAGCTCGAATTGCCGAAGCCAGACACGATTTTGCTACTGCTTTGCGCTTTGCTAAACAGGCGGGTTCTGACAATGAAGATGCGATCGCCCTTTTAGTTACATCTCACTTAGCGATGGGTAAAGTGAGCGAGGCAAATGCAGCCGCAGAAGCCTTAGTTAACCGGATTCCCAACTTGGGTTCTCTCACTTTGAGAGCTTTAGTGAGAGAGTCTCAGGGCCGAGATGCTGAGGTTTTGCAGGATTACCGCCAAGCAATGGCGGCGGAGGAACCGGGAGAGGTTGCTGGTTCTGCGCGGGCCCGATCGCTCTTGGGTCGATTTTACGCGCGTCGTGGGCAGTTTGTGCAGGCGAAAGCGCTGTTTTTGGAGGCGCTGCGGTTGGTGCCGCGATACCCGCTGGCGCTGATTTATTTGGCGGATTTGGAGACGCGGCAGGGCAATTATCGGGCGGCGGAAGGCTATTACAGCAAGGTTTCGGCGTATTCTGGCGGGGCTGAGACTGTGTTCGATCACATTGTCGATCGCGGTATGGCGAGGGTGAAGGATTTGCAGGGAGATGCGATCGAATCCCGGCGACTTCGGGACAAAGCAGAAGCTGGGCTGCGACAGGAACAGGTTTCTGGATCTAGCGGTTTCGGGCACCGGCGCGATTTGGCAAGTTTGCTGCTGGAAAAAGGTCGATCGCAGGATGTCACCGAAGCGCT
Organism: Microcoleus sp. N9_B4; assembly: GCF_036701635.1. Classification (NCBI taxonomy): domain Bacteria; kingdom Bacillati; phylum Cyanobacteriota; class Cyanophyceae; order Oscillatoriales; family Microcoleaceae; genus Microcoleus; species Microcoleus sp. N9_B4. Next base: position 95,494 of record NZ_JAUBRC010000020.1, on the reverse strand, counting down.
GGCGTTAATGCAGGAGGAGGTGAAAATTCGCCGGGATGCTGTGACGCTTGATACTTTGGCTTGGGCGCTTTCCGCCGCTGGGGAATGGCAAAAAGCCGATCGAGTGATGGCCGAAATATTGCGATCGGGCATTCGCGATGCGGGTATGTTTTACCGGGCTGGTGCGATCGCCCGGACTTTAGGTAAGGATACCGAATCTCGCGCTTATTTTCAAAAGTCCAAGGAAATTGACCCGAATTTTGACGATCGATCTCGCCAAGCATTGGGCTTAGGAAGTTATGAATTTTGAGATTAACTAATAGCTGCAACTCCGTCAATCCGCCAGGGGTTGAAAGCTTAATTCCTCTTGCATAGGACTAAAAGATTTCACTAAAAAGTAGAAAATCTTTTAGTCGGTTTCAACCGACTTTCGCTATGAGACGGGGATTTCAATCCCCGGCGGACTGTGAGACTCACGAAAAGAGCGATCGCCTAAAAAATCACAAACAACAAAACAAACTACCGAAAAAAATGTATTTATGCAGTACAAAATGAACCGACTGCCAAAACTTTTCATCCTATTCTTCCTAACACTTTCCTTCTTACTAACAACCTCAACCCGACCAGTTTACTCCCACTGGGCAGACTTGTCCGTAGCAGAAATAGTAGTCAACGATTTACAAACCGAAATAACATTAACTTTCCCAACTGGCTTAACAAACTTCGCCGACGACAATCGAGACAGCCAGCTACAACCTGCTGAAGTTCGCAGCCACCAAACACAGCTAGAAAAGTTTTTCAGCCAACAAATCCGCCTCACCAACAGTAGCAACATTCAAGGCTCCGTAGCAGTAAAACCGCTAGAAATAGCAGCTAAAACCGCCAGCTTAATCCAGCAGCCGAATACCCACAGCACCTTAATTTTAGACTACACCTGGCCCGCACCTTCTCAAGATAAAACCCCCGCTTTACCTGACTCAATTTCCATCTCCAAACCAGAGAAATTGCGAATTAATTACAATCTGTTTTTGCCAGAAGTTCCGACAGCTAGCTGCCAAGCTACGATTGTACAAGCGGGTGCTGTAAAAAGCTTTGTGTTTACGCCGCAAAACCGCGACTTTTTGTTAGCGGGAAAGGAATCTATCTGGGATTCAGGTTGGAGTTTACTGCTAGCAATAGCGGGAGCATTTGCTTGGGGATGCGTGCACGCGATGTCGCCCGGACACGGAAAAACCATAGTCGGCGCTTATTTAGTGGGTTCGCGGGCTACTCCGATACACGCTTTATTTCTAGCAGCGACCACTACAATTACTCACACTGCGGGCGTGTTTGCTGTCGGCGGAATTACTTTGTTTGCTTCTAACTTGATCGACCCCGAAAAATTAGATCCTTGGCTGAGTTTAATCTCAGGTTTATTAGTAGCCTTCATCGGCCTTAACTTACTCTTAGAAAAACTCAAAACTAGGTTGGTAGTGAGGACGGAAGTTATCAAAAAAATCAAAAGTAAAATTTTTAATAATAAAAACTGGTTTCTCAGGAATAAAGTCTTTACGGCAGAATGTGAAGAACCAGTAAATCTTTTGAGTAGAGGAAGTTGGGAGCGAGAATTTAAGCCTGTAAAACCCGATATATCTCACCACTACCACCATCACGGAGACGGCCGGATTCATTCGCATTTGCCTCCCGGTGCTGACGGTTCTGCTATTACTTGGAAAAGCTTATTGGCGTTGGGAATTTCCGGCGGTTTGTTGCCTTGTCCTTCCGCTTTGGTGATGCTGTTGAGTGCGTCGGCTTTGGGCAATGTTGGTTTGGGAATGACGTTAGTGGTAGCGTTTAGTTTGGGATTGGCTTTAGTGCTGAGTGCGATCGGATTAATCTTAGTTTATGCCAAACGAAATTTTGATAAACTGCCCAAACAGATAACAGCAGTCAAATTTCTGCCGGCGATTAGTGCGATGTTTGTAATGTTTTTGGGGTTGGGAATTACCGGACAGGCGATGTTGAAAATATTGGCTGCCAATCAATGGGTAATTGGCAATGGATAAGCATAAAATTAGGACTCTCCCTCCTAACTACAAACTTACCAATAAGTCGGATTTTAGATACCCGATTTCTTGAAGAAGCCGGGTATCTGGGTATTCTGTTTTTTAGCCGTTGCTCACTTATCAGGCCGCACTATGTTTATTAATAATTTCGGCTAAATCCGGTACTCCGTTTTCCACGTAATTCTTGGCTGAAGGGCGGAGTTTGGCATAGGCGCCTTTAACCATCGATCTTGTGCTTTTCTCGACCCTTTTGTCACTTATCTGGAGCAATTCGTCTGCTACTTCACCTTTTCTTTGGGCTAGATATTCTACTGGGTTGCCATTGTTTACGGCTTCAGTCCACATCGGATCGAGTGCGATCGAGATTTCTGGCAGAAGTTGATCGAGGACTTGGGCGCAATAGTCAGCCCGTATGCCCTTGACAGTAGAGTAGGCAGCTTTAAGAGCCAAACCACCCAATCCCGGCGCTGCTGCAACTTGTTGGTCTATCAACTTTACACAGTCATCAACAAAAGTTTCTCTGTGGTTTTCATTCAAGAGAATATCGCTAAGTCCCATTTTCACTTTCCTTGATTTAATAGTCAATGTGCTTATTAGCTTTAAGCTTAATTTGACATCATATATCTATTTTGAGCCTTTACTCAAGGTTTCCCAAGTTTTTTAAGGTTTGAATGTCTCTATAAGACAGCCTGATGTTGAGATTTGTTTAGTATTTTATGGGGATTAATGTTCTATATACTACTAATTATTGGCCTACGGTTTGTAGTAAGGGCTTTAGTCCTTATTAGGTGATATTAATGAGGACTAAAGCCCTGAGTACAAACTGATGAGTTGTGAACACTCACGTAAAGAGAAGAACTCGAAAAAAATATTAGAAAGGCTCTGCCTAAGTCCGATCGCACTTGCACGTATGGTCTGGCACGTATCATTAGGATTGGACATTCGGCGCGATGCCTGCTGGTACTGCAACGAGGGGAAGTTTCACGGTTTGAGCCGGATGAGCGCTCGATCGCAATACCAAATTTTTCGGTAATTTCGCGGAAGTGCTTAGTCCGGGAAATATTTGAAGCGATAAGGTTAAGCCGGCCGCTAATAATAGTTTTTCTAACATGGCATTGTCTCCCATACATACGCCCTAGGGCATAATTCCTCTTACACCTACAACATATAAACATCCTCAGTCGCTTGGTGCGATCGCACGGGCATAGTTAAGTGACACATATCACGACGGAGGAGGGGGTGATGGGGATAGGGGGTGTGGGGATAGGGGGTGATGGGGAGTAGGAAAGTCGGGGAGAGTGGGAAATCTTGACTCGCACTTCTGGCGTCAACATCCGTTGAATGTGTTAAATCCTATACACGGCGCGTTGCCAAACTTCCCTACTAATCGAGAATTGTCCGATAGAAAGAAGCCGTTGAGTCTCTCTGAAAGGTAGAATTAGCGCGTAGAAGTTATTTGACACAGCGGAGGTACCGACAATATGCTTGCATACATTCTGGCGTTGGCGGTCGGTCTAGGCAGCTTCAGTATTTACATGGCGGCCTTCTTTTTTCCAGAAGTGCACCGCAAAAGTGATTTTACCTGGAGCGGGGTAGGGCTTTTTTATGCGTTAATTTTATGGGCTTGTGCGGGACGAATTACTGGTGCTCTCCTGCTTGGTCAAATGGCGGGCGTGGCGATGTTGGGCTGGTTTGCCTGGGAAACTCTGACTTTGCGCCGGCAGGTGACGCCCGTTGCTGAGCAAACGCCGATTCCTCAGTCGGCGAATTTGGCTGCAGCAGGCGTGCCGTTTGCTGGCTTGTTTGCCAAGAAAAAAGAACCCGCAGCGAAAAAACCTAAGTTTGTTCGATCGCCCAAACCGAAAACTGATGTGGTTCCAGCACCCACTGTGGATAAGAGCGAGGTAAAGCTAGAGGAACAGCCGGCGATTCCCCCCATAGCTGAAAGTATTGCTGAAAGTTTGATCGACGAGCCGACGACTGAAAGTGCGATCGCCCCAGACTTGAAAATTCCCGACTCGAAACCACCTGCAATTGCAGAAATACCAGTGTTTTCAGTCGAAACTCCTGCTGCTGAGACTTCACCAACCCCAGCAGAATTAGCCAGCAGCTTCACTCCTCTACCTCTACCTCTAGAAATTTCAGAAATAGCCGTTACACCAAGTGTGGATCCAGTAGAGGCTCAGCCAGAGCCTCCACAGCAGCCAGAAGCCGATGATTTTGACGAGGAAACAGAATGGAGGACAGCCGTTAAAGAGTCGCAGGCGGCAGCGGCAGCGGCGGCCCCAACTCCTCCTACTCCTCCTCAACCAGCTAAAAAATCCGGCGGTTTCGGTAGTCTGTTTGACAATATCAAAAATAGTCTCGGCGGTATGTTGGGACGGGGTGCGGGTAAAAACAAATCTGATGCAACTCCGCAGACGCCAAAACCTTCAGTGACTCCAGAATCGATCGCACCTGAATCTAAAATAACGGCAACTCCTGCACCGGGTATCGACCAAATTCTCGAATCCGAATTAGCCCAGGCGGCTGCGGAAGTGGTAGCCGAAAGCAGCAACACTGTTGTGGAAACAAGCCTTGGAGTGCCGTTTCCCACCGATGTTGAAGCAATGGCCGAGTTGATGGCGGCAGACATCGCGAGTTCTGACAAAATAGGGGACGGGACGATCGAAGAGCGATCGTCCGCTGACACCCAGACACCTCTGGCTGCCGTTGGTGAACCAGAAGCAGCACCAGGCTTACCAGAAGCAGAAGCCCCTGCTGTATCTCTGGAAACCCAGACACCGCTGGCAGCAGTTGGTGAACCGGAAGCAGCAGCAGTCGGCGTACCGGAAGCAGAAGCCCCTGCTGTATCTCTGGAAATGACTGTGGTGGAAATGGCAGCGCCTGTAGAGATAGAAATACCGGGAGAACCTGGGTTGAGCGTGCAGGTGGAAACGGTTTCAGTATCAGTGATCTCGATCGAATCTACAGGTGAAGAACTTTCTTCTGACGCAGAACAAACTGAATTGAGTCCCCCGAATCACCCCGATCCGAATTTAGTCGAAACTGCTAAACCGGCCACTGAATCCAAGTCTGAGAATGTATCCGGCGAAGATAAGCCGTCATCTTGAGGCAGAAAGCAAAAGGTAGAAACCAGATTTTTTTTTGATTCTGCCTTCTGCCTTCTTACTTCTTACTTTTTTCTTCTTACTTCTTACTTCTTACTTTTTTCTTCTTACTTCTTCCCTCTTCCCTTTTCGCTCTTCCTTCTTCCCTCTTCCCTCTTCCCTCTTCCTTCTTCCTTCTTCCTTCTTCCTTCTTCCTTCTTCCTTCTTCCCTCTTCCTTCTTCCTTCTTCCTTCTTCCTTCTTCCTTCTTCCTTCTCCCCTCTTCCTTCTCCCTTAATATTATGAAAGCAATTATGGTCGTGGGAACCACATCTCACGCAGGGAAATCTTTACTCGTGGCAGCTTTATGTCGAATCTTTTCTCGGCGAGGCTGGCGGGTAACTCCGTTTAAAGGTCAGAATATGGCCCTGAATTCCTATGTCACAGCCGCCGGTGGAGAGATTGGTTACGCTCAAGCAGTGCAAGCTTGGGCTGCGGGCGTAGCACCTTGGGTAGAAATGAATCCGATTTTGCTCAAGCCACAAGGAGACATGACTTCTCAATTGATTGTCAAGGGCCGGGCGATCGCCAATGTGCGAGCATCTCAATATTACGAGCAGTATTTCGATCTCGGCTGGCAAGCTATTCGGGAATCTTTAGAATTTCTCAAGCAAGAATTTGACATGATTGTGTGTGAGGGAGCCGGTAGCCCTGCTGAAATTAATCTCAAACACCGCGATTTAACAAATATGCGGGTAGCTAAATATTTAAAAGCTCGGACTTTGCTAGTAGTTGATATCGATCGCGGTGGTGCTTTTGCTCACATTATCGGTACTTTGGAATTGCTCGATCCCGACGAACGGGCTTTAATTAAAGGATTCATTATTAATAAGTTCCGAGGGCAAAAATCGATCTTAGATCCGGGTCTGACTTGGCTAGAAGAAAGGACTGGAATCCCGGTAGTTGGGGTGATTCCTTGGATAGACGAAGTGTTTCCCTCAGAAGATTCTCTCGATTTGCTCGATCGGCGTTCTCCCAATTCTCAAACCGACATAAATATTTCGGTCATCCGCCTGCCCCGAATTTCCAATTTTACCGACTTTGACCCCTTAGAGTCGGAAACTAGCGTCACAGTCAAATATGTCAGCCCAAAAGACCCTTTAGGCCATCCAGACGCCGTAATTTTACCAGGGTCTAAAACTACAATTTCTGATTTGCACGTGCTGCGCCAAACAGGTATGGCAAAAGCTATTCAAAATTATTTAGTAGCTGGCGGTACAGTCATGGGAGTTTGCGGCGGCTTTCAGATGCTGGGAGAAAGTATCACCGATAAAGAAGGCATTGAGGGAGAAAAGGGAGAATTTCCAGGATTAGGATTGCTGCCTTTAAAAACTGCGATGGCACCGAACAAAATTGCGCGCCAACGAATCGTAACATCTAACTATCCTCAACCGGGTTTGCCAGTTTCCGGTTACGAAATTCATCAAGGAAAAACGCAAATCCTAGAGTCAGATTTGACTCAACCGCTATTTGACGATGCTAGTTTAGGCATTGTCAATACTTCTCAATCAATTTGGGGTACATACTTGCACGGCATCTTTGACAACGGGGCTTGGCGGCGAGCTTGGTTAAATCACTTGCGGCAGCAGCGGGGACTACGCGCATTGCCTACAGGTATTCCTAATTACCGAGAACACCGAGAAACTCTGTTAGACTCTCTAGCAGATACAGTGGAAAAGCATTTAGATATAAAGCATATTTTAGGTTAATTAGTTAACAGTTGACTGTTGACTGTTGACTGTTAACTGTTAACTATTGTTTGTTAGAGTTGAGGTTAAAAGTCAATGACAAAAGTTTGTTTTTTACCAGACAATGTGACAGTTGAAGCTGAACCAGGAGAGCTTTTGCTAGATGTAGCTAAACGTGCAGGGGTTTCTATTCCTACTGGCTGTCTCATGGGTTCTTGTCACGCTTGCGAAGTAGAAATTGATGACGGTGATACGATTTGTGCTTGTATTTCCGGCGTCCCTTCCGGGAAAAAGCAAGTGACAATTAATCTGTATGTTGACCCGACTTGGTAATTTGTTAGTTGACGGTTGGCAGTTGACTGTTAACTGTTGACTGACAACTGACAACTGACAACTGACTAATTTTTTTGCCATTCTTGCTGTTTTTTGCGAGCAGATTGCAGCCATTTTTGGGATTCGGGATAAATAGTTGTTCCGGGTTTGACTGATTCTAATTGATTGATAATTTTTTGCAACTGGCTGAGGGAGTAACCGGGATTTTGCCTCGGAGAATTCACCTCATTTTGCAAGTTGGCAAACAAGCTTTTAGCTTCTTGCAAAGCTTTGGCAGAATCTTTTTCTGCTTCCAGTCTAATCTGGGTAATTCCTAAATTATTTTGATATTGAGCGAGTTTGGTTTGAGCGTCGAGATAGCCGGGGTTATCGACTGGAATCAATTTCAGTCTGTTAATAGCTTCTTGCCACAATTCTGCTATTTGCTCCCACTGTGCGGCGGGATGTGGCGGTTTTTGGGAGGCGACGGCGGCGGAGAGAGCAAATTCTTTGGCAGCTTCAATTAAGTTGTCTGCCCGTACAGAACCTGTGGCGATACCACCCATTGCTTGAAAGTCTCTTTCTGCTGCTTTGAGTGTTTTCTTAGCCGTTTCTCCCGCGAGGGTTTCGGCGGGAATTTGATTGAGTTGGTCGATCGCACTTTGCCAGTTTACCGTCGCTTTTTGTCTGTCTGCAGCAGTTTTTGCTTCCTGATACTGCTGTTTCGCCGCCTTGAGAGTTTGTTCGACTTGATTTAACTGAGTAAAAGCATTTTTTTGCTGGAAAATTTGAGCCTCCATCCGCCCGACATTTTTGCGGGCGGCTTCAAATTCATCGAGTGTAAACCGCCAACTGCAGCGGAAAAAAGAGCAGTACCTCTTTGGGTAATAGCCGAGGAACCACACCGGCAAGGCGTCGAGATGTTTTTGCGCTTGTTTTGCTTTAATTTCGCCCAAGTCAAAATCAGCGACAGCCGTGGCTTTATTCACCAGTTGATCGGATTGTTCCACAAGGGCGATCGCCTGCCGGTAATTGTGATCCATACTGATAAAACTCGGCAGCAACAATATCGGCATTGTTTTCGCCACGGGCCAGCGAATCATGGGAAAAGGTAGGTTAATCAGCCAAATTATCCCCGCAGCACTTCCCAGCAAACTCCCAGCAAAGATGATTTTACCGAACAATCCGGGCGGGCGGTTGGCTTTGACGGCAGCTTTGAGAGCTTGTTCGCTGAAGTTGGGAAATTCGTCTTTGAAGGTATCGCGGATTTCTTCTCTTGAGGCGAAAGTGCCGTTTTGCGATCGTAACTTCTCCAACCGCTTGATTACCATTCGTCGGTAGACATCACCGGCTAGACTATCAGCCGCCGCGCACTTGTCAACTTCGGCCCGCAAAATTTCAAAAGCTCGATCGGTAAGACGCGCCATAAAACTCACCTATTCCCTTTTAATTATTTTACAGGTTCCCGTCTAAATAATTGTTAAAATATATAAAGCCCACATCAAATATCCGAATTAATTTCATGCCGACTGCTTTAATCACCGGTGCTTCTGGCGGAATTGGTGCAGCCTTTGCCTCCGAATTAGCCAAACGCCAGCACAATCTAATCTTGGTAGCTCGTTCCGCAGACAAATTGCAACAGCTAGCTGCTCAACTGCAACAGGAATTCAATATTTTGGTCGAAATTATCGTTCAAGATTTGACCGCACCAGGAGCCACAAATGCTGTATTTGACGCGGTTGTTAAAAAAGGTTGGACGGTTGATTTGTTGGTGAACAATGCGGGTTTTGGCGATTACGGTGCTTTTGCCGATCGCCCGCTTGCGAAACAACTAACAATGGTGCAACTAAATATTGTAGCATTAGTTGAACTTTCGCACTTATTTTTGCAGGGAATGCGGCAGCGAAAATCGGGAAGTATCATCAATGTTGCCTCCATCGCAGCTTTTCAACCGATGCCGTACTTGTCAATGTATGCAGCTACTAAAGCCTTTGTTTTGAGTTTCAGCGAGGCACTTTGGGCGGAAAACAAAGATTTAGGAATTCGCATTTTGTGCCTTTGTCCCGGGCCGACAGAATCGGACTTTTTCGCAGTAGCTGAATTTCCGAAATCACTAGCCTCTAACAGCGGACAAAAACTCGTTCCCGCTGATGAAGTAGTGCGAGATGCTTTGAAAGCTTTAGACAAAAATGAGTCTAATGTTGTCACAGGGGGAATTCCCAATCAAATCATCGCAAATATGCCTCGATTGATGCCGCGAGAACTTTTGGTGAAGTCGGTAGAAAAGGTGTTTCGGGCGAAAGCGTAATTACGAAGGGCAAGGAAGTAGTCTACGGGATTTAACGGATTTCACCGAGGTGGGTTCTAGGAAAGTTCGGCAACAGATTGTGTACGAGATTTAACCCATTTAGCCGATATCGGGAAAAAGGAACAGGGAAAAGCATTCCCAATTCCCAATTCCCAATTACTAATTCCGAGAATTACAAATATCGAGTTAACTGGACTCGATAGCGTTCCTTCTTAGTAACAGCAACTTCCCCAATTTCCAATCTTCCCTTGCCGGTAACAGCAATTAAATCTCCCGACTTGACATTATAACTAGCTTGAGTAACGTCTTTCCAGTTAACTCGCACGTCGCCACTGCCAATTAAATCGGCCATTTTGCTGCGAGACATTGCGAATCCAGCCGAGGCGACAGCATCCAATCTCATCGATGCTTCAACGGTGGTCATTTCTTTCTTTTTGGGTTCTCTAATTTTGAGTTCGCTCAACTCAATGCGCCGCGTTTGTACAGGAACCGATCGCACTTGCTGCAAACTCATCTCCAAATACTCTACCATCTCGGGCATGACAATGGCTTGCGCGCCGCGTTCTCCCAAAACAATCACATCGCCAGTTTTCTCCCGGACAATTCCCGTACCCAACATCGCCCCCAAAAAGTCGCGGTGAGAAGCTGTATCGAACAAGAAATTGCCAGCGATTTCTACTGCCGCAACGTTAACGCTAGCAGAGTCGATCGGGATATCCGATCGCGCGATCGCAATTCTTTGTCTTTCAGCTTGCGGGTAGCCGCCCCAAGCCACTAATTCCACGTCTGTTAAGCGCTTAAATACCGTCAGAGTGTCCGCCAATTCTGGAGGCGATAGAAAATCAGTCAGAGTAACTTCCCAAGTTTTAATTGCTTGTTCCGCTTGGTCGATCGCCCGCGCCACACATTCGCGGTTTTCGATGCCTTTTAACAGTTCTTCTCTTTGTAACATCAGTCAATTTTAGATTCTAATTTGAAATTGCCCAACCTTGCTGTCACTAAAAAGTCTACTTTTTTAACAGTCGCACTAATTTAATTATAGTCTAAAATCATCAAATAACGATCTTATGATTTTAGTGGCTGGTAAAGTTGATATGATGAGCACGATTATTGTACCAAATCTATGAAGTCTTCGAGTTAAAGTTTTTGCAAGAGATCGATCGAGTATGGCAGCAAAATTGTCCACCCAACTACTTATTCTTCTTCACCCGCAAATACAGTTCTTCCATCGCCTCAATAAACGAACCATCCTTGTGCCAAAACTGTGGAAAATCTCCCTGTTTCTTCACCACGATCGCACTTACCCCACTTTGCGCTGCCACCTCAATCGTCTGCGGCAATCGCTTCGCACCATGCCAAAACTCTTTCAGGCTGACCGTTTGCGCCTCACTGGCGATCGCCCGCGTGTAATAGGAATCCACCGCCACAGGGGCCGCTGCATCCGCCGTTAACTCGGCAGAAAGCGCCATTCCCAAAGGCGTTTTTGCTAATTCGCGGTGCAGCACTTCCTTAGAAAGCCCCCGTAATTCAAACAGTAAAAATGGATCTTTGTCCAATTCTGCCGCCACCAAATAATAAACTCCGGCAATATGTTTGCAGGGATTGCTATAGTCTGGGCAAGAGCAAGTAGTCTTAAAGTCCTCGCGGCTGCTGGGTAAAAGGTGCAATCCGAGGGGTGCAAAAGCCTTTTCAATATTGTCGGGCATTTCGTTGAGTAGCAGCCGGGAAATGAAGCTGGCTTTTGATGCCATTTGGGCGATCGCCACTTTCCACTTTGCCTGACTAATTGGCTCAAACTCAATTTTAGTTTTGTAGAGTGGCTCCTTATAAACCCCAAAATAAGGATTTACCGACCCCCTTACTTCTGCCATCACTAAGCCATCATTAATCTTAAAGCTTTTTACCTTGTCATTCCGTGCATAGGAACGTCCCCGTCCGAGTCGCCCAGAATCTGTAAATCTTTCTAACGCATCGATAAATTTATTGCCCCACCAAGTCCGAGTAAATTGTGACATATTTTTGATGTTCTCCTAATCTAAAACTGCATTTTTATTGAGCCTAATTAACTTTTTAAATGCCTCATTATCCAACTCAGTCAGCCACGATTCATCCGCACCAATAATTGACCCTGCCAATTTCTTTTTGTCCTCAATCATTTGGTCAATCTTTTCCTCCAACGTGCCAATTGCCACAAACTTATGCACAAACACATTTTTTTCCTGTCCGATCCGAAACGCCCGATCCGTCGCCTGATCTTCCACCGCCGGATTCCACCAGCGATCGAAATGGAACACGTGATTGGCTTTTGTCAGCGTAATTCCCACGCCGCCCGCCTTCAGTGACAGAATAAATACCGAAGGTTCAGACTCTGGATCTTGAAACTCTGAAATCATCCGTTCCCGTTTTTCGCGACTGGTTCCCCCGTGGATGTAGTAAGTGTTGTAATGTAGCGTTTGTTTAATATATTTTTCCAAGGCGCTTCCCAGTTCTGTAAACTGCGTAAATACCAATAAACTTTCGCCTTCTGCTTTGACTTCCTCAATCATCTCGATCAGCCGTTCCAGTTTGTGCGATCGCTCTGGTGTAAACTCACTTTCATCTTGCAAAAACTGGCGCGGATGGTTACAAATTTGCTTCAGCTTCAGCAGTGTCGCCAAAATCATCCCCTTGCGCTTCATCCCTTCCGTCGCGTCAATTTCTTGTTCTACCTCTTTCACAATCGCTTCATAAAGCGAAGCTTGCTCGCGGGTGAGATTGCAGTAGAGTTTTTGCTCAACTTTGTCGGGGAGATCCTGAATAATCGACTTATCGGTTTTCAGACGCCGGAGAATAAAGGGTTCTACTAATTTTTTGAGCGCTGCCGATTGCGTGCGACTCCCATTTTTTTGAATCGGGATCTCAAACAACTTCCGAAACTGCGCCTCTTTACCCAGATAGCCGGGATTGAGGAAATTAAAAATTGACCATAAATCCAGCAATCTATTTTCCACGGGTGTTCCAGTCAATGCTAGTCGATGGGTAGCGGGTAACTTTAAAATCGCCTTTGTTTGCGCCGCTTTCGGATTTTTAATATTCTGGGCTTCATCAATTACCACGCGATGCCACGCTACGCTGCTCAACAGTTTCTCGTCTTTTCGCACCAAGGTAAAGGAAGTGATCAACATATCACAATCTTGGACGGCGGCTTTAAATGCTTTGGCATCTTGCAAACGTTGAGGGCCGTGGTGAATCAGCGATCGCAATTCGGGAGCAAACTTTTCCATTTCCTTTTGCCAGTTACCAACTACGGATGTGGGCGCAATTAGCAGCGTGGGTAGAACCGAAGGTGCGATCGCTTTTTCTGTCTTTCTTTCTGTCTCTTTTGTAGTAGATAAAACTTCCCGCTCTTGCAATAATCGAGCAATTACCTGCGCCGATTTACCCAAACCCATATCATCGGCAAGACAGCCATTTAATCCCAAACTTTCCAAATAACTCAGCCAAGAAACACCGCGCTTTTGATAATCTCGTAACTTGCCCTGAAACTTTGCTGGATCTGCAATTAACTCTAGCCGACTCTTATCGTGCAGCTTCTCCAACATATCCGATAAAGCCCGATCGCGCTCCACCTCTAACTCTTCACTAGCTTCTCCTTCTGCCGTCAACTTCATAAAGTCAATCAAGCTGACATCGGGATTCTCTTCGCGATGTTTTTGCCAAAAATTCAGCATCTCCTGCATCTTGTCTTTGTCCAGTTCCATCCATTGTCCTCGGAACTGCACCAGCGGTGTTTTGCTATTTACTAACGCCTGCCATTCTTGTTCGCTAACCCGTTCACCCCCGATCGCCAATTCATACTGATATTCCACCAATGAATCCGCCGAAAATAATCCCTTGCCCTTGATTGCAGCGCTCTTGCTGCCCTTCCCTTTGACTTGCAGGCGAATCTTCGCCCGTTGTCGTCCCTTCGGCGTCCACCAAGCGGGGACAATCACTTTATATCCGGCATCTTCTAATACCCAAGCGGACTCGCTGAGAAAGGTGAAAGCATCATCTAAGCTGAGGGTAATGTTAGCAGGTTGGTCGGTTTCTAGCCCTTGCCAAAGTTGGGGATAAATGCGAGCAGCGTAGCCGAGATTTGTCAGCAAATGTTGCTCAAAGTTGTCTCCGAATTGTGTTTGCAACTGTTTTTGTTGAGTCGATCGCGATCGCCAATAATCCTGCAACGGCATCCGCAGGGATGGGTCTTTTTTCGCAGCCACCTGAAACTCTAAAACCCAAGGCTGTTCTGGGTTTTCGGGGGATTGTAGCTGAAAGCAGAGGGAGAATGAGTCAGCAGATTGATTGCGCGTAATGCGATCGCGCCAGGTTTGCCATTGCCGGTATTGTTCAAGGTTTACTGGCGCGATTTTTCGTGTTTGGTTGAGGCAGATTTGAAGTAAAGAATCCGCAATCTTATTTTCAAACGATGCTGGGATGGGGGTTTGAGTGACAATTTCCGCGATCGCACACTCGGAAAAATGCCGCAGCAACCGTTCACGATCGTAGAACTTTGGTGTATCTTGTAGCTGGATCTTCCGAAAACCTGACACACAAACTAAAGGCATCCATTCAACATAGCGTTGTAAATCAGTTTCGTACTGTGTTGAAACAATTTCCCATCCCGGATAAATCTCAAAGCTGGGTTCAATTTTGGCAGGTGTTTTTGGAGTTTTTGCAGTTGTTTTGGTTTTTGTCTCGCCCGCTTTCTTACGCCCGCGCGTGGCTTTCTCAGCGGGTTCGGATGTTTCGATGGGTGCGATCGCGATCGGAGCAGTTTCTCGATAGCGCAACGCCGGAATATAATGATCTTTCAGAACAATTTGCTTAAAATTTTGGGTGTAGTGATACCAAAATAGCAAGTCTGAACCAAACTGAACTTCTGCTAAATCGTAGAGGGCAAAAAAATGCAGATCGTTCAATACTTTAGTCAAAGTGTGGGTGGCGATGCACACACAGTCAACTTCCCAATACTCCAACTCAAATGTTTCCGGTAATTCTGTCTCTAAATATCGCGCTAACTCTAAAGATGGTAACGGCTGGTTGTCGGCAGTGGGGAGTAAAAAATACCGAGGGACGATCGCGTATTCTCGCCCCATCGCACTTGTATTGCTGACTGCTGACAGTTGAATCCCCGCTTCTTTCGTTAGAAACTCTCTTAACTGTGCCGTCTCCAATTGTCGGGGATGAACCTTAGCAGGCTGTTTTTTCTTTTGAGTGGTTTCAACCCACAGACAAAAAGTTCCACCTTGAACAAAACTCTCTTCTGTTTGAGGAATCCAAGTCCCGTGGAGGATTTTCATAGGTCATACCAAACGCAACCTTTGGCAGCCTATCATATCATGAATGAGTGGGAAAAGATAAGAAGGCGGTTGAAAGCAGGTTTATACAAACCATGTCTGCTGGATGCCGACTAAAGAGAATAACGTAATTTTACCGCGCTATCTTTAACCCGCGTCGGCGGGTTTTGCTTGTGTAGACGCGGTTTCAACCGCCGAGTTTTCTGCCGAGTCTTCTTACAAATTTAGAAAATATCTGTTAAATCCAACACAAAACCGGGTAATACATCTTCACCTGACAGAGTTGCAGGCGAGTCTAAAATTTCCACATCTGAACCTTGACGGGAGATTTCTACTTTTCTATTTTTGCGATCGAGCAACCATCCCAATTTCGATCCATTTTTCACATATACTTTCATTTTAGCCCGCAATTTTTCTAGCGAGTCAGTGGTCGATTCCCTTCGGGATAGCTTCGCTTCACGCAATTCCACCACAAAATCGGGACAAATCGGCGCAAATTTCTTTTTTTCTTCAGCAGTTAAAGCATCCCACCTGTCGCGTCGAATCCAAGCAGCATCGGGAGAAATATCTGTACCGTCGGGCAGTTTAAATCCAGTGGAAGACTCAAAAGCAATTCCCAACTGCTTATTTTGTCTGCTCCAAGATTGAAGTTGATACGATAAGTCAATGTTGAAACTACCAGTCTCGCTACCTGTAGGTGGGATAATAATTAATCCTCCACTAGCAGTGCGATCACATCTCAAATCCCGGTTGTCTTGACACAACTGAAAAAACTGCTCGTCTGTTAATTCGAGCGTTAATTCTATGGGAGAATGTAGGGAGATAGTTTGTGATTCCATAACTCCCTTCAAATATTACACGAGTCAACAGTCAACAGTCAACAGTCAACAGTCAACTGTTAACAAACAAATAACTAAGTCTCTGTATAACCTTGGATATTTTCCGGTTTAAACTGCTGCAAAATCTTCGCAGCTTTCCCAGTCAAATCATCAGTACCCTTAACCGCAATCAAAAATTTACCCGCATTCAAACGGTTGCGGTAGGGCAAAGCATCGCCGCTACCAAAAGCCATACCGCCCGCGCCTCCTACAAAAACACTGCCCATCGCAGCGGCGATCGCACCGAGTACACCACCGATCGCGTGATCGCCAATTTCCCCCGCCCAGGCGAAAGTCTTCAACTCAGTCATCAGACTGAAAGTAACGCCAGCAATAAAGCCAAAGGGAATCAGCCAAATAGCCATGAGTTTAGCTTGTTTCTTCGCTTGCTGGTTGGGGTCGATCAAGCCAAATTCATCAGCAGTTTTGTAGCCGCGGCCCAAAATACTCACTTGCTTCATGGGCAAGCCTTCTTTTTCGAGAGCACAGTAGGCAGCTTCGGCTTGAATTCGATCGGGCAGTACGGCGATAAGATAATTCATTGACAATAATTCCTGATAGTTAGGCTTGGACACCTAGAATTGATTATAGACCGAAAACACATACTAGCTAAGCACTTGGGAGATTTTCAGACGGTCAGAGAGTCCGATCGCCCGCAAAGCTAAAATATTTCATGCAAAAAACGGCCGACCTTGACCGAATACAGATACAATTCAAACTGCACAAAGGCAAGCTTGAGCTGAGCTGTTAGATACTGCTCTAAGTGTAAGTCTCAACTTTGAGCTCGCCAACGCTCGGTCTATTTTTACTATTGCACTCAATTGCTTGCTATGCCTAAAGTTCTAGTATCCGATCCGATCGACCAAGCCGGAATTGACATCCTCTCCCAAGTCGCGCAAGTTGACGTAAACACAGGACTCTCAGCCGAACAACTGGTAAAAATTATTCCAGATTACGACGCTTTAATGATCCGTTCTGGCACCCAAGTTACCAAAGAAATCATTGAAGCCGGGAATTCACTCAAAATCATCGGCAGAGCCGGCGTCGGCGTAGATAATGTCGATGTACCCGCCGCTACCCGCAAAGGAATTGTAGTCGTCAATTCCCCCGAAGGCAACACGATCGCCGCCGCCGAACACGCGCTCGCCATGATGCTCTCGATGTCTCGCCACATCCCGGAAGCTAACGAATCCGTCAAAGGTGGTAAATGGGAACGCAACCGCTTTCTCGGCGTAGAAGTTTACAAAAAAACCCTCGGCATCGTCGGTTTGGGCAAAATCGGCTCCCACCTCGCCGCCGCAGCCAAAGCAATGGGCATGAAACTGCTGGCCTACGATCCCTTCATTTCGACCGAAAGAGCCGACCAGTTGGGCTGCCGCTTGGTAGAACTCGAACTGCTGATGCGCGAATCCGACTACATCACCCTGCACATCCCCAAAACGCCGGAAACCCTGCACTTAATTAACGCTGAAGTGCTGTCGAAAATGAAGCCTACGGCCCGCATCATAAACTGCGCCAGAGGCGGCATCATCGACGAAGCAGCCCTCGCAGAAGCCATCAAAGAAGGCAAGATCGCCGGCGCAGCTTTGGACGTTTACGAACACGAACCGCTGGAAGCTGATTCCCCGCTGCGGACTGTCGGCCAGAACATCGTGCTGACGCCCCACTTGGGAGCATCCACAGCGGAAGCTCAGGTGAATGTGGCGATCGACGTGGCTGAACAAATTCGCGATGTACTGTTGGGGCTGCCCGCGCGATCGGCTGTTAACATACCGGGAATTTACCCAGACTCGATCGAAAAACTCAGACCCTACCTGCAACTCGCCGAAACCCTCGGCAACCTCGTCAGCCAGCTAGCCGGAGGCCGAGTCGATTACCTCAACGTTCAACTGCAAGGCGAATTGGCCAGCAACCAAAGCCAGCCCGTAGTCGTCGCCGCCCTCAAAGGCCTGCTCTCCCAAGCCCTGCGAGAGCGCGTTAACTACGTCAACGCCAGCATTGAAGCCAAAGAACGCGGAATTCGCGTCGTCGAAACCAGAGACGCCTCAATTCGCGATTACACCGGCTCCCTGCACCTCTCGGCCAAGGGAACTCTCGGCGAACACACCGTGACCGGTGCAGTCCTCGGCGAAAGCGAAATTCGGATTACCAGCGTTGACGATTTCCCGGTCAACGTTTCCCCCACTCACCATATGCTGTTTACCCTGCACCGCGATATGCCGGGGATTATTGGCAAAATTGGTTCCCAATTGGGCAGTTTTAATGTCAATATTGCCAGTATGCAAGTAGGCCGTAAAATCGTGCGAGGCGATGCGGTGATGGTTTTGAGCCTCGATGACCCTCTACCAGAGGGGATACTGGCCGAGATCCTAAAAGTTCCGGGAATTCGGGATGCTTACACGGTAAATCTTTGACGGATTTAGGAGTTTAGATTTTGGATGCCAGGGCTGATAATTGGTAATGGGTAATTGATCATTGGTAATTGGCCTGAAAGCGGGAATTTTTCTATTAGCCAATCCTCCTTCCTCACTCCCCAGTTCCCAGTCTCCAGTTCCCCTGGGCCAATCTAAAATCTAAAATCTAAAATCTAAAATTGTATGGCACATAGCTGGTGGGAAATTAGAATTCTTTGCGATCCGGCGCTGGAAGATATCATCTTTTGGCGTCTGGAACGATTTAACTGTCAGGGAACTGCTACTGAGATCAAAAGCAATTCCTGCCTGATGTCGGCTTATTTGCCCGAAGAACAGGCAGGATTGCTGGATTTGGCCGCTCTGTCTCTGTGGCTGCGCCAAGATGCTCTGTGTGCAGGTTTGCCCCTACCTGCGATGCAGTGGGATTTGATTGAAGATGAAGACTGGGGCAGCACTTGGAAGGAGCACTGGCAGCCTCAAGAAGTGGGCGATCGCTTTTTAATTAATCCGGCCTGGCTGCCCCCACCAACTGATACCGATCGCATTATTTTGCGTTTAGATCCCGGTGTGGCCTTCGGTACTGGTGCTCACGCCACTACTCAACTGTGTCTGGAGTCGCTGGAAATGCGTCTCGGTTTTGATGACAAAGAGTCCATAGTTGCGGATATTGGCTGCGGATCGGGTATTTTGTCGATCGGCGCGGTGTTGTTGGGCGCTACAAAAGTTTATGCTTTGGATACCGATCCTTTGGCAGTGCGATCGACCATTAGCAACAGACTACTCAACCGCGTTAATTCTCAGCAGTTGGTTGCAGAGCTCGGAAGTATCGATCGCTTGAAAGAAATGGTCGATGAGCCGATCGACGGTTTGATCTGCAATATTTTAGCAGAAGTAATCATTGATTTAATCCCGCAGTTCACCGCAATTAGCAAACCGACTACTTGGGCCGTGCTCAGCGGCATTTTGCTCGAACAAGCTAAGCCAATTGCCGACACTCTCGAACAGCACGGCTGGATTGTCGCTACTCTGTGGAAGCGCCAAGATTGGTGTTGTTTTAATATTCGGCGCAGTTAACAATATGGTAATTGCTAATTCCTACTTGCTACTTGGTAATTTTGAGTTCATGTTTCATCTTTGGGAAGTGAATTTAAATAAATCTCGCACCTGAAAATAAACCGCGCCAGCCCAGTAAAAACCATTCACCAAAATTAACAACGTTTTTCCAGTATAAGAATTAACAAAACCAAAAACGCGGTAAGTTGAGATCAGCACTAACAACATTTCCACTAGAGAAACAATTGACCCGTAGTGCTTCCTATCCCAATAAGAAATCGGACTGATAAAACGGTAATTGCTGAACGGAAAAAAGTGTCTGTGAGCGTCGTCATTGTGGACAGGTAAATCTCCCAGAGAGTGTAGTATCATACTGAGCAACAAAATTTGCACGCTTTGCCAGCCAAAGTAATAAGCAATTAGCAAACCAATAACCGCAAGGGGAATTGAATGAAACAGAGCCACAAAATTTTGCACAAAAGGCTCATAATATGCTTTTGACCAAATTGTAGCTTCGGGCAAGCGAGCAATGTATTTCGCCCAAAAGTAAAATAAAAATATCGGAATATCCGGCAAAATTCCGCCGATCGCAATAATGAGATTAGCTTGCGGCAATTGCGGTTTGCCGAGAATTGCCAGATTGATAATCGCGTGGCTGGGAGTGTTCATCAGTAGGGTGCGTCAACTAGGATTATCTTATTCATAATTGATCAGATATTAGACATCTCCCATAATTGTTGTTGTGGAACAGGCATCCTGCCTGTTCTTGAATATCTTTTTGGGAAATGTCTATTGGCTCACGCACCCTACGTGTGAGATAATTGGCTCGTGCTACAAGTAAGGTTGCACTCGATCGATCAACTGCGCCGCTTGCACCACTCCCTCAATGCGATCGACCTCAGCGCCATTTTTGAACAACACCAAAGTCGGCAAAGCATAAATGTGATACTGCGACGCCAACTGTTCGTACTTATCCGTGTCAATTTTGACAACCATCAGCTTGTCTTTCATCTGACCACTCACTTGTTCCAAAATCGGTGCCATCATCTGACAAGGCCCGCACCAAGTAGCGTAAAAATCTACCAACACCGGCAAGTCAGAGCCCGATAGTAACTCCTCAAAACTGCTGAACTGTTTTTGAACTGCCATAAGACAAAATAATTTTTTGGGTTCTGGCTCGATTTTAGTGCAAAATTCTCTGGTAGATTGCGAGGATACAATTATGGAATTATTACCAGAGACTTTTCAGAGATTGCGGGGTCAAGTTGCTGTCGTGACCGGTGCGTCGCGGGGAATCGGCCGCGCCGTTGCTTTAACATTAGCCGCAGAGGGCGCTAAAGTCGCCGTCAACTATGCGAGTTCGAGTGCTGCTGCTGATGAGGTGGTAGCAGAAATAGTCGCTGCAGGAGGAGAAGCTGTGGCACTTGCAGCAGATGTCTCGAAAACCGATCAAGTAGATTTACTCACCAGTAATGTCATGGAAAAATGGGGACGGATTGACATTTTGGTGAACAATGCTGGCATTACTCGCGATACTTTGCTGCTGCGGATGAAGTTGGAAGATTGGCAAGCGGTAATTGATTTGAATTTAACTGGCGTGTTTTTGTGTGCGAAAGCTGCCAGTAAAATCATGCTGAAACAGCGAAGCGGCCGAATTATTAATATTGCTTCGGTTGCTGGGCAAATGGGCAATCCCGGACAAGCTAATTACAGTGCGGCAAAAGCTGGGGTAATTGGATTTACTAAAACTGTGGCGAAAGAGTTAGCCAGTCGCGGGATTACTGTGAATGCAGTTGCACCGGGTTTTATCACTACAGATATGACTAAGGATGTCAAGTCTGATGAGATTTTGAAGTATATTCCGCTGGGGAGATACGGGGAAGTTGAAGAAGTTGCGGGGATGGTGAAGTTTTTGGCGGCGGATGCGGCGGCGGCTTATATTACGGGGCAGGTTTTTAATGTGGATGGGGGGATGGTGATGGCTTAGGATTTGATTGTTTAACCGCAGATATCGCACAGGCAAGATGCCTGTGCCACGATGAAAGCGGATATTTGCGGTTAATAATTACTTTAAGGCGGCACACAAATGACTGAGGACTTTTTTGTATTTTGCCATGCGTTGAAAATCTGCCTCTGTCGGATTGGCGATGCGACGAATATCGAGGTTATGAGTAACATCAGCGATTTTGACTCGCAATGCGATCGGGTTGGCAATCACACGTTCTAAATAAGCTGCATAAGCTTCTCCTTCTATTTTGGTAATCGCCTCGATCGCCGAGACTAGAACTTCAGGAAAACCTTCGCTTCTAAGTTGCTCAAGTGTAAGTTCAGAATCTTCTACCGCATCGTGTAAAACCGCTACGATTTTTTGCTCTAGAGAATTTACATTTTCCATCACAAATAGCGGATGATCGAGATAGGGATTGCCTGCTTTATCAACCTGCCCCTCATGAGCTTTGGCTGCGATGGCGATCGCTCGTTGTAGTAATAATTCGTACTCTGAATTCGTATTTGACATAGTAAAGAAGTTCTCTCTTAAAGTTTCAGTCCCATCGCGGGGAAAACGTAGTGTGGGAGTTTTTATTTTAAATATTCCTGCAACAATTTCCAAGCCATTTGAGTACCTTCCCCTGCGTTGACTTTCTCAAAATCGACATCTTTTCTCAAAACTACAAAACCCACACCTTCTTTGATTTCTATTTTTTCAATATTGCTAACTTTTGCCAAAAATAGGTGATTTTTTTGGATAAATTCGGGATTGTTGTTTTTTATGTAAAGAAAAGTTGTGATAAATTCAACTTTGCAATCGCTTTTTAGGCTAGTTTCTTCCTCCAATTCTCGTACTGCTGCCTGCTGTGGACTTTCTCCAATGTCAACGCCACCACCAAAAGTAGAAAGCATTCCTTGACTGGCAATACCGGGAATATTATCTCGCAGTTGTGCCCCAATCTGACCGTTGGGGAGCATGAGAAAAATGCGAACTATTGATTGAGGAATATTCATCTTGTCGAGGGAATAACAAAAGTCAAAAAAGTTAAGCTAGAGTTTTCTAATTTGAATCCAAATTTTCCTAATCCAATTGTACACCGCAGCATACAAAGCCAACAATTTATTGACAAAACTTTGCCAAATAGATTTTTCTTTGACTTCGGAAATCTCCTCGATTTCCACGGGCAGCGGCGGCATCCCGACTACTTCATAGAGCGGATATTCGCCGCTTTTTCCCGGAATTTCAACTAATATGCACCGATCGACGATCGCCAATTCTTTCACTTCCTGATAAGTCTCCTCGGAAATCAGTAAACTCGTTCCTACTTGCTTGTTAGCAGCCTCGATCCGGCTGGCCAAATTCACCGCATCCCCGATCGCCGTAACTGTCTGACTCTTCGACGCCCCCAAATTCCCCACAACCACCCACCCACAGTGAATGCCAATCCCAATCCGCAACCGGTGACGGTATAAAGTCTCAAAATAGGGATTGAGTTTCTCTAGTTCCTCCAGCATCTCCACCCCAGCCCTCACTGCTTGTTCCGCCGCCTTGTCGGGATTTTCCAACCCAAACAGCGCCATAAAACCATCTCCCATGTAATTATTAATCATCCCGCCATTGCGGTTTATCACATAACCCATTTTTTGGAAATAGCGGTTTAAAACATAAATTACATCGTAGGGCAACAGCGATTCTGCAAACGCAGTAAACCCTCGAATATCGGCAAACAAAATTGCAATTTTCTTCTCTTGCCCGACAGGATCAGAAATTGACTTTCCCGCCATTTCGTCGTTAAATGATTCCAAGTCTTCAGAATCGATCGCCAATCGCCGCAAAATCACCTTGCCGCCCGCAACCTGTGTCTGACAAGCCAGCCTAATTTCCGGTTCTAAACGCAATTTTTTGGCAAGTTCCTCTTCCGGCGAAGTGCGCGGAGAGCAAAATTCCAAACCTTCGACAATCAATACCCGGCAAGTCGAACATCGGGCGCTACCGCCGCAGATGTGGGTGTGGGGAATGTCGGCACGCAGGGAAGCTTCGAGAATTATATCGTCGTCGTCTATCTCGATCGTGCGATCGTCCGGCAGATAGTGAATCTGTGGCATATGTGGCGCGTCTACCTAATTAGCGAGGAATCTCGCGGACATCTGTTATTGCAGCGAACCTGTATGCAAACCCGGTTTCTCAGCATTTTTTCTGTATCCCCTGATTCCTTAATTATAAGTCGCGATCGGCCTTTGCTTCTCGTTTCGTCACCTCAACCGCCCAACCGACACCAGTTTAAAAAAAGAATGCAACTCTAGGCAATAGTCCAACTCTTAGCTGATCATTCATTTTCAATTCTCAAATCTAAAATTGTATAAATGAACACTAGAAATTTCATCTCACCGTGAAAATACCCCAATTCAAGCTGTGGAGTTAATCTCAAATCTCAAACCTCAAATCTCAAATGGACTGACATAATTCTTAATAAAATTTAGATCGCCCAAAGCCCGATAAATCCGTTATCAAATTCCCCTCAACCGCCATAGGTTTTTAGGATTTTGGGAAGTTTCGTTGTGGAAACCTGACTTGGCAATAGTTTCAGCTTTTTTGATCTCTAACAACCACCCAATTTTCGTGAGATAGAATAGCAGCATCTTTAAAACCAGTATAGCCATGACTTCATCAACAGCCCTACAAAGCATCGAAAAACACATTCCCATCGTGGGAGATGTACATAGCAAAAGTCCGATCGCCTACGCAGCAACCCGCCTCGCAGTCAGTGCAGTTAACACGGTGCAAATGGCAGTAGCAGAGTCTTACATCAACGGATTAGAAGTCCCAGATTCAGTATTACGATCGCTTTTTGATACCTGTATGCCGGTCTTTTTTAAGCATTTCCCGTCCCTGCTTGCACCCTACGAATGGGTACTAACAGAAACAGACCATACAGCCGAAGGGCCACGGGATTTAATGAAGATTCAGTACGACTTACCTCAAGCTATGCTGAATCCCATGTTAGGCGACGGGAAACTCATATATCCTAAATACAGCATGGGATTGTGGGAAAAAGGAGCCGCCAACCTTGAACAATCGCAAATCCAAATGATTGATGATGTGATTGAAAAGCTAGAGATTCAAGATGGCGACAATATTTTAGACTTTGGTTGCGGCTGGGGTTGCGTTCCCAATTACATTCTTTCCAAATTCCCCAATGTCACCTTTACTGGCATTAACCTCAGCCACCACCAATGCGAATATATGCGTCAGAAGATGCAAGACCCCGAAAGCTACCTTAGTTCCGGTCGATTTACCCTATATGAAGGCGATTTGAACGACGCCAACTTCGAGACAAAATTTGACAAAATTCTCTCCATCGGAGTTTTTTGTCATGTAGGTAATTTAACGAAGGCTTTCCAAAAACTGGCATCTTTCCTGAAGGATAACGGCAAAGTTTTCATTCATATCATCACAGTTCGCACCCCCAACAATATATCCAGCGTTTTCACCCACAAATACATTTTTCCCCACGGCCGTTACTGGAAATACGATGCAGTTCCCAGCCACAATAAAGACCTCAAAACAATTCAAAGATGGTATCTCAACGGATACAATTACTCCACAACCTTTGCTAACTGGCTGAAAAACTTTGACGATTCTCAGGCAATAGTCAAAGATTTAGACTACGGCATCGACTATGCCAAATTTCGTCGCATCTGGCGGTTTTACTTAATTTGGTTTGTGTCTAATTTCGCGAGTTGCGATGGCGAATATAACGGCAACGGTCAATATTTAATGACTCATGCCTAATCGCTAAGCAGTAGACCAAGCTCAAAAAACCGAACACCCCGACGAGCCCCGACTTCTCAAAGAAGTCGGGGTTCTCAAGTGCGAGCTACTTATCCGGAGAATGAAACCGTTCTACCTCGATTTAGGGCGATGGAGAAGTGTTGCCTCCTTTTGAGGAATTTTTCTGAGTTTAAAAAAATCCGGAATAAGATTATTGCTCGGCGAAGAATGAATATATCAAGCGTGAGCCTGCACAATACTTTTTAAATTCCATCCTCGATCAGTAGTGATGATGTCCGATATTTTACTACAAAAAGAGAGTTGATTTATACAATGGTAGACAAAATGAAACCTTCTCTTCCTCAAGACGATCCCAACCAAGAACAGCGCAAAGATTCCTTGAATCGTCAGCAACAAGCTTATCAGTTTGACTATGAGAGTTTATCACCTTTGGCATTATTGAAAAGTGTGCCACCAGTCGAGAACTTTTCGAGCAAGTATATTGGAGAGCGGATACTAGCAACATCGGAACTTCCAGGCAATATGCTGGCGGCCGATTCGAGAACTTTTCTCGATCCTCTCGACGAACTCCAAGACTATGAAGATTTCTTTACTCTGCTGCCGCTACCTGCTGTTGCCAAAATCTACCAAACCGATCGCTCTTTTGCAGAACAGCGCCTGTCTGGAGCAAATCCGATGGTGCTTCGCCTGTTAGATGCCAGCGATCCTCGGGCACAAACACTGGCACAAATTTCCGGTTTTCACCCGTTATTCGATCTGGGCCAAGAGTTGCAACAAAAAAACATTTACATTGCCGATTATACGGGTAGCGACCAACACTATCGCGCGCCTTCAAAAATAGGAGGCGGAAGCTATGAAAAAGGCAGAAAATTCTTGCCGAAACCGCGAGCTTTTTTCGCTTGGCGGTGGACGGGAATTCGCGATCGCGGTGAAATGACACCAATTGCCATTCAACTAGATCCCACGCCAAATAGCCATCTTTACACCCCGTTCGATCCTCCTGTCGATTGGCTGTTTGCGAAACTCTGCGTGCAAGTAGCAGATGCCAATCACCACGAAATGAGCTCGCATTTAGGTCGAACTCATCTGGTGATGGAACCAATTGCGATCGTCACCGCCCGACAGTTAGCCCAAAATCACCCGCTGAGCCTGTTGCTGAAACCGCACTTTCGCTTTATGTTGACCAACAACGAGCTGGCGCGTTCTTATTTGATTGCTCCCGGCGGGCCCGTCGATGAATTGCTAGGCGGTACTTTGCCAGAGACAATGGAAATAGCTAGAGAGGCTTGCAGTACCTGGAGTCTCGATGAATTTGCGTTGCCCGCTGAACTGAAAAATCGGGGAATGGATGACACAAATCAACTGCCTCACTACCCTTACCGAGATGATGGATTGCTGCTTTGGGATGCAATTGAAACCTTTGTATCCGGCTATCTGAAATTCTTTTACCCGACGGAGATCGCGATCGTACAAGATGTGGAACTGCAAACCTGGGCCCAAGAATTAGCGTCTGATAATGGCGGTAAAGTCAAAGGAATGCCTCCGCGCATCAACACAGTTGAACAATTAATTAAAATTGTCACAACTATAATTTTCACCTGCGGCCCGCAGCATTCAGCAGTCAATTTTCCCCAGTATGAATACATGAGTTTTGCCGCCAATATGCCCTTGGCAGCCTACCGAGATATTCCCAAAATTACTGCTTCGGGCACTCTCGAAGTGATTACTGAAAAGGACATTTTACGGTTGCTTCCTCCGTACAAGCGAGCGGCTGACCAACTGAAAATTCTGTTTACTTTGTCAGCTTATCGATATGACCGTTTGGGTTATTACGATAAATCTTTCCGAGAACTCTACCGGATGAGTTTCGACGAAGTTTTTGCGGGAACCCCGATCCAACTTTTGGCCAGACAGTTCCAGCAAAATTTGAATATGGCTGAACAAAGGATTGATGCCAACAATCAAAAACGAGTAATTCCTTATTTTGGTCTCAAGCCTTCCTTGGTACTCAATAGCATCAGTATGTAGGAGTGTATTTTTTGGGCAGGCGAGACACCCCCCAATAAAATTCATTCTTTGTGGAACAGGCCGGAAAGCCTGTTCTTAAGCATGGTGCAAGATGTGATATCGTTTCCGATACCATCGGAATGATATAGAGGACACGGCACTGCCGTGTCCCTACAATTAATCGGGGTAGGGACACGGAAATGCCGTGTCCTAACTGTGGGTAATATTAATTCCGATGCTACCGGATTTGATATGAGATCCAATGCGAATTCTCAGCTTTTATAGTCTTCCACAATCGAGCAATTCACGGACGTTGTACCAGAGGAATCAGTGAATGTGACTTCATCTTTGTAATGCCGCGGTGTTTGCATCAGCAACCGCCAAGCTTCTCCAGCATCGATTAAATTCATGCGTCCGGGATAGTGAATTTGCAACAACTCTTGCACCATCGGATAATAGTCTGAGTTGATGCTGGGGAAAATATGATGTTCTGTGTGGTAAGAAAAATTCAAGTGCAGCAGGTCAAATATTTTAGGAACCCGCACAGAAGCACTGTTGATTAGCGGGTCATTAATGGCGGTCATCCGGCAACCCATGTGGTTGGTATAGATGTAAAACATTGCGCCTGCATGACCAATTGCGATCGGCAAAAAGTAGGCGAGAGCGATTTTGAGCGGATGAAATCCCAGGTAGAACAAAATACTCGCATGAATCCCTAAAATTCCCAGACATTCAAATGCGATTGTCAATCTATCTTTAGGACTAACTGTAAAGGCAGCCGGTACGTAATCGACAGATTTATCGTTAAATAACAGTACCGAGGTGAGATTGCGGAAATTATGCACTAACCACGAACCGGCCATCCCTACAATTAACCACAGCGGATTGACTTCCACCGACGGTACAAACAGATTTTGAATCCATTTTCCCCAAGTATCTGGTTGCTGGTACAGATAGTTGCGATCGGGGTCTGCCAAAGAATTCGTGTTATTGTGATGTACGAGGTTGTGCAGATTTTTCCACTGAGTAGGCGGCATAAACAGCATACTTAGTCCCAAAAAGGCGATCGGATAAGTGAGGCGCGACTTTTTCTCAACGCTACCGTGCATCAAATCGTGGGAGCTAAATAGCAAAACTATGATACTATTGCCCATGATGACGGCTAAAGGTAAGTAAAGCCCTAAAAGATAGACAGGCCAGCGATCGAGATTAGCAGCAATTCCCCATCCCAGCAATAAAATAGCAGCGTTGATGAATAGTATTGCTAACTTGCTAGGATCTGGTTCAAAGGCATCTGATGGCAGCAGCGGACGCAATTTTTTAACATATACCGAGTGGTGAATTAGCGTTTCTTCGCCTAAAGTCGGCGTTGCCGTCTTGTCTAGAGTATTGAGTGATTTTTCTGATTTCATGTGATCGCTAAGAGTATTTTCATGTGAGTTAATAAGTTTCTAAATTTAATTAGATCCCGTACCCGATTTTAGATTGAACCCACACATAAATCCGGCGGCTTATTGTTAGGATGCGGAGATTTTATCTGTCTCCACTGCGGCTATCCGAGAACTGGCGATCAAATTGCTTTAGATCAAGGCTGCCTGATTGTTCTACGAAGATATTATATCCCATAAATAAAATTTTAGAAACAACTATTAAAGGCTTACGCATCGATAATAGTCTCCCACTTTTCAGTTTGGTTTAATCCCAATAACCAATCCTAAATAACCTATAAGATTAAAAAAGTCCGTTTCCCTGAACAATTTCTTTAATTGTCGTCAGCGTATCTAACCCGATCAATCCCCGACGATAACCTTTTTGGTTGGACATTCCCAAAAATATCGCATCTCCCCGATTTTGATAACGCCAAAACCGAGGTGAGGCATTAATAAAAGTTGAGGCGCTGTTAACATCCAGAGCAAATTGGCGACTTTCTAAGTAAGATTCAGTGGCAATGCAGTCAGCGTGACCGCTGCTGTAGCGGTTGATCCAGCCGATCGCAATCTCTAAACTATCGACAACTTTAAACGCGATGGTTTTGTTTAAATAAGGTTGAGTCCACTCGTATGGTTCCGCCAGCTTCAACTCTGGGAAATCTGCGACGAGATCCGCATCAGCGCTAATTTGAAAACCTTTTTCTTTTAAACTGTTCCACAGCCTGACTAAGGAAGAAGGCTTTTGGTTGCGATCGATGAGCACTTTCTCGATCGCATTAACAGGATCTGGCACGCTTTGATGGCTGTCCAAAATCATCCACCTTGCCATCTCCAAACTACCAGTCGGCGACCAATAAAGGTAGCAATTTCCCATTGCCGACCTCAAAACTGGTGCTGTACACAGCCTAACTACCTGCTGCACCAAACTTGGCCTGCCGTAGGGAATAATTAAATTGAGATATTGGTCTTGAGTGACCAATTCTCTGATCGAAGCGCCCCGATCCGGCGGCAGTACCTGCAAACATCCCGATGGCAAACCGACCTCATCGATCGCCGAAACCAAAGCTTCTCCAATTACTGTATTAGTTTGCCAGCTTTCGCTGCCGCCTTTAAGAATCAAACTGTTAGCACTTTTGAGAGACAAACCGGCGGCGATCGCCCCCAACTCTGGAAATGCCTCATAAATTAGAGCGATCGCCCCCAGTGGCAGCGACTGACAGTACACCTGACAGCGATCGACCTGATAAGAAGCATTGATCACCCTGCCGATCGGATCTGGCATTTCCCCCAACCGTTCCAGAATTTGCACAGTTGTCTTGATCCGTTCCGGCGTCAGCTTCAGCCACTCCACAATCAACTCGGGAATCGCCATGTCCCGACTTGCTTCTAGATCCAGAGTATTTGCTTCTAAAATGTCATTTTGCCGGCGTTTCAGCGAGCCCGCCATCGCCTGCAAGGCAGCAGCGCGATCGGCACTCTTTGTCGCAGCCAACTCCAAAGAAGCTTGATAAGCGCGACGCGCGACATTTGCGGCATCTGATGAATGGGTAAAATCCTCTATTATCATCTAGCTAACGCCTGTAAGCGAGCCATACCATCAGCGCCGGCAGCATTGCTAGCAGCACCGCGACCATTGCCCACAGAATAATATTTGGGCCCGGCGAGTGTAGCGCCAAGGGCAACCAAATCACTAGCGGCACCAATATCATACCCAAAGCCAGTGGCAAGTAATGGGCCTTCAAACCCGGATGCGCTCTGTTCCACTGGTTGCCCGTCCACCGCCAAGCCTGCTTGTAAGGATAGTTCGTTGATAGTTGCTCGATCACGTATCCACTTTCGTCCAATACAAATATTTGTTGACAGCGGTTGCAGCCAAAGGCTTCTGTCAACGTTATGGGAACTAGACGACCCCGGCGTCGGCAAGGACAGGGGTACTCATCGTTTAAGTCAATCTTTGGAGCTTTTTGAGAGGGCACTAGCGATCGGATAAAAAAAGCGTTTTTGCAAAAATAATCGTTAACATATCCACTTAATCAAACTTATCAATTCCGCCAAAGCGAGGCTTTCAACTGCCTGTTCCGAGATCTCGCCCGATCGGCAATTTTGACTTGCAAGTTCTGCATTCAATCTTACCACTAACTTAGGTATTTTCAACCATCATTAGGAGTATACCGAAAACTTTCTGGATCTACTTTCCGGTTTCCGTGATTTTTTTTATCTTCTAAAGCGGGTGACGCGATTCGAACGCGCGACATTCACCTTGGCAAGGTGACGCTCTACCACTGAGCTACACCCGCATTTCCTGCGGTATTAACAATATTGTCTCAATTCTCGAAATTTGTCAAGTCTTTTTAGTAAGTTTTTTTCAGAAACCCAGTAAACCCCCCCCAAACCCACTCCCCACCTGCAATTTCAGCAGCCTGATCATTAACCAAATCAGTAATTGCCGTGAAAATTGACCACCATCGGCCGACGGCAAAGCTACAATCAAGCTGGAATTGTGGGAGAACACTGTCATGTCAGATTTAAATCGCGGAATCATGAAGTTCAAGGGAGCTGACAGTCCTATAGCGATCGCCATTTCGGCGATTGTCATTGCCGGCGGAATCGGCTTCTTGATCTGGTGGGCGCTGCAATCAGCCTACACCTTCAGCTAACAGACTACTCAAACCTAAAACTTATAAGGTCTTGCTCAGAAGGCAGAATTTAAGAAAAATTCTGTCTTTTGCATTTTTTTGCCCTTAGTCTTGAGTTTATTGCCCAGGAATGCCGATCGATCGCTGACGATCGAATGATTGCCATAAATCACCCGATCGGGCGACTCGCTAGCATGAGTCGAGATTACTCCCCGATCAACTACTTTTGTAGTACACTTGTAAACAAAGCGCGCCGAGAGCGCAATTTTAGATGCAAGTGTTTACAAGGGTTGTATCTCAACACAAATTTATGGCAAGCTTTCGGGACATTTTCCAATACTACAGTCGCTACTGGAAAATCTCAGTTTACAGCATAGGCGCATCCAGCGTTTTGGCACTAGCCGATTTGCTTGTTCCTTACGCGATCGGTCAAATATTAAACGTATTGTCGGGTCAACCTACAGATACAGTAACGCAAAAACTCATAACAGCGATCGCCTCTGTTACCCCGCACTCACCCAACAAAATATTATCGCTATCCGTCTTGCTGGGCATAATTTTTCTGGTGACAGTCGCCAAAGCACCGGTACAGCCTTGGGTGACAAATTGGTTTCACTGGGTGATACCGTTGAGGGCAAGGCGCGATCGAATGAGAAGTGCGATCGGCAAAATCCTCACCTTACCCCTAGAATTTTACGACGAAAACAACGCCGGACGGATTGCCAGCCGCATCGCCAAAGGCATCGCCAACCATACTTGGACTTACCCAGAAATTGCCGGCGAATTCATCCCCGAAGTCGTCCGCTTAATCGGCATTTTTGCCGTTATCTGCTTAATTGAGTGGCGGATTGGCTTATTAATTTTGGTTTCATTCCTATTTATCCTCAGTTTCACCCTCAAAGGCCTGCAAGGAGTGACTGCGCGGGAAGAAATTCTCGATGAATACATCGAAGATACCGAAAGTCGCAACTCGGAAATTATCACCAACATCAAAACAGTCAAAGCTTTTGCAACAGAAAGCGATGAACTCAAAAGGCAAACCACCAGACTCGATCGCGAATTAAAAGTCGTGATCAACCGCATTCACAAAGGATACGTCACCCTGGGGACATACCAGCAGACGATCGTCCAGTTGTGTTTGTTTTCAGTTCTTGGTTTTAGCCTAGCAGCCACGGTTGCAGGCAAAATTTCCCTCGGATATTTTGTTACCGTCTACACCCTGGCAAGCATGGCATATTCCCAACTGCGTCCGATTAGCATTATCGCCGAATTATTGGCGCGGCGCTATTCTTCAATGATCCGGTTCCACGAGTTTATGCAAACGCCAGACGGTGTTGATGCGGTTAATTTAGCAGAAAATGCTCGATCGGCGTCGCCTTATAAATTTACCGGCAAAGTTGAGCTCAGCGCTTTGACCTTCGGGTACGACAGTCAAAAACCCGTTTTGCAAGATGTGAATTTATTGGTTCATCCCCGTCAGACTGTAGCATTAGTCGGGCGATCGGGTTCCGGGAAATCGACTTTAGTTAAACTTCTGTTTCGCTACTTTGAACCCAACTCCGGCCGCATTCTGATCGACGGCGAAGACATTCGCAGCTTAGACGTGACTCGCTACCGCCAGCGTTTAGCGATTGTCCACCAAGAAGTAGACGTTTTTAACGGTACTTTGCTGGAAAATTTGACTTACGGAAACAGAAATGCAACTTTCGAGCAAGTTGAGGATGCTTGTCGCATTGCCAAAGTAGACGATTTTGTGCGGCTGTTGCCCCAAGGTTACTATACCGTGGTCGGGGAGAGAGGAATGCGGTTGTCCGGCGGTCAGCGGCAGCGGTTGGGGATTGCCAGGGCGCTGTTGGTGGAGCCGGATGTGTTAATTTTTGATGAGGCTACTTCTAGTTTGGACTATGAGTCGGAGCGATCGATCCAGATAGCCATGCGAAATATCCTCGGTACGCGCACCACCATCATTATTGCCCACAGACTGAGTACCATTCGCGAAGCCGATGCGATCGTCGTACTCGACGGCGGTAGAATCGTCGAAGTTGGCAGCCACGAAGAACTCTTAAGCCAACAAGGTATTTACCGCCGCCTCCACTCCCTGCAAGAAACCGGGGAATTAGTGAATTAGGGATTTCCTCTTAGTCTAGACTTAGGGTGCTCCGGGCGAGCACCCCGCCTAGACGTAGCAATGCACACCTTAAACAGTGTTCAATTTTCCCGTATACCCCTAAATAACTTATGTGTTCTCAACTTAATGATTAGAGTTTTAAATATAATGTTGCAAATAAAGATTCTGGTGCTAGGATGTATAACTGTGATGGAAATGGGTCGATGCCCGAGCGGTTAATGGGGGCGGACTGTAAATCCGCTGGCTACGCCTACGCTAGTTCAAATCTAGCTCGGCCCACCTCAATTTAATAAAAAGTTAAAATTTAAGAATTAAAAATTATTTTTTTAATTGGAGATTCTTAATTTTTTATGCCCGTGTAACTCAGTGGTAGAGTACCTCCTTGGTAAGGAGGAAGTCACGAGTTCAAATCTCGTCACGGGCTTTCTATTCTCTGCGATATCCCTCAAGGGTTTCACGTTCATCGCACAGCAAGAAGGTTATTTTTCCGCTCAACTTTCGTGCTGATGGTTTTCTAATATGTCCAAAACGACTTCCATATCTGCCAAGTCCGCCCTCGACTTTTTGCGTCTGGCTTTGAACTGATTGAGCAGGTCGGCCGGCTCTGGAAATTCTGCGACTCCCCACAAGAAAACTTATTCTTTGTGGAACAGGCATCTTGCCTGTTCTTGAGAATGGTGTAACATCTCAGTTCCAACCGACTTTAGCTATGAGACTGGGGTTTCCCCTCCGGCGGACACTGCCACAAACTCATCACAATATTGTACTCCTATCGAAATCCCCGACTTCTTCAAGAAATCGTGAATCTAATCATCCTCATCCAATCCCAGTGGCACAAAATATTGACTGTAAACCACACTATCCGGCTCCCAAAGAGGCCGCCAATAAACATTTTGGATCACCGCTTTCTCCCCATCATCCTCAGCAGGCCACTGAAAACTGACGATCGCAATATTGCTATATCCCACAATCTCATCACCCTCTTGCAGCCAGCGATTGCGCCACAACAGCGATATAAAATTCCACAACCTACGCAGGAATGACAATTGTTTATTTTTATGCGATCTATCTGACGCAGTTCCCTTTTCTAGCAGCAAAAACACCCGAGCTCTTTGCCGTTTAATCCAGTCAATCCGATAGCCCCAATCAGGCAGAGATTGTCTATTCCTGACAGCAGCCAGAGCTTTCTTTCTGCTACTCCTGGGAATTTTCATTAATTCCAGCGGCTCATTCCATCCCAAACATTCGTGCGATCGCTCAGGAAGCAGCGACTTAATCTTAGTATGAATTAAATGCGTTTTCCACTCCTCATTGATAAAAGCACTAGCCGTCAACTGCGCCAGCACAGAATATTGACAATTTGACCGATAATTATCCCTCGTCAAAGGCTCAATATTCGGCCGAGAATCGCCAAAATGACAATCAGACCAATAACTCAGCCGCACAGCAGCAGCATAGTGAATATCCCCGCTCAACACAATCACCCGATCGCGCTGCTTAAAAAACTCCGACAACAGCTTTACAAAAGCTAACTCATGAAAATTCCAAGCATCCCCCGCATCACTATTAAAAACTTTCCCCTGTTCCACCTCCCGTTTTTGCACCGCATCAATAATCCACAAACCCACCAAATTTGTTGGTACAACTACCAGCGTCGCCTCAATCTCAAACTCCCCAGTTTTATTCAGCAAATCAGTCTCCTTCAAAGGTTTCTGAATTTGCTCCTCAAAACCGTTGTGAGTCAAAAGCATCGGTGGATCGATCGCGCTTTTCACCGGATACCCCCGCCAATTCCGCGTATCCAGCACAATCACCTCGTGCTTAAAACTTCTCACAGTAAAATGCCAATTCAAAACCTCACCCACACCCTCGCCATCCCGATCCAAAATAAAAACATCTTCATCTAATTTCAACTTAGGCAAATGAGTTTTCGGATCGAGTCTTGGAATTCCCAAATACGAAGCCGCCTCCTCCCAAGCAGAAACATCAGTCCCCGCCGAATTCGACCATTTTTCAGCAGTTGTTAATAATTTATCTCCCGGTTTTTCGCGATCGAACTGTGCAGGCGTATTTCCCCAAGCCTGAAACACAGCGTAAGCCAACAAAGCATTCTGCACCACCCGCCGGCCCAGCGGCTTTCCCAGCACCCGGTAACACCACTCTCGATTCAAATAAAAATCGTCGCTAACATCATGGTCGTCGCAAATCATATAAGTAGGAATATTCGCTAGCGCCCTCCTCACCCTCCACAAATTGCGAGCAAAACCGTTAAGTTCAACAACTTCTCTATCCCAGACTTTTGCCTGCTTAGAATTTGGACAAATATCCTTACCCTTCGGAAAACTCGTGCACCAGAGTACCGGCGACCAAACTAACAAATACATCGCATAATATTCGCCCAAGCTAAACAAGTGACTTTTAGCATTGTTGGGTTTATTCACCAACATCGCCGTAAAGCCGCCAAAATCTCTGGCAATATCGCTGCGAGTCCCCGGCTGTAACTCAATTGGTTTTTTGGACTGATACTCAGCATCCGACGGTTTCTGAATTGGCGACTCTCTAAAAATTTCCCTCTCTTGGCCAAGTGCAGTTTCGTTTTCCGAATTTTTAGGTATACTGATACACAAATTCTTTTTTATTTGGGCATCATCCATCAGGGGTAGACTTTCTTCCCAGCCCAACAGTGTATCGCCAGCGTCAGTCAAGGCCCACAGCATGGCATCGGCAACGTCGTCGCCGTAAATTTGGTCGCCCGTTAAAAACAGTTGGTGGGGCCTGCTATTTGCCGTTCCTGCAAACTGTTCGATCGAATTATCCAAGATTGGCAGCGCATCTCTGCCGTCTCCGTGGGGCTTGCGACAAGAACCGTGAACGATACGCAAATAGTTTAAATCGTTCGGTGGCAGGGCAAAAGTGGGCAACTGGTGAGCGAAATAACTAATCGTCTCCGGCCCCAAAGCCGACAAATCAGGGGCGGCAGGCCACAGGCAAGAAATGAGATTTTCTGTCTCATTTTCTGGGACTGCAGCCCCCGACGCCGACTCGCTACTCCCAGCAAACTCGATGTCATAAGCATAAATTTGCCCGGATGTCAAGACATTGCTGTTAATTGGTTTAGCAGTCACCGCCACTACGTGCAGGTATTTGCCGAGCTGCACAGTAGAGTTCGCACCTTGGAGCAAGGGCCGATCGACAATTTCGCCGGTTCCGCCCTCTGTCGAATAAACCTTGAGTTCGACTTGGCGGGGTGCTTTCAGAGCCAGCCAAACTGTCACGGCCCGACTTTCAGTCCGGCGCAAAATCGGGCCCGCAAGGATCAGCGGCAAGTGATGAATTCGATGACTTAATGGCGTCCACGACATAGGATTTAAAAAATAAAAATTAAATAAGAGTGTTCTAGCAATCAGATTTTAGGCGATCGAGCATCTGTCACTCGCTTAATTAATGCTAAGTCTGCCAACCCAAGTCTCCAAAATTGTAACAACTCATTAAGTAAAATTAATAATCATGCTACAAGAAGAAAAATTACAACATTTCCGAGATTCAGCCCCGCAGTTGCCCCTAATTAAATCATCAGAACCCGCTGGACGGCCCAACAGCCGGCCAATCTACTCCTCGCCTTTAGATCGGGCGATCGACCGCCACCCCCTCACCGTGGCTCCAGAAACCCCGATCGCCCAGGTGTTGGCTCTCATGAACCCGATGCGCGTCTCCTGTCACCTTTGTGGCGAAAAACAAAACGCTGTTGCTAGCGCAGCCAAGCGCAGTTGCGTGTTAGTCGTCGAAGATAATCGGCCGATCGGCATTTTTACAGAACGAGATATCGTCAAGCTAACTACCGTCGCAGCTTGTGCAGTAGGACTGACAATTGCTGATGTAATGACTCGATCGCCCATTACCCTCAAACAATCCGAGTCTCAAGATATTTTCACAGCTATGTTCACGTTGCGCCAGCACTCCATCCGGCATTTGCCCGTAGTGGACGACGACTCGCAACTTCTCGGCATCATCACCCGCGAAGCCATTCACGAAGCCCTGCAACCGATTAACTTGCTAACCAATTTGCGCTGTGCAGCAGATGTCATGACGAAAGAAGTCATTTCTGCCCCAACAAGTGCCTCAGCCCTCGATTTAGCCCAGCTCATGGTCAAGCATCGAGTTAGTTCCGTCGTCATTGTCCAAGAGCAAACTCAGCATCCCGATCAGGCGATCGCACCAATACAAAATTATCAAATTCCGATCGGCATTGTCACCGAGCGCGACATCGTGCAGTTTCACGCCCTCGAATTAAACCTCTCGGAAATCCCAGCAGCAAGGGCCATGAGTGCGCCTTTATTTTGCATATCTCCCGCCGATTCCCTCTGGAGTGCCCATCAGTCGATGCAGCGGCACTGTGTCCGCCGTTTGGTAGTAGTTGGCAGTCACGGAGAACTTTTGGGCGTTGTCTCTGTGACAAATTTGCCGCAAGTTTTTAACCAATCAGAAATGTACGGGACGATCGAGCTGTTGCAACAAGCAGTGGACGATCGAGCCACCCAATTGCAGAAAGCCAACGAACTTTTGCAGCAAGAAATTTTAGAGCGGCAGCGGGCCCAAGAAGCGCTGCGCCAAGCTCACGACGACTTAAAACAACAAGTTGAAGAACGCACCGCTCAACTTTTAGAATCAAATGAATTGTTGAGACGGGATATTATCAAGCGCCAGCGAGTCGAAGAAGTCCTGCGGCGAAAGCAAACTTGTTTGAAAAATCAAGCGCAGCAATTAGAGGAAACTGTGCGAAAGTTGCAGCAAACTCAAACTCAATTGGTGCAAACCGAAAAAATGTCTTCTTTGGGACAAATGATTGCCGGTATCGCTCACGAAATTAACAACCCTGTTAATTTTATCTACGGCAACCTTTCCCACGCCAGCCACTACATCAAAGAATTGCTCCAACTGTTGCAACTTTACCAGCAGCACTATCCCGAACCCGTCTCGGAAATTCGGAAAGCAGCAGCAGATATGGAAGTCGATTTTTTGGTAGAAGACTTATCTAAGATCCTGTCTTCTATGCAAGTAGGAACCGAGCGCATCCGCCAAATAGTTGTGTCGATGCGTAATTTTTCGCGATCGGATCAATCTAACATCAAGCTCGTTGACATTCACGAGGGACTTGAAACCACTTTGTTGATTTTGCAGCACCGGCTCAAAGCCTACGGCGCACATCCAACTATTCACATTATTAAAGAATACGGCAAATTGCCCAACATCGAGTGCTGTGCCGGTCAGATCAATCAGGTGTTCATGAATATTATCGGCAATGCTATTGATGCTTTGGATGAAGAAATCCAGAAAGGGGAATGGGCGGCGAGAAATGCGAAAAATTCACCTCCGTCAAATCCTAATTCTCCATTGACTGTTCCCACAATTAAAATTCGTACTGAAGTTGTTGGCGGCGATTTTGTCGCGATCCGCATTTCCGACAACGGGCGGGGCATACCGGAGGAGATTCGCCGCCAATTATTTGACCCGTTTTTTACTACCAAACCAGTCGGCAAGGGCACTGGGTTGGGACTGTCGATTTCTTACCATTTAGTTGTCGAACAGCACGGGGGGCGGCTCGACTGCGTTTCGGAAGCTGGACGGGGCACTGAATTTGCGATCGAGATTCCGATCGTCAGTTGTCATTAGTCAGCAGCCATACGATTTTCGATTTTCGATTTTCGATTTTCGATTGAAGAATTGGAAATGACTGAGGAAGCTCGTGGTTTGGAGCACGGGTCTACAGTTGCATTCTTTTTTCAACTGGTATCAGTAGTCATTGGGAAAAAATAATATTCTCCCAATCTCCAACTCTCCCACTCTCGCCCCCTCCTCCTCTCCCCCTCCCTCACTCTCCGACTCGCCACCATTTCCTAAAAATTCACAATTTTTTACAAAACACCAGAAACCCCAGCAAAGTCAATCTTTCCCAATCTAAAATCTAAAATCTAAAATCTAAAATCCCATGACTTTGCCCTCCCCTGACCCAACTGATCCGAACTCACTTCGAGTGTGCCTCATCCACTAGCGCCTTTATGACCGTTCGAGTTACCCGCACAAGCGATCAACTGCCTGCATCCTAGCCCCAAAGCCAAAAGCCCAGATTGTTTGAGAAGTTAATTTTTTTTTTATTTTTGTACCTCTTTATATTAAGAAAGTATTCTAAAATCGATTAAAAATATAAAATAATTATAAAACTAGATTTTTATGCCTAAAAACCAGTTAAGATTCCCAAAGATGCAAAATAAACAAATTTACTAGCATTTTCATTTAGACGCCCCCTTTCTTTTCATCGCAAGTTAGCTAATAATGCTTTCAACGAGGTGACTAAGGGCAGAGTCCAAAATTGGCCTAACCCAAAGACGGATACAAGCCCCAAACAAAAGTCGTCGAGAGAGAAAATTTAAGTTAGAGAGAAGCCCCAGATTCATCTGTGGAGTCAATTCTTAAATCTCAAATCTGAAATCTAAAATCGACTGACAGTAAGGGAATTGCAATTGGGCTATTGCAATTGGGCGATCGAAAAAAAGCATGAAAACCCAGCCCTCATCGTTTTGATAGAAACCTATAGGAGAACAAAGAGTGAAACTCGCAGTTTACGGCAAAGGTGGAATTGGCAAATCGACAACAAGCTGCAACATCTCCGTTGCCCTAGCCAAGCGCGGCAAGAAAGTTTTGCAAATCGGTTGCGATCCAAAGCACGACAGCACATTTACCCTCACTGGCTTCTTGATCCCCACAATTATTGACACCCTTCAGCAAAAGGACTATCACTACGAAGACGTTTGGCCCGAAGATGTCATCTACAAAGGCTACGGCGGCGTTGACTGCGTAGAAGCAGGTGGCCCTCCCGCAGGAGCTGGCTGCGGCGGCTATGTAGTCGGTGAAACCGTCAAACTGCTCAAAGAACTCAATGCCTTTGACGAATACGACATCATCCTGTTCGACGTGCTCGGTGACGTAGTGTGCGGCGGTTTTGCAGCCCCCTTGAACTACGCCGATTACTGCATGATTGTTACCGACAACGGGTTCGACGCTTTATTTGCAGCCAACCGCATCGCTGCCTCAGTCCGCGAAAAAGCCCGCACTCACCCGTTGCGGCTCGCCGGTTTAATTGGCAACCGCACCTCAAAGCGCGACTTGATCGACAAGTACATTGACTCTGTACCGATGCCGGTGCTGGAAGTGCTGCCCCTGATTGAAGATATTCGCGTTTCTCGCGTCAAAGGCAAAACATTGTTTGAGATGGCCGAAAGCGATCCTTCCCTCAACTACGTCTGCGATTACTACCTCAACATCGCTGACCAGATTTTGGCAATGCCCGAAGGAGTAGTGCCCAACGACACACCCGATCGCGAATTATTCGCCTTACTTTCAGATTTTTATCTAAATCCAGTGCAACCGGTGGTCAAGAAGGAGGAAGATGAGCTAGACCTGATGATGGTTTAATAGGTCTAGCGATCAGGATGAGGATAAAGAGGTTATGGCTTTTTTTGATACTTTTTCAGTTGCTCTCAAACAGAAGTGGTTGGACTACTACCAGGTAAATCGGGCTTGGCTGCTCCTGCACATGACGGCTGACAACACGGTCGCCACACCCGACGGCGGGAAAAGGCCTGTTTCTTACCTCATCCTGGGAATTGCGGCTGCCCTGGAGCCGGAACTCCAGCAATTAATGCTGCCCTTCTCAAAACTCAAGCCGGATGCAGACAGCCTGATCGAAGTGTTGGGGCTAAATTTTGACCCAGACATCGCGCTGGGTATGCCCTCAAATATCGCGCCGCAGACGGCCGGTAAATCTCCAACACCCGCAGCCGCTCAAACTGCAACTACTGCACCCGCAGCCGCTCAAACTGCAACTACTGCACC
Organism: Microcoleus sp. N9_B4; assembly: GCF_036701635.1. NCBI lineage: Bacteria > Bacillati > Cyanobacteriota > Cyanophyceae > Oscillatoriales > Microcoleaceae > Microcoleus > Microcoleus sp. N9_B4. The sequence continues at coordinate 54,478 of NZ_JAUBRC010000020.1, read as the reverse complement.
CGCAGTCACTCAAACTGCAACTACTGCACCCGCAGTCACTCAAACTGCCACTGCTGCACCCGCAGCCGCTCAAACTGCCACTGCTGCACCCGCAGCCGCTCAAACTGCAACTGCTGCACCCGCAGCCAAATCTAATAAATTGGGCGGTGCTGCCTTAGCAGCAGCCGGAGTAGTCGCCGGAGCCGCCGGAGTCGCTGGCCTGGCTGCTGCGGCGTCAGCACTGAGCTCAGAGGAGGAATCCTTCGATGAGTTTGAGGAAGAAGCGGTCTCCGACTTCGACATGGACGATGAGGAAGAAGCGGTCTCCGACTTCGACATGGACGATGAGGAAGAAGAAGCCTCGGCTTTGGACGGTCTAGGTATCGAGGACGATGAGGAAGACGCCGTATCTGACTTCGATATGGGCGACGATGAGGAAGACGCCGTATCTGACTTCGATATGGGCGACGATGAGGAAGACGCCATATCTGACTTTGATATGGGTGATGACGAGGAAGAAGAAGCCTTGGCTTTGGGCGGTCTCGACCTCGGCGATGACGAGGAAGAAGAAGCCTCGGCTTTGGGCGGTCTCGGCCTCGGCGATGACGAGGAAGAAGAAGCCTTGGCTTTGGGCGGTCTCGACCTCGGCGATGACGAGGAAGAAGAAGCCTCACAATTTGGGACTTTGACCTCTGGAGATCTCGAATCGGGGATTTCCGATCCGTTTGGGGAAGAAGATGAAGAGTTTGTCGCCGAAGAAATACCCGATCCTTTTGGGACAGCGACCTCAGATGACCTAGACATGGATCTGGGTGACTTGGACGATGACGGTATCGACGATTTCTCTGTATCTGATGACGATGACCTCGATGATCTCGGACTCGACGATCTGGGGGAAGCAACTACCGGAGATCCTGACGAAGATGATTTAGATGCTCTAGGTCTCGGCGATTTGGATTCCGACGATGAGGATGAAGAAATTTCCGGCTTTTTATCTGATTTTAAGTGAGGTTGTTGCGATCGCCCGCGTCTCTTCTAGTCTTGAAGTTTCCCGCTCTATTTGTGAGTTGTGAGTTGCGAGTTGTTAATTTTTAATTAGCTCAAACTCACAACTGCCAAAAGGCTTTTTTCCTTAGCGATTTGAAGTAAACTAAATCCCTGCTGTGAGGGATTGTATGCCCTCGCGCAGAATTTTTTAGCCAGAATTTTGGATGCTGCGGCTGCTGCGGAAATAGTGAGTGGGCTGCATCTATTTTTCACAGGAATTAGCCCAAAAATAGGTATTTCTATTTATTGTTCGCTGTGCGTCGCGATCGCGCTTTCGCAGGTGTTTTCTCGCCACTGCGCCTGTTCGTGATCGAAAGGAAAAACAACCTATTCCTCTCCTGGGCGATCGCACCGAGACGATCGCAAAATCCAGGTATTTCCTCGCTCCGCCGCAAGTCCTGTTCGAGACGAAAAACAATTTAAAGGGAGAACATTTGAAATATGACTGCTATTACTACTAATGAACCGGAAGCTTTAAACTTTGAATGCGAAACAGGCAATTATCACACTTTTTGTCCGATTAGCTGCGTAGCTTGGCTTTATCAAAAAATTGAAGATAGCTTTTTCTTGGTCATCGGTACCAAGACTTGCGGCTATTTCTTGCAAAACGCCATGGGCGTGATGATTTTTGCTGAGCCTCGCTATGCAATGGCTGAGTTGGAAGAAGGCGATATTTCCGCTCAGTTAAACGATTATGATGAGTTGAAGCGGCTGTGCTTGCAAATTAAGCGCGATCGTAACCCCAGTGTAATTGTTTGGATCGGCACTTGCACCACCGAAATCATCAAAATGGATTTGGAAGGGTTAGCACCGAAACTCGAAGCAGAAATTGGCATTCCCATCGTCACAGCCCGCGCTAACGGCTTGGATTACGCTTTTACTCAAGGGGAAGATACCGTTTTAGCAGCGATGGCTGCTAAATGCCCTGACAAAGCTCCTGTTGTAGAAGCTCAGAAGCAAGAAAGAAATGCTATCTCTCAACTGCTGAATTTCGGTAAGAAAAAAGAGGAAGTTGCAGCAGATGAATCCGAATATGTCAAGCACACACCGCTGGTACTTTTTGGTTCTTTGCCCGATCCGGTTGTTACTCAGCTAACTCTAGAATTGAAGAAGCAAGGAATCAAAGTTTCCGGTTGGCTTCCTTCCAAGCGCTACACTGAATTGCCAGTCTTGGAAGAAGGTTATTATGTATCGGGTATGAATCCGTTCTTGTCGCGCACTGCTTCTACGTTGATGCGCCGCCGCAAGTGTAAGCTAATTGGTGCGCCATTCCCGATCGGCCCTGACGGAACTCGCGCTTGGATTGAGAAGATTTGCTCTGTTTTGGGCATTGAACCCAAAGGTTTGGATGAAAGAGAAGCGCAAATCTGGGCTGGTTTGGAAGATTACCTGCAAATAATTCGCGGTAAATCTGTCTTTTTTATGGGAGACAATTTGCTAGAGATTTCTTTAGCACGTTTCTTGATTCGCTGCGGCATGACTTGCCCGGAAATTGGGATTCCTTACATGGACAAGCGCTATCAGGCTGCCGAGTTGGCGTTGTTAGAAAAGACTTGTCACGAGATGGGAGTTCCTACTCCTCGGATTGTGGAGAAACCGGACAATTACAATCAGCTTCAGCGGATTTACGAGCAGAATATTGATTTGGTGATTACTGGTATGGCTCACGCTAATCCTTTGGAAGCGCGGGGGATTAATACTAAGTGGTCTGTTGAGTTTACTTTTGCTCAGATTCACGGGTTTGGTAATGCGCGGGATATTTTGGAGTTGGTGACTCGTCCGCTGCGCCGGAATAATTCGCTGAAGGATTTGGGTTGGGGTAATTTGGTGAAGAATGAAGCGAAGGTTTAATTTGTGAATTTCACCTGACTCCTAGCGAGGGTGGGCAAGGCCCGCCCTTTTTTATTAGAATAGTACAAGCATCTGTAAAACTTCATGGGAAAGTTAGGAAAACTGGTAGAACAATTTTTAGCAAATCCACCAGAAGTGCGCTTTGACGATGTGGGCTATATTCTAACAGCTTTTGGATTTGAAGAAAAGCGATCGAAAGGAAGTCACCATACTTTTGTCAATGCTGATGGATTAAATATTACAGTTCCTAAAAAAGGCGGTCAAAAGGTAAAAGGAATATATGTAAAGCAAATTGTTGCGCTATTGAAACTGGAGGAATGGAGCAATGAATCAGAAGATAGAAGTGAAGAATAAATCTTTAGAATATTACTTGAGCCTGAGATATGCTATAAGTTTTTACCCAGATCCAGAAGGAGGCTATACAGTCCTCATCAAAGACCTTCCAGGTTGTATGTCTGTAGGAGAAACTTTGTCAGAAGCAATGGAGAACATTGAGGAAGCTAGGGAATTGTGGATAGAGACTGCTTATGAGTGCGGACATGAGATTCCTTTACCTGCAACCGAGGTTGAGTATAGTGGAAGTCTATCTTTACAGATTCCTAAATCTCTACATTTGAGTTTAGCAGAAAAAGCGGAAAGGGAAGGAGTTAGTCTTGACCAGTACATTCTGGTTGTGTTAAGTAAAGCAGGCTAAAAGATAATCAGATAAGGACGATCGAGTTTGAGGCACGCTTCAAGGGCGATCGCTCTTTTATTTTTTTATGAACCGCTGATACAGGCAGATTAACGCAGATTAACGCGGATGAAGAGTGCGATCGTACTTTTCAATCAATTTACAATGACGCCAAATTTTAATAACATTCTCGGCAAATAATCATCCAAATTCTTGATGTGTTCATCTGTTAACTCAATCAGGTTGAGTTCGTACTTCTGATATAGTTCTTGCTTCACTTCCTTACGCGCCACATACTCCGGGTTGTTCTCATATCCCCAGTATTCAATATACACTTTACCCCCAGGAATATAAAAGTCACAGTAAGCTTCTTCCTCTATGGGTAATCGGCGTTCATAGGCGTGAACTAGCTCCGCCATATAGAGCCAATTATCAATCAAAACTTCAGCTTTAGACCGCACAAAATGACCGTCGGTTGTTCGATGCTGTGCACTCGCCCGAAACTTCTCGCGGAACCCTAGCTTTGTGTTTACTTCTGTTTTGCTCTGTTCTGCATTGTCACCTTTAAGACTCTCAATAGTCGCCAGAAAAACTTGATTTGTCAGTATAGATTCTGGCCAAAGCACATAAGGAGTGTTATCTTGAGGGTAGGTTTTTTGCACCGCCCCAAAACCAATTCCCCGCTTAGTGGCTACCCAGCCGTTGCGCTCTTTGTTTACCAATCCTAACTCTGCTAAAATTGGGTTGACTTTGTGCTTTGATATTTCTAGTTTCTCGCTGATGCTGGTAGCGGACAGAAGTGAGGGGGAAGAGGATTGTTGGGGTTTAGGTTTGGGCGCTGACACGGGTTGAGCGTTGTTAGCTTTCCAATGTTCGTAGCATAATTTGTGACCGGGTTTTGAAACTGCTTGATTGCATCCGGCCGCCGTGCAGGTTTCTGCTGAAATGGCAGATAAAGCTTGATTTATGGCTGCTAGCTTGCGTAGCAAAGGATCTAAGGTCATATTAACAGCTTGAGATATATTCAAAAATAGTACCACTTTAATTTCTATGCAGTCAAGAATTAAAAACTGGCGATTCCCTTTGGGATACCTTCGCGCGGACTTTTCCCCAACTTTTCCAGAATCCCAGGCCACACGCCCGTAACACAATTCAGGAAGCGCCGCCTATAATCGGAACTAGCCCCTCATCAATTGATCGACCGCCATGAGCCAAGACAAGGAAAAAATTAGCTATTCAGAGAAAACAGAACGTCTCAGAGTTATCGGTCAGTTTATCAAAACAGTGACACCGATGATTTGGACGATCGTAATTTTAGTAGTCATCATTCCCCTATTAGGTAACTTTCTAATTTCCCAGTCACTAACAAATACCGGAACCACAGCAGTTTTAGTCTCGCCACCGCACGATTTTAGCAAAGTCAACCAAGAAATTAAAAACGCCATCCAACAATCCCATATAACAGCCGAAACTTTCGCCTCCAAAGAATTGGACAAATGGGAAACTGAAGTGATCGCACGAGTTGACAACAGTTTCCTCGATTGGTACTTCGATTACTTCAATCAAAAAAAGATGGAGTTTACCGTACCTTTTAATTTCGTGAAATCTGCCGTACTCAACAGATTTGATATGACAGCAGCTTCTCAAGCTGTTTCCGAAAAGTTAACCGAAGACTTTCAAAGAGAATTTGCTAACCGCGTGCTGGTTCCCAAAAACGCTCAACTGCGCTTTCAATTAATCACTCAAGATACTGCTAACTTGTATATATCAGAAGTTAGCAAGAATGTGAAAATTGTTCAAAACAATTATAATATACCGCAAGTACAGTGGGACAAATATCTGAACGATATTGCTACCACAATTAGCGATAAAGGAAATGTCTCGAATTTATCATTAAAAGTATTAGTGGGCGGCAGCGGCTACTTAGTTGCTAAACCCTTAATTTTGGGAGTCGCAGCTAAAGTTGGTAGTAAAGTTACGGCAAAAGTTGCCAGCAAAGCCGCCGCCAAGGTAGCCACAAAAACAGGCGGTACAGTTGCTAGTCAGTTGGGAGTAAGTTTAATCGATCCAATTGTCGGCATCGGGATTATCATTTGGGATTTGTGGGATTATAATCACACAGTCAAAGTAGAAAGACCGATTTTGCGGGAACACATTGTAGAATACTTGAAAGATGTCAAAAAGTCGCTGCTCACAAATCCTGAAAGTGGAATCATGGCAGCAATTTATCAGTTGGAAAGCGGTATTCTCAAGTCACTTTAATCATTTAGCGTTGCTTAAGACAGGTATGAATTGAATAGTTCGTAACTGCCATAAGCCAAGTATGGTGAGTTTTGTAACTTCCGAAAAAAGTTGGTTCATACCGTTAATCAGCGCAGTAAAAAAAATATAAGATAAAGGAACAACTAGAAGAGTTGCAAGATTTGATCGCATATAAAATCTCATAAAATGGAATAAAGGGCAAGCTGTTTAACTCAGATTAAAAGGATTTAGTTATCGAGAAATAGAAAAATGATTAGAAGTTTCAACAACTTTTCTGGCATAAACTCACAGAAAATACTTAGCCGGGAATCGCGGAATTAAAGTTAAAATATCACGGCTAAACAGATCTCCGCAACGCCTCGACTTCCTGTCTCAACCCGCAAACCAAAATATATCAGAACTAGAAAGATATTTCTAGGTGAAATTATGATGTAATATTTAAATCATGGTCAAGTTACTATCGAATATTGAAAGCGGTTAATTAACCTGGCAGACAGCCAAGGTATAAAAATCGAGAAAACAGCGATAACTTATTCACCAAAAACGCTATTTTGGCCGAGAAAGATGATCAAAGAAGAAGCCAGAAATAGCAGTAGGATAACTGGTACTGTATCCCTTAGATGAGTGTCAGTCCCTCGCTCAAATAGTCCAAAGGAAATGATCGAGTCGGCAGTTGCGATCGCCCCCAGAGAGTAAAATTAAGTAAAATTGCAAGTATTGGTCGATCGACCCCCGTTGCTAGACTATATTTGGATTCAAGGTTTGCTATACTCCAGAAATAGACATATATTAACCTTTGCAAAATCAATAGGCCGGAGCTATGACATCCTATGCAACCTCTACAGCAAGAGCCGAGATGAGTGAGATCCGGCGCTTGAAAAACATACTGCCCCCAGAACTCCAAAGTTGGGTAACAGTAGAAAAAACAATAGAAGTTAATCCTACCCTGATCCGCAGCGAAGAAATAGGCAAAGACCAGGTAGAAATCCAAATAGACCTGATCCGCTGGGAACAGCTAGCAATGGATCAGCGCAACCTCCTATTTTGGCACGAAGTCGCCAGAATCCAAAACGACACCATCCCCAGAGACGGTTGGGAAATGGCAGCCCTCGCCATTGGTTTAGGCGGCGCCGTCGGCGAACTTTGGGTGCAAGACGGCTTGCTGCTGCTACTGGCCCTATCCCTGTGTGGCGTCTCCGGCTGGAGACTTTTCCAAAAAAACAACGGAGAGAAAAGTTTAAAAGAAGCAGTAGACGCCGACGAAAAAGCCCTCGCCCTGGCCACCCGCTTCGGTTACACTCTCCCAAACGCCTACAAAAGCCTCGGCAGCGCCTTAAAAACTTTAATCGAGCAAACCTCCAAAAAACAGCAGCGGGCTAAATACGAAGCTCGTCTCCAGGCCCTCAAACGCAACGCAGCCAAAGCCAAAGCCAAAGTCAAACCCATCACCCGCGAAACCTCCCAGTCAGAAAACGTCTACAATTCTTAAGCTCATCCCCCGACGCTTGTTACGGGGGTTTTCCAGTTAACCGTTAACTGTTGACTTCTGTGTTAGCTGTTAACTGTTAACTGCGATGGCTATCCCGTGCAAGACAGGCACCAAAATGATTAACGACAAGATTAATCGGCCTGAATCCACAAAAATCTTGATTCCGATGTCAAAGTTGGGCAGCGACTGCGTTCAAAAATCTTTCGGCCAAAACTGGCACTGGTAGACTTAAGTCTATTTTTGCCTTTGATATCATTCTCGGCGGGCGAGTTTGCAGGCGTTTTTGTAAAGTTTGTATAAAGCTAGCCTTTTGTTAACCATAATATTTGGTAAAGGTGGAGCTGCTAGGACAGAATAGGCTAAAGACATCAGCTTGAAATTTGAAACCAGGACTTCATGGTCAGTCAAACCCCAGAGGCAGATTTTCGGGTTACGTACTCGGACGAGATTCCCTCAGTTCACATACCCGTGCGCTTGAGCGTACTTGAAGCCGTAAACTTCAAGACAACCTGCCAGCAACTTTTTTCGGGCAGCACCGTTCCCAGCAAGATTGTCCTAGACTTCAGTCAGACGACATTCATCGACAGTAGCGGGATCGGTGCTTTAGTCAGCAATCTGAAATTTGCCAAACAGCGAGAGAGTGACTTGGTGCTCCGAAGCCTCAAGCCGCAGGTGATGGCAGTATTTGCTCTCACCAGCCTAGATCAAGTGCTGACGATCGAGCAGCCCTCTGCAACCTCAACTCCCAGAGAGACAAACCCCTCGGACAATCAGCTACCGATGACCCACCCCTCAGTGCAATCGTGGGTGAAGCGACTGATAGACATCGTTGGGGCAATAGTCGGTTTGATGATTACAGGAATTTTGCTCGTACCTATAGCAGCAGCTATCACTATCAACGATCCAGGCCCGATATTTTTCGGTCAAACCCGCTGTGGCTGGATGGGCAGACAATTTCGGATTTGGAAATTTCGATCGATGTGTACCAACGCCGAAGCCATGAAAGACCAAATCAAAAACCAGGCTTCTGGCGCATTTTTCAAAAATGACAACGACCCGCGGATTACCAAAGTCGGGCGCATCTTACGCAAAACCAGCCTCGACGAACTGCCGCAGTTTTGGAACGTGCTCAAAGGCGAAATGAGTCTAGTCGGCACTAGACCGCCTACCCCAGACGAAGTTGAGCGCTACGAAGTGCCTCAGTGGCAGCGTTTGGATGTCAAACCCGGGATGACCGGAGAATGGCAAGTCAACGGTCGCTCTCAAGTCCGCGATTTTGAAGATGTCATCCGTTTAGATTTAAAATACCAACAAAACTGGAGCCTGATGTATGACTTGAAACTAATTGTTAAAACCGTAACAGTTCTGTTTAACAAAAATAGCGGGGCTATGTAGGAGCGGTCAATTACCCACCGCTAAACTTTGAGGTGCTGTTGCCGACGGGGGACAGGAACTCGAACTCGATACTTAGTCAAGCAGACGATCGCTAGCGATACCTACGTTAGCATTAAGTGTTAAAATTCACACGCCCAGAAAATGCACAGCTAGTTGCCAGCTCTGCAATCAGAGCATTAATAATTAGCAATTGGCGAGTTCGAGGTCATACTCGAACGATCCCAGCATGATTGTCGAGGACGAGAAGAACTGACCTGTGTTTAGAAAAGTACCGACTGCTAACACGGTCGAAGCTTAAATCACTGCCTCGCAAGCTGACTCGGGAATTTTCCCTATTTAAACGCCCTACCGAGGCGGGTTACAGTATCGGAAGTCTCTCATTTGCTGTGCGAGTAAATGGTGCGAAAGGAATGCTCACCTTGAGGCAAAACGGGCTTCTTCAACTCAAGCTTGACTTAACTAATATGTTGCCAAGACCTTGCCCTCCTTTTTCTCTCCCTCCGGCGCTGAGTACAGCGGTGGTGGGGGCCGACCAGGGGGAAGAAAGATGAAAGACAAGCAACCAAAGGCTGAGCAGCACCTTCAGGTTGAAACAGACCTGAATGCTTTAACATCCGTTTTGGAATGGTTGGAGAATATCGTTTTGCCCCTGCTGCCAGCGGATTTCTGGTGGCAGTGCCGGCTGATAATCAACGAAGGCTTTACAAACGCTGTCCGCCACGCTCACCAGAACTTGCCCCCCGCGACGCCCATAGACATTGAGGTAAAAGTGTTTGCCGATTACTTAGAAATTAGGATTTGGGACAGGGGTCAACCCTTCAACTTAGAAGCAAAGCTGCACTCGATCATGCAAGAGCAGCGCGATCCTTTGGATCGAGAAGGAGAAAGGGGACTGGTGTTCATGTACAAGCTCACAGACGACCTTCGGTATATCCGTACCGACGATCGCCGCAACTGCCTGGTAATGCGAAAAAACATTAGCTGAGGGCGCGATACCCGCCCGGTCAGGGCGGCTTCTTTCCCCAGGAGTGGAAGATCCCCTCGCCCCCTATTGTCCTACCCGGAACCCAACCAAATCCTCTGCAATTCTGCGGGTGTAGGCTCGATGCACGCGGCTGCAGGACAATTTGCTTCAAAATAAATATTATGCGTATTCTAATTTATTCCTATAACTACTATCCAGAACCCATCGGCATTGCCCCCCTGATGACAGAACTAGCGCAAGGTCTAGTCAAGCGCGGGCACCAAGTCCGAGTCGTCACAGGAATGCCCAACTACCCCCAGCGCCGGATTTATCCGCAATATGAGGGCAAATTTTACCTCACCGAAGAACACAACGGCGTCACAATTCAGCGCAGCTATCTACGCGTCAACGGCCCCCACCCCAGCCTCCTAGACCGACTTGTGCTAGACGGCAGTTTTGTCGTCTCCAGCGCCGTCCAAGCCTTCAGAGGCTGGCGTCCCGACGTGATTTTCTCGACAATGCCCCCTTTACCGATTTGCGTCCCAGTCGCCTTTTACGGCTGGACTCGCGCTTGCCCGATCGTCCTCAACGTTCAGGATATCGTCTCAGAAGCAGCCGTGCGCGTCGGCTTGGTCAAAAAAAACGGACTGCTAGTTCGCATTGCTGACGCTTTGGAAAAATTGGCCTACAGCACAGCCAGCCAAGTCAGCGTCATCGATAGCGGTTTTGTCAAAAAATTGCACTCTCAGGGAGTACCCCCGGAAAAAATAGTTTGCGTTCCCAATTGGGTTGATGTCAATTTCATTCGGCCCTTACCCAAGGAAAGTAACTCATTTCGAGAAACTCACAAACTCAAGGGCAAATTTGTCGTTCTCTATGCTGGCAATATTGCCCTAACTCAAGGCTTGCAAACAGTTGTCCAAGCAGCGGCTCGTTTGAAACACATAACCGAAATTGCTTTTGTAATTGTGGGGGAATCAACAGCACTGGCGCGCTTGCAACAAGATTGCGAAACTTACAAAGCTAATAATGTAATGTTGCTGCCATTTGAACCGCGAGAAAAATTGCCCGAATTGTTAGCTGCTGCTGATGTTAGTTTAGTAGTACAAAAGCGCCGCGTTACTAACTTCAATATGCCTTCAAAAATTCAAGTAATTCTCGCCAGCGGCAGGGCAATTTTGGCGTCGGTTCCTGAAACTGGTACGGCCCAGAAAGCAGTGCAGCAGAGCGGTGGCGGGGTGGTGGTAGCGCCGGAAGATCCGCAGGCTTTGGCTGAGGCGGTTGAGGATTTGTACTTGCACCCTGCTAAGGTGGATGCGTTGGGCGAGCAGGGCAGAAATTATGCCGTGGAGAATTACGGATTTGAGGAAGCTTTGAATCATTATGAAGCTTTATTTGCGGCGGTGGCAGCGAGTCATGGTGAGAAAATATTGGAGCCTTTGCCGAAATAATATAAGCGATTGAAACCGATCGTGGTGACAGTGCCAAAAAATGTTCCAAGCAGTACAGAAATAACGCTCGTTAAGATAAACAAAAAAAAGAAATACTGAGGATCGATTCATTTAATTCCTCAAGATACCAGAACCGGAACTTTTATCAATCCATCCAGACCGACATTAATGCACAAATTAAAAGTTAAATAGCAATAACTTCATAAAGATTTTTGACTGCTAATAACAGCTATTTCGATTAATATTTTTAGCGAACATCCCCTTATTAACAAAATGGCAATCAAAATTACCATACAAGCCTGAAGTCTAGCAACTATAAAATAACCTTTGATGGCCCTGACTAAAAATATAAAAAATGAGATAATTACCAAAAATACCAACTACATTAGACTAATTGTTCGAGTAGGGACTCCCAAACAGCCGATCGCCCGGAAGCACCGCAGATGTCACGAAACCGCCGTTACGCCACACAGCAGTCCATTAAAAGAAAACGCTAAAATAGTAGCTCATACAATTTTGGAGTTAATATTTGACACTTGCACCCGCGCGCGAAAACGTCCTAGCTTGGCTCTGTGAGCGCGTTCCTGCTGCCCGTATCAAACACATCCTCGGAGTCGAACAAGTAGCAGGTGACTTGGCTCGCCATTACGGCCTCGACGAAGCAAAAGCCCGATCGGCCGGTTTGTTGCACGATTTGGCAAAATACTTCAAACCTCAACTGCTGCTACAAATGGCCCAGAAGGAAGGTTTAGAGTTAGACTCAGTGTTGGAAGCGCACCCGCATTTGCTGCACGCAGACGCGAGCGCGATCGTCGCTAGAGACGAATTCGGAGTGGTCGATCGAGAAATTTTGGAAGCAATCGCCAATCACACCCTCGGCAGACCAAACATGAGTCAGCTCAGTTGTACCGTATTTGTAGCAGATACCATAGAGCCGAGCCGCGGCAACACAGCCCAACTAGAAGCACTGCGCGAGGCAAGCTTGCAAAATCTTTATGCAGCCGTGTGGCAAACTAGCGATTATTCTCTTAAATATTTGCTAGAAACTCGCTGCTACATCCACCCCCGCACCGTACTTACGCGGAATTGGGCGCTGCAAATGGCCCGCGAATCGCCGGAAACAGGAAATTCGACCCAGAAGTCGATCGAACAAATCACAAGTTAAAAGTAAAATTTATCAGCACTCCTGTCCTTACTTTTGGCTTCAACTAACTCCTATTTCCCGTCTCAAACTGCCAACAATCGAAAGCGAATAGCGCACCCTTTTCCCCTTACCCTATCAATTAGGAAATTAAACACTGAATGTCAGATCTAACTCAACTCGAATATTCCAGGGCCCAGTCTACAGCAACGGCCGGCACCTCCTCAGACGAAGCCCGTGGCATGATCATGACCGTTGCCCAAGCAGCCGATGACCGCAAAGCAGTAGATATTGTATTGCTCCGGGTGGCAGAAGTATGCTATTTGGCAGACTACTTTGCGATCATCACCGGATTTTCCAACGTGCAGGTACGAGCCATATCCCAAGCGATAGCAGACCAAGTGGAAGAAGAGTGGCAACGCTTGCCACTGCGTACACAAGGCCTATCAGACGCTAGTTGGGTAGTCATGGACTACGGCGACGCGATCATTCACATTTTGAAGCCTCAAGAGCGGGAGTTCTACAATTTAGAAGCGTTCTGGGGACACGCCGAACGCATTGACTTTTCCACCACGCCGTGAGGATGGCTAATGTGAAAGACGTTTCTGCTTCTATTTGTCCCGTTCCGCAAGAACAGCGACCGATCAATGAATACCAAGAACTTAAAGAATCCTGGTTTTTTAGCTGGGTAACACTCAATTGGCCCGGATACCTGGCAAAACTAGCTTGGGTTTGGGCTTGGAGTTGCTTGGTATCGGCCCCGATAGCTGCTTCTAGCTTTGCTCCTGTCAAGTATCCAGCTCAGTTTGTCCTCAGCGGTGCCGCAGGTGCCAGTTTTATTCTAGGATTAGCTTTGCTGCGACTCTACTTGGGTTGGTTCTACGTGCGATCGCGCCTTTCAAATCCCACGGTCGTCTACGAAGAGTCTGGTTGGTACGATTGTCAATCTTGGCCTAAAACTCCCGAAGTTTTGCTTCAAGATCAGTTGATTGTCAACTACCAACTAGAACCAATTCTCAGGCGTCTGCGGCAAACATTTTATGGTTTGACAGTATTGCTGGTTGCCGGGGGACTAACTTGGAGTTGTTTGTAATCGGGAATGCAAGGGAGTTTTGAGTTTTGAGATTGCCGCCCAGAGCCCACAACGCACACGGAGTGCATGAGTCAGAAACGATCGCAGAAAGATTAACTTTATAACTCTTAACTGGCAGCTCGCAACTCATAACTTCCTGAACCCCAATCTAAAATCTAAAATCTAAAATCTAAAATTGATATGACAAGGGGAAAACGAACCCAAGCTGCCGAATTGGAAGTCACACTACTGCGCGAAGGTATTGTGGAATCGAAGCACCGCGCCCAGGCGGCTGTCTGCGACAAGCGCGGGCGCGTTCTGTCTGTTGCCGGTAACTCGGAAACGGCCACATTTGTCCGTTCTTCTCTCAAACCTTTTCAAGCTTTGGCTGTGACGGCAAGCGGCACTTTAGAACGCTACGAATTGACCGATCGAGATTTAGCGATTATTTGCAGTTCCCATCAAGGTACGATCGAGCAATCGCGCCAGGTATTTAACGTCCTGTGGCGCTGCGACATTGACCCCTCTAAACTTCAATGCCCCATTCCCGAAGGCAAAAAGAGCGCCCTGCAATACAACTGTTCCGGCAAACACGCCGGAATGCTGGCTGTCTGCCAGCAACTGCACTGGCCACTGGACACTTATTTACGCCGCAAACATCCTGTCCAGCAGCTTATTTTGGGCAAAGTGGCTGACTTGCTGGCAATGCCTGCCGAAGAGTTTATCAGCGCTCGTGACGACTGCGGCGCTCCTACCTATCTGTTGCAGTTGGGGCAAATGGCGTCTTTGTACGCTAAGTTGGCTTCCGGCGACAATGTGGAGATGGAGCGGATTGTCCGCGCTATGACTCATCACCCGATGATGGTTGCCGGTGAGGGCAAATTTGACACAGAACTGATGCGCTTGACTCAAGGGGAATTGGTGAGCAAGTCGGGGGCCGAAGGGGTGCAGTGCATTGGCCGGGTTGGCGAAGGCATGGGCTTGGCAATTAAGGTGACGGATGGAGGAAAGCGCGCTCAATTTGCTGTGGCGATTCACTTGCTCAAGCAGTTGGGGTGGATTACTCCGACGATCGCCGAAACTCTTTCGGAAACTTACCTCACTCTTAGTGAGTTCAAGCGCTTGGAGGTAGTCGGCGAAGTTTCGATGCTTTAGGGCGATTAATACTCTGAGACGATTTCAGCAACCCCTCCCACGATCTAAAATTTTTTTTGATTTAGGGGTTGCAATTTTCAGAAAGATATGTTTATATTAGTAAAGAGACAAAAAGCGACGCGGGATAGAGCAGCCTGGTAGCTCGTCGGGCTCATAACCCGAAGGTCAGTGGTTCAAATCCACTTCCCGCCACCAAATTTAAACGAACCCTGTAATCGTTAAGGTTTCAGGGTTTTGTTTTTGGAAACCACTAGAGAGAGACAAAGCGACGCGGGATAGAGCAGCCTGGTAGCTCGTCGGGCTCATAACCCGAAGGTCAGTGGTTCAAATCCACTTCCC